>NZ_JBHXPI010000035.1:0-76866 GCF_042718575.1 Streptomyces sp. NPDC058579
AGCCTTCCTCCACACCTACAACCACCACCGCTGCCACACCGCACTCGACGGACACCCGCCCATCAGCCGCGTCAACAACCCTGCGGGTCAATACAGCTAGGGCCTGTCACCGGAAAGCGGTCAGCCCCGGCCCAGGATCGCCGTGAGGGCTTGCTCCAACGCCGCTCCGGGATCCTCCGACGCCCCCTCGGACCGCCACGCGACGAACCCGTCGGGGCGGACGAGGACCGCGCCGTCCCTGGTGACGCCGTGGGCCTCCGCCCAGTCCGTTTCGCTCTCGGGGGCGAGCTCCGCGTCGGGCCCGTCGCCGATCCGGTACGAGTCGAGCGGCACCGACAGCTCTCGCCCGACGCGTGTCGCCGCGGTGTGCCAGCCGCCGGCGCCGCCTTCGGCACTCAGGAGCACCAGGGACCGCTCGTACAGGTCGAGGGTGGAGACCCGGGTACCGGCGCGGTTCAGCCACACGTGGGGTGCCCGGCTCCCGGGTTCGCCCGTAAGCCGCAGTCCGTCGGACACGACCGGCAGCGTCCGGTCCGCGCCCAGGACGGCGCCCTGCGGATAGCGGTAACCGAGCACCTCGTTGAGCAGGCCGCCCTTCCTTCCCTTGGGGCTGTCGGCTCCGGGGCCGGGGACGTACCCGGGGTGGCTGTGTTCGACCGACCGCGACGAGGCGCGGGCGCTCGTCGCCTCGGCCACCGGCCGGCGCTCCGCGTCGTAGGACGCGAGCAGACCGGGGCCGGCCCAGCCGCCCAGTACGGCGGCGAGCTTCCAGGCGAGGTTGTGCGCGTCCTGGATACCGGTGTTGGAGCCGAACGCCCCGGTCGGCGGCATCTCGTGGGCGGAGTCGCCGGCGAGGAACACCCGGCCGTCCGCGTACCGTTCGGCGACCCGCTCGGCCGCGTGCCAGGGAGCTCGGCCCGTGATCTCCACATCGAGGTCCGGCACGCCGACGGCCCGCCGGATGTGTTCCGCGCACCGCTCGTCGGTGAACTCCTCGAGCGTCTCGCCGTGTTCGGGGTGCCAAGGAGCGTGGAACACCCAGCGCTCCCGGTTGTCGACCGGCAGCAGGGCCCCGTCGGCCTCCGGGTTCGTCAGGTAGCAGACGATGAAGCGCCGGTCGCCGACGACGTCCGCGAGGCCGCGGGAGACGAAGGTGACGCTCACGTTGTGGAACAGGTCGCCCGGACCGTTCTGCCCGATGCCGAGCAGCTCGCGAACCGGGCTGCGCGGGCCGTCCGCCGCGACGAGATAGTCCGCGCGGATGGTGGTGTGCTCGCCGGTGTCGCGGCTCTTGACCTGTGCGGTGACCCCTTCGGCGTCCTGCTCGAACGACATCAGCTCCGTCGAGAACCGCAGATCCCCGCCCAGCTCCCCCGCGCGCTCGCGCAGCACCGGTTCGAGATCGTTCTGGCTGCACAGGCACCACCCGGCGGGGCTGAAGCGGGCGAGACCGCCGCCGGGGTCGATCTCCTTGAACAGCCACTCGCCGACATCGCCCACCAGGCTCGGCGTCTGCAGGATGCCGCCGTTGTCCGCCAGGACCGACGCGGCCTCCTGGATGGACTCCGCGACCCCGGCCGAGCGGAACAGCTCCATCGTGCGCACGTTGTTGCCGCGGCCGCGCGGGTGGATCGAGGTGCCCGAGTGGCGCTCGACCAGGGTGTGCGGCACTCCGAGACGCCCCAGGAACAGCGAGGTGGACAGGCCCACCAGCGAGCCGCCGACGATGAGTACGGGCGTGCGGTGACCTGCTGCTTCGCCGGTCACGTCGAATCGGTTCATTGTTCGTCTCCCGGCGTCCTACGACGCGAGTCGGGGATGGGATCCAGATTCAAGCCCTTCGGGGGCGTGTCCGCGTGCCGGGGGCACCCGGATGGCACGCGGTTCACTCGTCCGCTCTCTCGGGCTCGCGCCCTCGCGGTGCTCCTGTCAACGATCGACACATCACGACTCCGGCGTGTCGGTCACGTAACTCGTTCCCGCCCCCACCGAAAAGAGAAGAGGTGTGCCGGATGGCCCCCTCGGGACGCATCTCGCAGTCGGCCTTCGACGGCTCCAAGCTGCGAGTCATCCTCCTGCTCGACCTGTACGAAGGAGCTCAGCAGCAGTTCCTTGACGCGTACGAGCTCATGCGCAAGCAGGTCGCCTCCGTTCCCGGTCACATCAGTGACCAGCTCTGCCAGTCCATCGAGAACCCCTCGCAGTGGCTCATCACCAGCGAGTGGGAGAGCGCTCCGCCGTTCCTCGCGTGGGTGAACAGCGAGGAGCACGTCCAAACGGTCAAGCCGATGCACAGCTGCGTCCGGGACACCCGTTCGATGCGCTACAGCATCCTCCGGGAGACCGGTCCCGGCCGGTCTGCCTCGCGGGCCGCGGCGCCGGCGAGCACGCAGGTGGCCGCCCGCGTGGGTGACGGTGTGGCACGCCACGCCCTCACCTTCACCGTCAAGCCGGGCTCCGAGTCGAAGGTGGCGGAGCTCCTGTCCGGGTACGAGTCGCCCCGGGCCCAGGTCGACGAGAACACCCGGCTGCGCCGTACCTCCCTCTTCATGCACGGCAATCGCGTCGTGCGGGCCGTGGAGGTGGAGGGCGACCTCCTCGCGGCGCTGCGGCACGTCGCCCGTCAACCCGAGGTACGAGCGGTCGAGGAGGCCATCAACCCGTACCTGGAGCAGGACCGGGACCTGACCGACCCCGAGTCGGCACGGGTGTTCTTCACCCGGGCCGCGCTCCCGGCCGTCCAGCACGTGGTGTCCAGCCGGCCGGCCCCGGACGGGCTGCGACGGCACGCGCTGTACTACCCGGCCAAGGAAGGCAGCGGGATGGAGCTGGCCCGGCTGCTCGCCCAGCAGGACCGGGCCGCCGCGGACGACCCGGACAGCCCGGTGTACGGCAGCACCGTGTTCCAGCGCGACGACATCGTGGTGCGCCTCATCGACATCACGGGCGAACTCGACCTCGACCCCGTCGCCTCCCTCGGGCTCAAGGGCTCCCGCAAGGCCGCGGAGCTGGAACTCCTCCTCGACGGCGCCGCCATCGGCGTCGAGGGCTCCCTGAAGTCGGAGCGCAACATCAACCGGCTCCTGTCGCACGCCGACATGCTGCCCGTCACCGACCGCTCGGCGGATTCCTGACGGCCGGTCACGGCCCCCGTCGCAGTCGCTCCCAGCACGTCACTGCCACATCCGGAGGTACCAACCATGCTCAAGCAGCGTCCACGCATCGTGAGCCTCGACGAGACGGAACCCAACCGCAGGCGCGGAGGTGACCTGCGGGCCATGCTCACACCGGCCACGGTGGGTTCCACCAGCGGCTTCATGGGACTGGCCATCGTTCAACCGGGCGAGCGCATCGGCGAGCACTACCACCCGTACTCCGAGGAGTTCGTGTACGTCGTCTCGGGCGCGCTGGAAGTGGATCTGGACGGCGACACGTACGTCCTCAAGCCCGATCACGGGCTCCTGATCCCGATCGACATGCGGCACCGCTTCCGCAACGTGGGCGACGTGGAGGCCCGCATGGTCTTCCACCTGGGCCCGCTCGCACCCCGGCCGAGCCTCGGCCACGTCGACACGGAGGGCGCCGACGAGGCCGAGCTCGCCGCCGCGGGCCCGCACCTGACCGTGGGCGACCCGGGACAGGTGTCCGAGCGAAGCGGGGCCATCGAGTGACCCGGCGAGTGGCCGTCACCGGTATCGGTGTGGTCGCTCCGGGCGGCACCGGAGCGAAGGCGTTCTGGGACCTCCTCGCCGCCGGCCGTACAGCGACCCGCGGCATCACCCTGTTCGACCCGGCCGGGCTGCGCTCCCGCATAGCCGCCGAGTGCGAATTCGACCCGGCGGACCACGGCCTCGACCCGGAGCTGAGCCTCCACGCCGACCGGTACATCCAGTTCGCCGTCGTCGCCGCCGACGAGGCCGTCCGCGACTCCGGACTCGACACCGACGCCGAGGACCCCTGGCGCGTGGCCGTCTCCCTGGGCAGCGCCGTCGGCGGCACCACCCGGCTCGAACACGACTACGTCCTGGTCAGCGAGGGCGGGCGACGGTGGGACGTGGACCACCGCGCGGCCGACGCCAAGCTGCACCTGGCGTTCTCGCCGAGCACGCTCGCCTCCGTCGTGGCAGAACAGTTCGGCGCCCGCGGCCCGGTGCAGACCGTCTCCACCGGCTGCACCTCCGGCCTCGACGCCGTCGGCTACGCCTTCCACACCATCGAGGAAGGCCGGGCGGACGTCTGCATAGCGGGCGCGTCGGACTCCCCGATATCCCCGATCACCATGGCCTGCTTCGACGCCATCAAGGCCACGTCGCCCGACAACGACGACCCGGAGCACGCCTCCAGGCCCTTCGACAACAACCGCAACGGTTTCGTCATGGGCGAAGGCGCGGCCGTGCTCGTCCTGGAGGAGTACGAACACGCCAGGGCCCGCGGTGCGCACATCTACTGCGAGATCGGCGGCTACGCCACCTTCGGCAACGCGTACCACATGACCGGTCTGACCGGCGAGGGGCTCGAGATGTCCCGGGCGATCGACTCCACCCTCGACCAGGCCCGGCTCGACCCCACGCTGATCGACTACGTCAACGCGCACGGCTCGGGCACCCGGCAGAACGACCGGCACGAGACCGCCGCCGTGAAGCTGTCCCTGGGGGCGCACGCCTACGACACGCCCATGAGCTCCATCAAATCCATGGTGGGGCACTCGCTGGGCGCGATCGGCGCGATCGAGGTGGCCGCCTGCGTCCTCGCGCTGAAGCACCAGGTGGTACCTCCGACGGCGAACTACGAGACCCCCGACCCCGAGTGCGACCTGGACTACGTGCCGCGCACCGCCCGCTCCCGGAAGCTCAGGAACGTGCTCTCCGTGGGCAGCGGATTCGGCGGCTTCCAGTCCGCGGTCCTCCTGACGGGGCCGGGCGGGAGGACACGATGAGCACTGAGCGCCCACGGCGGGCGGTCGTCACCGGAATCGGTGTGATCGCCCCCAACGGATTGCGGGCCGACGCGTACTGGAAGTCCGTCCGGGAAGGGCTTGGCGTACTGGACCTGATCACCCGTGAGGGTTGCCAGGACCTGCCGCTCAAGGTCGCGGGCGAGGTCCGGGGCTTCGACGCATCCGCCCTGATCGAGGAGCGCTTCCTCGTCCAGACCGACCGCTTCAGCCACTACGCGATGGCCGCGGCCCAGCTCGCCCTCGACGACGCCGGCATCGGCCTCGACGACCCGGAGGAGCCCTTCTCGATCGGCGTCGTCACCGCGGCCGGTTCGGGCGGCGGCGAGTTCGGCCAGCGAGAGCTCCAGAAGCTCTGGGGCCAGGGATCCAAGTTCGTCGGCCCGTACCAGTCCATCGCCTGGTTCTACGCCGCGAGCACCGGCCAGATCTCCATCCGGAGCGGGTTCAAGGGACCGTGCGGGGTGGTCGCGAGCGACGAGGCGGGCGGCCTGGACGGGATCGCCCACGCCGCCCGGGCCGTACGGCGCGGGACCGGTGCGGTCGTCGTCGGAGCGGCGGAGGCGCCCCTCGCCCCGTACTCGATGGTGTGCCAGCTCGGATACCCGGAGCTCAGCACCGTCGAGGACCCGGAGCGCGCCTACCGGCCCTTCACCGAAGGGGCCTGCGGCTTCGTCCCCGCGGAGGGCGGCGCGATGCTCGTCGTGGAGGACGAGTCCCGCGCCCGCGACCGGGGAGCGGCCGTCCGGGCCGTCGTGGCCGGCCACGGCGCCACGTTCACCGGCGCCTCCCGCTGGAAGGAGTCCCGGGAGGGACTCGCCCGCGCCATTCGCGTCGCGCTCGACGAGGCCGGGTGCGCCCCCGAGGAGATCGACGTCGTCTTCGCCGACGCCCTGGGCGTACCGGAGGCGGACCGCGCCGAGGCGCTGGCGATCGCCGACGCCCTCGGGGCACACGCGACCCGCGTTCCCGTCACGGCGCCCAAGACGGGCATCGGCCGTGCCTACTGCGGGGCGCCCGTCCTGGACACCGTCGCCGCGGTCTTCGCAATGGAGCACGGCGTGGTTCCGCCCACCCCCAACGTGTTCGACATCTGCCACGACCTCGATCTGGTGATGTCCCGCGCTCGCCCCGCCGAGCTGCGCACGGCCCTCGTCCTCAGCCGGGGACTCATGGGATCCAACGCGGCGCTGGTCGTGCGCCGCGGCGACGACTCCGCCCGGTAGGACCGGGCGGGAAGGAGAGCACAGATGATCACCACCACCCTGACCTTCGACGAACTCGCCGCGCTGATGAAGCAGTCGGCCGGGGTCACCGTCGACGCCCGCGAGCTGGAGAAGGCGCCGGACGCGCCGTTCGCCACCCTCGGCGTCGACTCGCTCGGCCTGCTCGGGATCGTCGGCGAGCTGGAGAACCGGTACAGCGTGGCTCTGCCCACCGACGCCGAGCGCTCCAAGACGCCCGCCGAGTTCCTCGCCCTGGTCAACACCGCCCTCAAGACGGGAGTCTGACGTTGTCCGGTCGCACTGACAACAGCATCACCATCGACGCCCCGCTCGACCTCGTGTGGGACATCACCAACGACATCGAGAACTGGCCCAACCTCTTCAGCGAGTACGCCTCCCTCGAGGTGCTCTCCCGCGAGGGCGACTCCACCACCTTCCGCCTGACCATGCACCCGGACGAGTCCGGGAAGGTCTGGAGCTGGGTGTCGGAGCGCACCGTCGACCGCCCCGGGCGGACCGTCCGCGCCCGCCGCGTCGAGACCGGCCCGTTCGACCACATGAACATCCGGTGGGAGTACGAGGAGACACCGGCCGGCGTCCACATGCGCTGGGTGCAGGACTTCGCGATGAAGCCCGAGGCCCCGGTCGACGACGCCTGGATGACCGACAACATCAACCGCAACTCCCAGACGCAGATGGCCCTCATCCGGGACCGCATCGAGCAGGTCGCCCGCGACCGCCGGAGCGCCTCGGTCCTGCCCGGCTGACCGCACCCGGCCGCACCCGGTCGCGTACACCCGCACTCCCTCACACCCGCACTCCCAGGAAGGACGCTCGATGCACCACGCTCTGATCGTCGCCCGCATGGTGCCCGATTCGGCGCCGGCGATCGCCGACGTGTTCGCCGCCTCCGACCGTGGCGAACTCCCGCACCTCGTCGGCGTCACCCGGCGTCGCCTGTTCCAGTTCGGCGACGTGTACCTGCACCTCATCGAGTCGGACCAGGACCCGGCGCCGGCCATCGCGAAGCTGACCGGCCACCCTGAGTTCCGGGACACCAGCGAGCGACTGTCGGCGTTCGTCAGCGCGTACGACCCGCAGACGTGGCGGAGCCCCAAGGACGCCATGGCCCAGTGCTTCTACAGCTGGGAGCGCGACGCGGGTTCCTGATCCCGAGACGCACGGCAGCGAAACCCGAGGCCGCCCGCCCCGCGAACGACGCGGAGCGGGCGGCCTCGGGTTTCGGGGTCCGCCTCCTTCAGGCGGGAACGGTGCACTCGAAGGCGTGCAGGTACGCGTTGACCGGGCGGATCTCGCCGATGACGAGCCCCGCGTCGGTCAGCCGCTCGACCATGCTCTGCCGGGTGTGCTTCGCACCGCCGACATTGAGCAGCAGCAGCAGGTCCATGGCGGTCGTGAACCTCATCGACGGCGTGTCGTCCACGAGGTTCTCGATCACGACGACCCGGGCACCGGGGCGCGCCGCGCCGCGGACGTTGGCGAGCGCCCTGCGGGTGCTGTCGTCGTCCCACTCCAGGATGTTCTTGATGATGTACACATCCGCCTGGACCGGGATGTCGTCACGGCAGTCGCCGGGCACGAAACGGACCCGGGAGGCCAGCGGACCGTCCGCCCGCAGGCGCGGATCGGCGTTCTCCACCACCCTCGGCAGATCGAGCAGCGTGCCGTGCAGGTCGGGGTACTTCTCCAGCAGACTCGCCAGGACGTGCCCCTGACCGCCGCCGATGTCCACGACCGACGACACGCCCCGCAGATCCAGCAGGTCGGCGACGTCCTGGGCCGACTGCCGGCTCGACGTCGTCATGGCCCGGTTGAAGACGTACGCGGACTCGGGGGCGTCCTCGTTGAGGTACGCGAAGAACTCCCTTTCGTACACGTCCTCGAAGACGTTGCGGCCGGAGCGCACCGCCTCGTCGAGCTTCGGCCAGACGTCCCAGGTCCACGGCTCGGTGCACCACAGCGCGATGTACCGCAGGCTCTGCGGGTCGTCCTCGCGCAGCAGCCGGGACATCTCCGTGTGCGCGAAGGTGCCGTCGGCCTGCTCGGTGAACACGCCCTGGCAGGACAGGGCGCGCAGCAGCCTGCGCAGGGTCCGCGGCTGGGTCTTGACCGCCGCCGCCAGGTCCTCCACGGTCATGGGCGTGTCGCCCAGGGCGTCGGCCAGGCCCAGGCGGGCGGCCGCACGTACGGCGGCGGCGCACGCCGCCCCGAATACGAGTTCCCGCAGCCGCATGGGCGGCGGCGGAGCCGGATCAACAGTCGTCATCTGTCGCCTTGTCTGTGCAGTCGTGCCGTGGGTGAGGGAGTGGATCCGACCGTTCAGCACATGCCCGCGGGCTCCGAGACCTCGCAGGTGTTGCCGCTGAAGGTGTTGCCCTTGCCGGTGTCCCGGTTGGCCAGGTCGGCCGAGCCGTTGCGCAGGACGACGTTGTCGCGGATCTCGTTGCGTTCGTTGAGGGCGCCGACGAAGCTCTTGAAGAGCACGATGCCGCCCGACAGCGGCGAGGTGCCCACGTTGTCCTCGATCCGGTTCTGCGCCACCAGCGTCTCCTCGGCGCCGGTGAGGACGATGCCCGAACCCTGCAGGAAGGGCAGTCGGGGCGTCTTGGGGCAGTGCTTGTTGTTGGAGTGGATGTAGTTCCGGCGCAGGCTCATCGCCCCGGCGCGCGGCGTGGACTCGTCGCCCACCACGAACACGGCGGCGCAGTTCCCGGTCGCCTCGTTGCGGTCGACGGTCAGGTTCCGCAGGCGCCGTACCGTGAGGCCGATCCGGTTGCCGGAGAGGCGGTTGTGGCTGATCCGGGTCCCCTCGGCGTCGACGGCCCCGGCCTCGGTGTCGGTGGTGTTGGACACGAACAGGCCGGCGTCCGCGTTGTCCCGGGCGACGTTGTGGGTCAGCTCGCTGCGGACGGACCTCTCCAGGGCGATGCCCCAGTTGCCGTTCTTCTCGGCCGTCACCCGATGGACCTTCAGGCGGTCGGTCCGCGAGGCCCACAGGCCGTTCTTGGCGAAGCCCTGGAGCGTCAGGGAGCGCACGGTGACGCCCTTGACGGGGCTGCCGTCCTTGCCGGTCACGCAGATGCCGTGACCGGCCTTGGCGCAGGTGTCGTCGGTGGCGGCCTTGCTGGGCGCGATGACGGTGGGGAAGACGGTCGAGCCCCGCAGGGTCAGGTTCGATGTGGTGATGCGGACGCTCTCACGGTAGGTGCCGCGAGACAGGACGATGGTGTCTCCCGGCTTCGCGGCGTCCACGGCCTTCTGGATCGATTCGCCGGGCTTCACCCGGTGCACCGTGCGGTGGTCGGCCGTCGGGGCGGCTGCGCCGAGGCCCGTGGCCATGACAGCCACGGTGCAGGCCAGGAGGGCGATCTGTCGTTTGGTCATATGTCGAAGTTATGAGCGAGTGTTCCGACCTGCCACCGCTGATCCTCCAGGCGGACCTGGGCGTACCTCCCTGCGGTCCACGCGACGGGCGTGGCGCGCGGTTCCTGAGGGGAATCGCCGCTCGGCCGTGAATCATGGGCCCGCCGGGGGCACCTCTTCGGTGCGGCGGGCAGGGAAGAGGTTCGGATGCGCAAGTGGTGGCCCTTGGCGGCGATCTGTCTGGGCACCTTCATGCTTCTGCTGGACGTCACGATCGTGGTCGTGGCGCTGCCCGCGATGGCGGCGGACTTCGGCACCACGCTCTCCGATCTGGAGTGGGTGGTCGACGTCTACGCGCTGGCCCTGGCGTCGCTGCTGCTCGGCGTCGGCTCCCGCGCCGACCGGATCGGCCGCAGGAAGGTGTACCTCGTCGGGCTGATCGTCTTCACCGGGGCTTCGGTGGTGTGCGCGCTCGCCCCGAACGCGGGGGTGCTGATCGGCGCCCGGGCCGTCCAGGGACTGGGCGCCGCCGGGATGTTCGGTACGACGATCGCCCTGCTCGGCATGCACTACGGCGGCCGGGACCGGGGTGTGGCCTTCGCCGTGTGGGGCGCCACCAACTCGGTCGCCGCGGCGGCCGGGCCGATGGTCGGCGGACTCCTCACCCAGTACCTGGACTGGCGATGGATCTTCTTCGTCAACGTGCCGGTCTGCCTGGCCGCCGTCGTGATGACGCTGCGCTCGGTACGCGAGGCCAAGGGCCGGGGCGGGCAGCGTGCGGACGTCCTCGGCGTGATCACCTTCACGGTGGCGAGCGGGGCCCTCACGTTCGGGCTGATCCGCGCCCATTCCGAGAGCTGGGCGGCGCCCTTCACGCTCGGCCTGTTCGGGACGGCGGCCGTCGCCCTCGCCCTCTTCGTCGTGGTCGAGACGCGGCACGAGCACCCCGTCCTCGATCTGTCGCTGTTCCGCCGGCCGTCGTTCACCGGCATCATGATCAGCGCCCTGTTCCTGCAGGGCGCCGCGTTCGCCTATCTGTTGTTCGAGTCGCTGTGGATGCAGTCCGTACTGGGATACGAGCCCGTCCAGGCGGGTCTGTACATCCTGCCGATGTGCGCCGCCGCGTTCGTCGTCTCGGCGCTCGCGGGCCGCTTCGGCCCCTGGCCGCCCCGGGCGGCCATCGGCGGAGGTCTCGCGCTCATCGCCCTGGGCTCCGGAATGCAGGCCACCCTCGGCGCGGGGTCTTCGGGCAGCAGCCTTGCGGCGGGGCTCGTCGTCGCCGGTCTGGGGGTCGGGCTCGTGACGCCGAGCCTGTCGGCGGCGGCCCTGGCCACGGTCCCGCCGGAGCGCGCGGGCATGGTGGGCGGTGCGGTCAACACCTTCCGCCAGTTGGGCTTCGCCCTGGGGATCGCCGTGTTCGGCGTGATCTTCCAGGCGCGGATCGAGCGGGTGCTGAAGGCCGACGGCGGTGTCCCGGACCCGCACGGGACGGCCGCCGCTCTGAGCGGCGGACAGGCCCGGTCGATCATCGCCGCCTTCCCGGAAGGTGAGCGCGCCCACATGGCGCAGCTGGTGCGTGAGGCGTTCGCGTCCGGCCTGAACGCGGTGCTCGTCGTGGCGGCGGCGCTGGGGGCGGTCGCCTCACTGATCGTCGTCGCGACGGTACGCGTCCCGACGGGCGGCGCCGAGCGGCGGAAGCCGGACGCGGGCGCGAGCCCGGGTGGCCAGGAGACGCGAGCGGACGCCGCCCTGTAGCGGCGGGGGGGGGCGCGCCCCGTCAGGGCGTGGTGGCGGACACCACGTACACCGTGGGGGACGCGGGGTCCGTGAGGTCGACGGTGATGTGCTGGCTGGGGCGTGGCTTGGGGCGGGTGACCGTGGTGGAGGACCAGACACGGTCGGCCTGGAAGGTCCAGCCCACGATGTCCGCGTCGCGGTCGCTCACCGCGACCGTGCCGGAGGTCAGCGCGGAGCGGCTGGAGCCGACCCCGTTCAGGAAGGCGTCGAGGCGGCCCGCGGTCGTCGTGAACTGGACGTACAGCCGGCTGGTCTTCCAGTTGCTGGTCTCGAAGTAGGCGACCTTCGAGCTGCCCTGCGGGATCGGCACCTCGAAGACCCGGCGCTTCATCAGCGAGGGCCAGTTGTCGCTCAGGCCCGTGGCCGAGGACTCGCGCTCCTTGTCGCGGCCGCTGTCGCGGCTCTGACCCGCGGAGATCATCAGGTACCCGGCGGGGATGCCGACGAGCAGCACGATGATGATCGCGGTCAGCCAGCGACGGCGGATCATGTGCCGCCGGTCCTCCGGCATCTTCGTGCCCTGTTCGGGAGAGGTGGTCGGGGAGGGGACGGTCATGAAGGCGGGTCCTGGTTGGTGCGGGAAGAGGTGCGTGGTTCGGTGGCGGCCCGGAGGACCTGGGCGTACCGCTCGTACCGTTCGTAGCGCTCGACGCGGCGGCGGTTGGCGCGGCGGAAGCGGCGGGCGACGAGCCGGGCGAGGTCGGCCGCGCCGACCATACCGGCCTCGGGGCCCAGCTGGGCCTTGGTGATGCGGGCCTCGGGGCGGTATCCCCGGCCGGTGAGGTGGCGCCGGAAGGCGTCCCTGGCCGGGCCGATCAGCAGGTCGTCGGCGGCGCTGACGCCCCCGCCGATGACGAAGCAGGAGGGGTCCAGGGCGGCGGCCAGGTTGGCGATGCCGACGCCCAGCCACTGGCCGATGTCCTGGAGGAGCTCGACGCACATGGCGTCGCCCTCGCGGGCCAGCTCGGTGATGAGCGGTCCTGTGATGTCCGGGACGTTGCCCTTGACCCGCTCGATGATGCCGTACGCGACCGGGGAGTCCGCGAGCGCCAGCTCCTTGGCCTCACGGACCAGAGCGTTTCCGGAGCTGTACTGCTCCCAGCAGCCCCGGTTGCCGCAGGGGCAGCGGTGACCACCGGGGACGACCTGCATGTGGCCGAACTCGCCGGCCACCCCGTACTTGCCGCGCTTGACCCGGCCGTCCTCCAGGATCGCGCCGCCGATGCCGGTGCCGAGCGTGATCATGACGAGGTGGTCCTCGCCGCGCCCGGCGCCGAAGCGCCACTCGGCCCAGGCGGCCGTGTTGGCGTCGTTGTCGACCATGACGGGCACGGCGAGCCGGGACTGGAGGGAGTCGCGCAGCGGCTCGTTGCGCCAGGCGAGGTGCGGGGCGAAGAGGACGGTGGCCCGTTCGGCGTCGACCCAGCCGGCCGCGCCGATGCCGACGGCGTGCACGTCGTGCCGGTCGGAGAGGTCCAGGACCAGCTCGACGATGGTGTCCTCGACGACCTTGGGGCTCTTGGACTTGTCCGGCGTCTCGGTCCGTACCTTCTCCAGGATCGTGCCGTCCGCGTCGACGACCCCGGCCATGACCTTCGTACCGCCGATGTCGATGCCGACGGTGGGCACCCGGGGCGCGGTCAGGTGGGAGCGCCGTTCCCGGGTGCCGACGGTCCGCAGCACCGTGGCCCGGGCGGCGCCGCGGTGGGAGAGGTCGCGGTAGGTACTCATCGGCTCGATTCTGCCAGGTGCGGTGTAGGAGGGCCGTGACGGAGCGAGCGGGCGGGTCACCAGGGCCTGTCCGCCCCTGATCCGCCGGACAGGACCTAGGGGGTGTCTCGCCGACTAGGCCTGTGGGCGCTCCAGCTCGTGCCGGAGGTCGTCCAGCTCGCTGCCGCCCGCCATCTGCCGGGTCAACTCGTCCAGGGTGACCGAACTCTTGGTGTGGCTGCCCGCCATGACTCCGCGCTTGAGCAGGACGAACCGGTCGCCGACGAGATAGGCGTGGTGCGGGTTGTGGGTGATGAGGACCACGCCGAGGCCCTGGTCACGGGCGGCGGCCACGTACTTCAGGACCACTCCGGACTGCTTGACGCCGAGCGCGGCGGTCGGCTCGTCCAGGACCAGGACCTTGGCGCCGAAGTGGACCGCCCGGGCGATGGCCACGCACTGGCGCTCGCCGCCGGAGAGGGTGCCGATGGGCTGGTCGACGTCGCGCAGGTCGATGCCCATGCGGAGCAGTTCGGTACGGGTCGTCTCCCGCATCAGCTCGACGTCGAGGCGCTTGAAGGGGCCCTTGCCCCGTGTGGGCTCGGAGCCGAGGAAGAAGTTCCGCCAGACCGGCATGAGGGGGACGACGGCCAGGTCCTGGTAGACGGTGGCGATGCCGCGGTCGAGCGCCTCGCGCGGGTTGGCCAGGGAGACCTCCTCGCCCTCGATGCGGAAGGTGCCGGAATCGTGCCGGTGAAGCCCCGCGACGATCTTGATGAGGGTGGACTTGCCGGCGCCGTTGTCGCCGAGGACGCAGGTGATCTCGCCCGCGTGGACCTCCAGGGAGACCCCTTCGAGGGCGCGGATGTTGCCGTAGAACTTGCTGACGTCGTCGAGCTCGACGAGCGCGGGGGCCGGGGCGGTGGGCTCGGGGGTGGTCATTTGGTTGCCTCCACGCGCCTGCGGATCCAGGCGTTCAGCAGCGTCGCGAGCAGGAGCATCGCTCCCAGGAAGAACTTGAACCAGTCCGGGTTCCACTCCGCGTACACGATGCCCTTGCTGGTCATGCCGAAGATGAAGGCGCCGACCGCCGAGCCGATGGCGGAGCCGTAGCCGCCGGTGATCAGGCAGCCGCCGATGACGGCCGCGATGATGAAGATCAGCTCGTTCCCGACGCCCTCGCCCGACTGGACGACGTCGAAGGAGAAGAGCAGGTGCTGGCCGGAGATCCAGGCGCAGAAGGCCACGCCCATGTAGAGGCCGATCTTGGTCCGGTGGACCGGGACGCCGACCGCGCGGGCCGCGTCGGCGCCGCCGCCGACGGCGAAGATCCAGTTGCCGAAGCGGGTCCGCAGCAGGATCCAGGTGGCGACCGCGACCAGGCCGATCCACCACAGGATGGTGACCTTCAGATCGACGCCGCCGATGGTCAGCTGCGAGGCGAAGAGCTTCTTCGCCGAGGAGAAGCCCTCCATGTCGGCGATCGACTTCGTGGAGACCGTGCCGCTGATGAGCTTGGTGAAGCCGAGGTTCAGACCGGTCAGCATCAGGAAGGTGCCGAGGGTGATGATGAAGCTCGGGAGCTTGGTGCGGGTCAGCATGACGCCGTTGAAGACGCCGATGGCGAGGGTGACGAGCAGCGAGACGCCGACGCCGACCCAGACGTTCGCGGTCATCTGGTAGCTGACCATCGACGAGATCAGCGCCGAGCTGGTGACCAGGACGCCCGCCGAGAGGTCGAACTCGCCGCCGATCATCAGCAGCGCGACGGGTACCGCCATGATGCCGAGGGTGGAGGCCGCGTAGAGGACCGTGCCCAGGCTGGACGCCTTCAGGAAGCTGTCGGCGACGATCGAGAAGAAGACGAAGAGGGCGATCGCGCCGACGATCGAGCCGAGCTCGGGCCGGGCGAGGAGCTTCTTCAGCGGAGAGGTCCGCAGCAGCCGCTCGTCGACGTGGTCGATGCCGTCTCCCGTCGGGGCGATCCCGCTCATCGGGTGCCCCGCTCCGTGTAGCCCTTCAGCGCGGCGGCGTCTTCCTTGGTGATGATCTGCGGGCCGGTGAGGACCGGCTTCCCGCCGCCGAGGACGTCGGCGTTGTACTTGTACAGCCAGAGCAGGTCGACGGCCTCGTAGCCCTGGAGGTAGGGCTGCTGGTCCACGGCGAAGCCGAGGGCGCCGGAGGAGAGCCCGGTGGCGACCTTGGCGTTGAGGTCGAAGGTGTCGATCTCGGCCGCGGATCCCGCGGTCTTCTTCGCCTGGACGGCGGCGTCCGCGAAGGGCGCGCCGAGGGTGACGACGGAGTCGATGGCCGGGTCCGACTGGAGCTTGGCCTCGATGGAGGCCTGGACGTCGGGCATGTTGGTGCCGTCGACGTACAGGTTCACCATCTCGCCGTCGAAGGTCTTCTTCGCTCCGGCGCAGCGCTGCTCGTGGCCGACGTTGCCCTGCTCGTGCAGGATGCACAGGGCCTTCTTCTTCCCGCGCTCGTCCAGCTCGTCGCCGACCGCCTCGCCCGCGACGGTCTCGTCCTGGCCGATGTGGGTGAGCGCCCCGAAGGCCTTGGACTGCTCGGAGCCGGAGTTCACGGTGATCACCGGGATGCCGGCCTTGACCGCCTTCTCGACGGCCGTCTTCATCGCGTCGGGCTTGGCGAGCGTGACGATGAGGCCGTCGACGCCCTTCGCGATGTACGAGTCGATGAGCTGGGCCTGCTGCTGCGCCTCGTCGCTGTGGGCGTAGAGGAAGTTGATGTTGTCCTTGACGGCGGCCTGCTCGGCGCCGTTCTGGACGATGTCCCAGAAGGTGTCGCCGTCGCCCGAGTGGGTCACCATGGCGAAGGTCCACCGGGGGGTGTTCACGGCCGCCTTCCCCTGGGCCGCGGCCGCCTTGCGGGCGTCCTCCGCGCGCTTCCCGCCGGTGCTGCTGCACCCCGCGAGTGCGGCGGTGAGCGCCACCGCGAGCACGGCGCCGACTGCGGCGCGTACCCCTCCTGTCCGAACCCTGGTCACGAGGCCGTGCCCTCCTTTGTGTCCTTCTGCGTGCATTGCAGTATCGGTCATGGGGATCGCGCGGACTTCAGTGGGTCATGACTGGGTCATGACTGGTCATGAGCGGTCGGTGGCGGGTCAGGGGCGGACCAGGAGCTGGAACTCGAAGGAGTACCGCGAGGCCCGGTAGAGGTGGGAGCCGAACTCGACGGCGCGGCCCGTGTCGTCGAAGGTGGTGCGTTCCATGGTGAGCAGCGGTGCTCCCTCCTCCTCGGCGAGCAGTTCGGCCTCGGCGGCCGTGGCGGCGCGGGCGCCGACGCTCTGGCGGGCGCTGTGCAGAGTGATACCGGCGCCGCGCATCAGCCGGTAGAGGCCGGTCGCCTCCAGTCGGCCCGTGTCCAGGTCGAGCAGCCCGGCCGGAAGGTGGTTGCGCAGGTACGCCATCGGCTCGTCGTGCGCCGTACGGAGCCGCTCCACGTACCGGACGTCGCTGCCCTCCGGTACGCCGAGGGCCGCCGCGACCGGGGCGGCGGCGGGTTCGACGCGGTCGACGAGGACCCGGGTGGCGGGGCTCTGGCCGGCCGCCTCCAGGTCGTCGTAGAGGCTGCTGAGCTCCAGCGGGCGGCGGACCTGGCTGTGCACGACCTGGGTGCCGACGCCGCGCCTGCGGACCAGGAGCCCCTTGTCGACCAGGGACTGGATGGCCTGCCGAACGGTGGGCCGGGACAGGCCCAGGCGGGTGGCGAGGTCGATCTCGTTGCCGAGCAGGCTGCCGGGGGCCAGGGAGCCGTTCTCGATGGCCGCTTCCAGCTGCCGGGCGAGCTGGTAGTAGAGCGGGACCGGGCTGGTGCGGTCCACGGAGAGGTGTGGCGGCTCGGCGGGCGGGGGCTGCTTGGACACGGACGGGAGCGTAGCCCGAGGAGATGATGACAGGAAGTGGTGAAGTCCGATTGTCCTGACAAATCCTTGACAGGGTCCCGGTCCGGCACCACCTTGGGGCCATGCGTATCGGACTGATCGGAACGGGTCGTATCGGGGCCTTCCACGCGGGCGCGCTCGCCCGCCACCCGGAGGTCGAGTCGCTGGTGGTGGCGGACGCGGATGCCGAGCGGGCGGCGCGGGTGGGCGGGGCGATCGGCGCGGAGCCGGCGCCGAGCGTCGACGCCCTCCTGGACCACCACGCGCTCGACGCCGTCGTCATCGCCTCGGCCACCGCCGCCCACGCCGAGCTGATCGCCCGCGCGGCGGGCGCCGGGCTGCCCGCCTTCTGCGAGAAGCCCATCGCCCTGGACGTGCCGGGCACGCTCGGGGCGCTGCGGGCGGTCGAGTCGGCGGGTACGGAGCTCCAGCTCGGCTTCATGCGCCGCTTCGACGCCGGGTACGCGGCGGCCCGGGAGGCGGTCAGGTCCGGGCGGCTCGGCCGGCTGCACACCGTACGGGCGGCGACCTCGGACCCGGCCCCGCCGCCCGCCGCGTACCTGCCGCTCTCCGGGGGCCTCTTCCGGGACTGTCTGGTGCACGACTTCGACATACTGCGATGGGTGACCGGGCGGGAGGTCGTCTCGGTGTACGCGACCGGCTCGGACGCGGGTCCCGCGATGTTCCGCGAGGCGGACGACGTGGACACGGCGGCGGCGGTGCTCACCCTGGACGACGGCACGCTGGCGGTGGCGACGGCGACCCGGTGCAACGGCGCCGGGTACGACGTACGGATGGAGCTGGCGGGCGAGCACGACCAGATCGCGGTCGGCCTGGACGACCGGACCCCCCTCACCTCGGTGGAGCCGACGGGCCCGGCGGCCCCGGTCAAGCCGTGGACGGGCTTCCTGGAACGGTTCGCTCCGGCGTACGAGGCCGAACTGGACGCGTTCGTACGCCTGGTCCGGGGCGAGGCCCCGAACCCCTGCGACGGGCGGGAGGCCCTGGAGGCCCTCCGCATCGCGGAGGCCTGCGAACGCTCACGGCGCGAGGGCCGCCCGGTCCGCCTGGACGAGATCGCGTCGTAGGGGGCCGGGCGGCCAGGTGGCCGAGCCAGAGGGTTGTCGGGGCTAGAGGGTTGCCGGGGTCACCACCGGACGGGCAGGCGGCGGACGCCGCGGATGAGGAGGCCGGGCATCCACTCCCAGGGAGCGGCTTCGGGGTCGAGTTCCAGCCGGGGGAAGCGCTCCAGGAGTGTCCGGATCGCGATGGCGCCTTCGAGGCGGGCGAGCGGTGCGCCGAGGCAGTAGTGCAGGCCGTGCCCGAAGGCGAGGTGGCCGCGCGGTTCGCGGCGGATGTCGAAGCGGTCCGGTGCGGGGAAGCGCGCCGGGTCGCGGTCGGCGCCCGCGAGGGAGACGAAGACCGGCGCGTGGGCGGGGATCTCCGTGCCGCCGACCGCGGTCGCCTCCTTGGCGATCCGGAAGGTGCTGGTCTCCACCGGACCGTCGTAGCGCAGCCCTTCCTCGACGGCCCCGTCGATGAGTCCGAAGTCGGCGCGCAGGTCGGCGAGTTGGTCCGGGTGGGCGAAGAGGGCGCGCATCGTGTTGGAGATCAGGTTGACGGTCGTCTCGTGCCCGGCGATGAGCAACACGTAGGCCATCGCGCGCAGTTCGGGCAGGGAGAGCCGGTCGCCGTCCTCGTCGCGGGTGGCGATCAGGGCGGACAGCAGGTCGTCGGCGGGCCCGGCCGCCCGCTTGTCCTCGATCAACTCGCTGAGGTACGCGCCGAACCCCTCGACGATCTCCCGCTCGGGCGTGCCGCTCGCCGGCGCGACCAGCTCGTTCGACCAGCGGCGGAAGGCGTCGCGATCGGCCGCCGGAACGCCGAGGAGCTCGCAGATGACGGTGATGGGCAGCGGAAAGGCGAAGGCGTCCACGAGGTCGGCGCGGCCGGCCGGTTCCGAGGCCATCGCTTCGACGAGCTCGTCGGCGAGCTCCTGGACGCGCGGCCGCAGCGCCTCCACCCGTCGGGCGGTGAACTCCCGGGCGACGAGCTTGCGCAGCCGGGTGTGGTCCGGCGGGTCGACGGCGAGCAGGTTGGGACCGATGACCTCCTCGTCGACCGGCGTGACGCCGATGACCGAGGGCGACTTGACCAGCCGCGGGTCGGTGAGGGCGGCCCGCCCCTCCTCGTGACCGACGACGAGCCAGAACTCCCAGCCGTCGGGCATACGGACGTGGTGGACGGGACCGCTCTCGCGGAGCTTCGCGTAGTAGGGATACGGGTTCGCGGTGAAGTCCGCGCCGTACTCCCCCAGATCGATGACGGACATCGTCCCAGCGTAGGGGGTGCCCGGCGGATCAGGGCCGGATAGGCCGCGGCGTCTGGTGCGGTGCATCGCAAGGCGCCGAAGCGCCTCAATAGCGGAGCTATTCAGGCGTTTCGGCAACGCGGCGAGGTGCCGTGCCAGGCGTCGCGGCCCCGGCCATGATCCGCCGGGCACCCCCTGGATCGCGGCTATCGGCCGTCCTCGTCGAGGAGGCCCGCGTCGTGGACCAGGAGGGCGATCTGGACACGGTTGTTGAGGTCGAGTTTGGCCAGAATGCGTGAGACGTGGGTCTTGACCGTCGGCACGCTCAGGTACAGGGCGGCGGCGATCTCGGCGTTGGACTGGCCTCGGCCGATGGCGATCGCCACCTCGCGTTCCCGGTCGGCGAGTTCGGCGAGGCGGACGGTGGCGGTGGTGCGGCGCGGCTGCTCCTGGTGGCCGACGACGTGGGTCATCAGCTGGCGGGTGACGGCCGGGGAGAGGACGGGGTCGCCGGAGGCGACGCGGCGTACGGAGGCGACGATCTCGGTCGGCGGGGTGTCCTTGAGGACGAAGCCGGCGGCCCCGGCCCGCAGGGCGCGCAGGACGTGTTCGTCGGCGTGGAAGGTGGTGAGGACGAGGACCTGGGGCGCGTCGGGTCGGGCGCGGAGCCGTTCGGTGGCGGTGAGGCCGTCGACGTACGGCATCCGGATGTCCATGAGGACGACGTCGGGGGCGAGCCGGGCGACGAGGTCGGGGACGTCCCTGCCGTCGGTGCCCTCCCCGACGATGTCGATGTCGTCGGCGCCGCCGAGCATCAGGGTGAGTCCCGCGCGGACCAGGGGGTCGTCGTCGACGATGAGCAGCCGGATGGTCATGGGGGCCACGGTAGCCAGGCGTGGAGGATGAAGCCGCCGTCGGGGGCGGGACCGTGGTCGAGGCGTCCGCCGGCGAGGGTCGCGCGCTCGGTGAGGCCGATGAGGCCCTGGCCGGATCCGGGGACGTGCGGGACCGGTCCCGTGGGGGCGGGGTTGTGGATGTCCACGGTCAGGCCCTCCCCCGGGCGGCCGCGCACCGTGACGGTGACGTCGGTGCCCGGGGCGTGCTTGCGGGCGTTGGTGAGGCCCTCCTGCGCGATCCGGTAGACGGTGCGGCCGGTGGCGGTGGGGACGGCGGCCGGGTCGTCGACGGTGGTGTCCAGGACGACCTTCGCCCCGGCGGCGCGGGACTCGGCGACGAGCTCGTCGAGGGTGGCCAGGGTCGGCTGGGGGCGGTCCCCCTCACCGCCCTCGCCGGGCGCGCGCAGCACCCCGATGATCTCCCGGAGGTCCTGGAGCGCCTCGTGGGCGCTGTCGCGGATGACGCCGGCGGCCCGGGCGACCTGCTCGGGCGGGGCGTCGGGGCGGAACTCCAGGGCTCCCGCGTGCACGCTGAGCAGGGTGAGGCGGTGGGCGAGGACGTCGTGCATCTCGCGGGCGATGGCCTCCCGGGCGAGCCGCTGGGCCTGCTGGGCGCGGAGCTCGGCCTCGGCCTCGGCGCGCCGGGCCCGTTCCCGCAGCGCCTCGACGAGCTGGCGCCGGGAGCGTACGAGCATGCCCCAGGCGGTCATGAGCAGGATCAGGATCAGCCCGATGGCGATCCCGAGCGGCACGCCGGTGGAGGGGTCGGGGCGTACGAAGACCTGGGCGACGGAGCAGACGGCGGCCAGCGCGCTGATCCAGGCGATCTCCCGGAAGGGCCGCCGGACGGCGACGCTGAAGAGGCTCACGAGGAAGGCTCCCCCGGCGACCGGCGCGACGACGCTGACGAGGGAGAGCACGACGACGAGCCCCACGGGCCAGCGGCGGCGGAGCCAGAGAGCGCAGCAGGCGACGGCGCCGACGACCTGGTCCGCGAAGGCCACGACCTCGCTGTTGAGCTGGTCGCTGGCCTCGGCGGCCAGGAGGCCGACGAAGACGGCGCAGAGGAAGAGCGCCGTGTCGACGACCCAGTCCCGTACGGTCCGCCGCGGCCTGCGGCCGGACGCGCCGCCGGCCGCGGGGTCGGCCATGGCCGACGGCAGCAGCCAGGCGTAGGGGTCCGTACGTGTCATACAGACCAAAGTACGCACGTCAGGGGCGCGGAGCCGGTCCGGAGCCGCCGGAAGCTACCAAAGTCGCGCGGGAGGCGACTTCGGTAGCACCGGGTGTGGCCTCGTGGCCGACGCGGGGGCAGCGCCCCGAGCGCCAGGATCGGCCCATGAGGAAGTTCGTGGAGTTCGTGGGCGGGGTTGTGCTGTTCGGCGGCCTGGCGGGGGTGGTGCGCGAGTTGACGGGCTGGTTCCCCATCATGGGGTTCACCCGGGCACTGACGGAGAACGTCTGGTTCCTGGAGGGTCGCGAGATCCTCGCCAACGTGGCGATCGCGGTCGTCGGCTTCGCGATCGTCATGATCGCCGACACCAAGCGCCGTACGTGAGGGGAGGCCGGTCGGTCGTTCCGATGACCGGATGCCCCGGACGGCTCCCGGGCGGTGCGCGGCTCGCCGAGGTGTAGTGGGGTGGGGTCGAGTGGCGAACGGCGCGCGACACCGACAGGGGGCTACCGACGTGAGCCGACAGCACGCCCCCGGGCCGAACGGGCCGGAGCGGCAGGACCGGGTCGTCGGCGAGGCACGCTGGCCGATGGCCACCGCCGTCGTCGCCGCCATGGTGCTGACCCTGTTGCTCCCCGACGACCTGCGGCTTGCCCCCGCCTGGGTGCTCCCCAGCGTCGAGGGGCTGCTTCTGCTGGCGCTGATCGCGGGCGACCCGGGCCGGATCGACCGCCGCTCCTCCGCCCTGCGCACCGTGGCGGTCGCCCTGGTCGGCGTCCTCGCGCTCGGCGCCGTCTGGTCGACCGTCCAGCTGGTCGACGACATCATCCACGACGGGGCGGAGACCGCCTCGGCGGCGAGTCTGCTGCAGACCGGCGGGACCGTCTGGGCCGGTACCGTCCTCGCCTTCTCCCTGCTGTACTTCGAACTCGACAGCGGCGGCCCGGGCGCCCGCGCCCACCACATGCCCGCCGCCCCCTCGCTCGCCTTCCCCCAACAGCTCAGCCCCCAGCTCAGCACCCCCGACTGGCGCCCCCGCTTCGTCGACTATCTGTACCTCGGACTCACCAACGCCACGGCGTTCAGCCCCACCGATGTCATGCCGCTGGCCCCCTGGGCCAAGATCGCCATGGCGGTCCAGTCGCTCGTCTCGCTGCTCATCCTCGGCCTTGTGGTCGCCCGCGCGGTCAATGTGCTCGCCTAGAACCCGCTGGGGGACGCCGGTACCCGTTACAGTACGTCCGAAAAGGCACGATTCGTCACCCAGGGGATAGAGTCGGCGGGTGGCCAGAGGCACAGAACACGCCGAGGGACCGGGACCGTTCACGACCCGGCTCACCTGGCGGCTCGGGGACGGTGGCACCGCGGTCTGGGAGTCGCGCCTGGCGCGCAAACGCGCGCGGCTGACCGTCCACGCCGTCGGGGAGCCGGAGCCTCGCTCCCGTACGGCGGACAGCGTGGCCGTCGGCCGGACACGCAGGCTCAACGCCGTCGCCGCGGGCGCGTTCACGGTCGGCGGGGCGCTCTTCGCCCTCGGCGCCGGCTTGGCCCAGTTCGGACCGGGTGACGTGACGGGCGCCTGGATCTACTTCGCCGGCGGCCTCTTCTTCAACACCGGCGGGTACGCCTCACTCCTCCAGGCCGTCAACACACCCCTCCGGGACGGTGCGGCCGGCGTGCTCGCCGCGCGGCCCTGGTCCTGGTGGAGGTACGAGCCCGCCCGGATCGACTGGCTCAGCGCGTTCCTGCTGTTCGCCGGCACGATCGTGTTCGGCATCAACCTCGTGGGCTCCCTGCTGCAGGGGCTCACGGTGCACCAGGCGAACCGGCTCATCTGGGCCCCCGACATGGTCGGGTGCATCCTGTTCCTGGTCTCGGGGCACCTCGCGCTGGTCGAGGTCTGCCACGGCAGACCCCGCGTGCGCGCGCACGAACTCGCCTGGTGGATCGTCGCGGTCAACCAGCTCGGTTCGGTCCTCTTCATGGTGTCGGCACTGGCCGCCTTCACCCGACCGGCGACCGGGAGTCTGGTGAACGTCGACATCGCCAACTGGGGCACCCTCACCGGAGCGGTCTGCTTCTCCGTCGGCGGGGTGCTCCAGTTCTACGAGCGTCCCTGAGGCCTACGAGCGTCCCTGACCCGCCTCGTTGAGGCGGGTGACCTCGGCGAGGTGCTCGGCCATCCGGTGGGAGACGGAGCCGCTGGTGTAGAGGACCCCGCCGATCACCGCGAACGGGATCGAGCCGCCGAGGACGGCGACCATCTCGGGCCAGTCGCGTTCGGCGACGCACGCGTCGCCCTCGCTGTGCAGGTACTCCGAGCTCCAGCGCGACTCGCACTCGTCCTCGCTGCGGCCGTCGACGGCGTTGTACGGGAGGAAGATCCCGACCACGAACCAGATCCACAGCAGCCCCGCGACCGTGAGCAGCCCGAGTCCCCAGCCCTGGGTGCGCCGTGCGCGGGCGCGGAAGTCTATGTCGTACGGCAGTGAACGCATGGGGCAAGAACCTACCGGGCGCTCTCGTCGGCGGCCCGGCGGCCCCAAGTCGTGCCCGCGAGCACGAGGATGGCGCCCGCGAGGCCCAGCACGCCGGGGCGGTCGCCGGCGATCGCGATGCCCGCGGCGGCGGCCCACAGCGGTTCCGTACCGAGCAGCAGACTGACCCGGGACGGGGAGGTGCGGCGGACGGCCCACATCTGCACGAAGAAGGCGAAGAGCGTGCAGAAGACGGAGAGGAAGAGCAGTCCGGCCCATTCGCGCGGCCCGAAGTCGAGCGCCACCGACCAGGGCGACGCGCCCGTGCCGGGGAGGGTGGCGAGCAGCGCGAAGACGGCGACGGCCGAGCCGAGTTGGACGGTGGTGAGGGAGAACGAGTCGGCGTCCTGGACGGCCTTGAGCCGGGCCATGGCCATGACGTGCACGGTACGGGCGAGGGCGGCGAGCAGCATCAGGAGGTCGCCGAGGGAGGGGGCGGTGAAGCCGGCGCCCTGGGTCAGCAGCAGCACACCGGCCACCGAGAGCCCGGCGGCGCCGAGGAACGCGCGCGGCGGCCTGGTCCGGGTGACGGCGGCCTCGGCGAGCGGGGTGAGGATCATGGTGAGGCTGATGATCAGGCCCGCGTTGGTGGCGGAGGTGTGGACGACGCCATAGGTCTCCAGGAGGAAGATCCCGCTGAGGATCAGGCCGAGGAGGCCCGCGCCGCGCCACTGGTCCGCCCGCAGCGCCCGCAGCCCGCGCCATCCGGCGACCGCGAGCGCGGGCAGGACGACGGCGAAGCGCAGGACGAGGACGGCCACGACGGTGTGCGTGGTGGTGATGCCCTTGGCGGCGAGGTAGCTGGCGCCCCAGACGACGGCGACGAGGAGCACCGGGAGGTCGGTGAGCCAGGCGCGGCGCGGGGCGCGGAGGGTTACGGAAGCGGCGATCGTGGACATCGGGGCGGCCTGCTCCAACACGTCGGACGGAGTGGAGACTTCGGCGGCTCGCACGCGGGACGATCACCGTATCGGGAGAGGCCCGTGGTGGCTACACCTTTTGCCGGGCTCGGCAGGGGATCCGCTGGGCCTCGGCTGAGCGGCTCGGCTGAGGCTCGGCTACTCGAACGTGCCGTACTCGGGCCGGCCCGCCAGCTCGTACGTGTTGATGGAGATGCCCGTGCTCGTGGTCCTGGACCCGACGTTGCGGAAGGCGGTGGGCTTGGCGCCCTCGGCGAAGAGCCGGAAGCCGGCGCCGAGGACGATGGGGAAGACGAGCAGGTGGAGCGTGTCGATGAGGTCGGCGGCCATCAGGGACCGCGCGAGCCCGCCGCTGCCGTGCATCTGGATCTCGCCGTCGACGCGGTCCTTCAGGGCCGCGACCTCTTGGACTGCGTCGCCGGAGAGGATCGTCGTCGGGGCCCAGTCGGCGGTCTCCAGGGTGCGGGAGGCGACGTACTTGGGGAGAGCGTTGAGCTGGGAGGCGATGAGGTTGGCGGGGTCGGTCTGCTTGGGCCAGTACGAGGCGAAGATCTCGTACGTGTGGCGGCCGAGCAGGAAGGCGGCGGGCCGCCCGAAGATCTCGTCGACGAAGGCGCCGAAGTCGTCGTCCCCGAACGGGAAGGCCCAGCCGCCGTGCTCGAAGCCGCTCCTGCGGTCCTCGTCGGGCCCGCCGGGCGCCTGGTAGACGCCGTCAAGCGTCACGAACTGGGTGAGGGAGAGCTTGCCCATGGTGGTGCCCCTTCGCAGTGCTGAAGTGCCGGGTCCCGTGCCCCCGGTCCATCGTGTCTCACAAGCTCTGACCCCACCCCCCGGCGAAACTCATCGGCGCCTGATCCTCGCTGTCCGATTGCCGCCAGCGTCCGGCACCCCGGCCGACTTTGATTGAACCCGCAACGAGTAATGGGTACTTCTTAC
The DNA here is from genome assembly GCF_042718575.1 of Streptomyces sp. NPDC058579. NCBI lineage: Bacteria > Bacillati > Actinomycetota > Actinomycetes > Kitasatosporales > Streptomycetaceae > Streptomyces > Streptomyces sp. NPDC058579. Next base: position 25,753 of record NZ_JBHXPI010000035.1, read on the forward strand.
GGAGGTCGAGATGTCCACGACGAACGGCACGCACGGCATGAACGGCACGCACGGCATGAACAGCATGGCTGGCAAGGCGGTCCTGGTGACGGGCGGCAGCCGGGGGATCGGCGCGGCGACGGCGCTGCGGCTGGCCCGGGAGGGCGCGGACGTGGCGTTCACGTACGTCACGGGCGAGGAGCGGGCGATGGAGGTGGCCGCGCGGATCGAGGCGGCCGGGCGCAAGGCGCTCCCCCTCCGGGCGGACGCGGCGGGGGCCGGGGACGCGGCGGGCGCGGTGGAGTGGGCGGCGGACGCGCTGGGCCGGCTCGACGTGCTGGTCAGCAACGCCGGGGTCGGGGTGATCGCCCCGCTGGACTCGCTGACCCTCGCGGACGTGGACCGGGTCCTCGCGGTGAACGTACGGGCCGCTTTCCTCACCGCCCAGGCGGCGGCGGGGCGGATGGAGCGGGGCGGGCGGATCGTCACGATCGGTACGTGCATGACGGCCCGGGTCCCGAGCCCGGGGGGCACGCTCTACGCGACGAGCAAGTCGGCCCTGGTCGGCCTGACCAAGTCCTTCGCGCGGGAGCTGGGCGGTCGCGGCATCACCGCGAACATCGTCCACCCCGGCCCGATCGACACCGACATGAACCCGGCGGACGGCCCGTACGCGCAGAGCCAGGCGGAGATGACGGCCCTGGGCCGCTACGGCACGGCCGAGGAGGTCGCCGCGATGGTGGCGTTCCTCGCGGGCCCGGACGCGGAGTACGTGACGGGCGCGGAGTTCGCGGTGGACGGCGGGTACGCGGCGTAGGGGAACGCACGGGCGCCGGCGAGTGGGCCGAAGGGCGCGCCGAGAAAGGGGTTCGCGAGGGCGCACCGGTGCTGTCGGCCGGTGCGCCCTCGCGGGCCGGGCGGGGTGTCGTTACCCGCCCAGTTCCTGGTGGCGGGCCGTCAGGCGCGCCGCGCCCTCCTCGGTGAGCGAACCGAAGAGGCGGAGGCGGGAGATGCCGCCGTCGGGGTAGATGTCGACCCGGACTCGGGAGCCGACCGCCGGGGTGTCGAGCACGAAGCGGTGGTTGGTGTCCGGCTGGAGGCGGGTCCGGGGCAGGACCTCGGTCCAGTCCTCGGAGCCCTCCGCGGCGACGGAGAGCGCCGCCCAGCCCGCGCTGTTGCCCTTGAGGTACGCCGTGTCGATCTCGACGGCGCGGATCTCCGACTCGGCGGCCAGGCTGTAGCGGATCCAGTCGTTGCCCTTGTCGCGGCGGCGCCGCGTCTCCCAGCCGTCGTCCATCTTGCGGGAGCGGCCCGGTTGGATGGTGTTGGTGGCCGGGGAGTAGAAGCGGTCGGAGGCGTCCTCGACCTGGCCGCCGTTCTCCAGTGCCGCGAGGTCGAAGGTGCCGAGGACGGCAAGCCAGCGCGGGTCGGGGGCGACCTCGCCGTACACGCGCAGGCGGGCGATGCCGCCGTCCGGGTGCTGGTTGACGCGCAGGTGCGTGAAGCGCTGCTCGACGTCGACGGCGAAGCCGTTGGCGGCGTGGCCGCCGATCGCGGTGCGCGGGACGAGCGTCGTCCACTTCACGTCGTCCGCGAGGAGTTCCTCCGGCGACGGGGAGCCGGCCACCGAGGCGGCCTCGACGGAGACGGCCTGCGGGTAGTTGCCGCGGAAGTGCGCGGTGTCGACGACGATGCCGCGTACGACACCGGGGGCGCCGAGACGGACGAGCGCCCAGTCGTGGTCGTCCTCGGTCGGGTGGGGCTGCTGGGCCGAGACACCACGTCGGCGGCGGGTCTCCCAGCCGTCCATGATCTTGCCCTTGTGCCCGAAGTGCTCCGGGTCGAACTCGGCGGCCTCGGGCTTCAGCATGTTCTCGCGCTCGGCGAAGAACTCGTCGTTGGCGGCGGTCACGCCCGCGCCGAGGCGCCGGTCGGCCAGGTCCGCGTACTGCGTGAACGGGAAGTCCGCGGTGCGGTAGTCCGCGTACGGGTCACCGCCGCCGTAGGGGCTGGCGTCGCCGGTGAAGGAGGGTATGCCGGTCACGGGTCAGTTGTTCCTTTCGAGGAGACGGCCGGTGGGCTCGGCGAGGGTGCCGCGGTCGGCGATGCGCTCGCCGCGCAGCCAGGTGGACGTCACGACGCCGTGCAGGGTCTTGCCGGCGTAGGCGGTGACGCGGTTGCGGTGCTCGAGCTCGGCCGGGTCGACGGTGAAGGTCGCCTCGGGGTCGAGCACGGCGAAGTCGGCGTCGCGGCCGGCCTCGATCGCGCCCTTGCGCTCAAGCCCGGCGAGGGCGGCGGGGGCGGCGGACATCCAGCGGACCACGTCGGTCAGGTCGTGGCCGCGGCGCCGGGCCTCGGTCCAGATGGCGGGAAGACCCAGCTGGAGGGAGGAGATGCCGCCCCAGGCGGAGGCGAAGTCCGGGGTCTTCAGGTCGGCGGTGGACGGCGAGTGGTCGGAGACGATGCAGTCGATCGTGCCGTCGGCCAGGCCCTCCCACAGGGCGTCCTGGTTGGACGCCTCGCGGATCGGCGGGCAGCACTTGAACTCGGTAGCCCCGTCCGGGACCTCCTCCGCGGTCAGCGTGAGGAAGTGAGGGCACGACTCGACCGTGATCTTGACACCCTCGGCCTTCGCGGCCCGGATCAGGGGCAGCGCGTCCGAGGACGACAGGTGCAGCACGTGCACGCGCGCGTTGAGGCGGCGGGCCTGGTTGATCAGGTTGTCGATGGCGGTGTTCTCGGCGTCGCGCGGCCGGGAGGCCAGGAAGTCGGCGTACTTCTCGCCCGCCTTCTGCGGCGCCGCCGCCAGGTGGTGCGGGTCCTCGGCGTGGACGATCATCAGGCCGTCGAAGCCGGCGATCTCGGCGAGGGAGGCGGCCAGCTGCTCCTGGTCGAGCTGCGGGAACTCGTCCACGCCGGACGGCGACAGGAAGCACTTGAAGCCGAAGACACCGGCGTCGAAGAGCGGGCGCAGGTCCTTGACGTTGTCGGGCAGCGCGCCGCCCCAGAAGCCGACGTCGATGTGCGCCTTGGTACGGGCGACGTCCTGCTTGATCCGCAGGTGCTCGACCGTCGTGGTGGGCGGGAGCGAGTTCAGCGGCATGTCGAGCAGCGTGGTGATGCCACCGGCGGCGGCGGCGCGGGTGGCGGTCCAGAAGCCCTCCCACTCCGTGCGGCCGGGGTCGTTCACGTGTACGTGGGTGTCGACGAGCCCGGGGAGCACGACGTCGTCGCCGACGTCCTCGAGCCGGGCGCCGGCCGGTACCTCGGCGTCGTACGGCAGCACACCGGCGATCGTTCCGCCGGAGACGGCGATCGACGCGGCCCGCGTCCCCTCGGGGGTGATGACGCGAGTCGAGCGCAGTACCAGGTTGACGTCCACCCGTACCCCTTCCAGCAAGAATTTCAACGAACTGTTGAAGGAGTCTTCACTCAGGACGACATGTCGTCAAGGGCACACTTCCAGCATGGGCCCGTCGAGCGGCGCCGCCCGCCGGGATGTGGCGGGCCGCTTGGATGTTTCCATGAAGTGGAATAGAAATTTCGTACAGTAGAACGTAGCTCCGCACATGCGGGGCGGAGACGGATGCCGCCGGGCGCCCGCCGACACCGGACAAACACCCCTTGACCGGCCTTTACGCCGGGGCCGGGACCGTGTGTCCGACCGGACGGCCCGGTAGGCTGCTGCCTTGCCCGCCTGCCCCGAAAGGACCTTGACGTGCCGACGTCCAGCGCCAGCACCTCCGACGCCGCCAAGCCCGCCGCCGCGAGCGGTGGTGTCCAGTCCCTCGAGCGCGCCTTCGACCTTCTGGAGCGGATGGCGGACGCCGGGGGCGAGGTCGGGCTGAGCGAGCTCTCCGCCAGCAGCGGGCTGCCGCTCCCCACGATCCACCGGCTGATGCGCACGCTCGTGGCCTGCGGCTACGTACGCCAGCAACCCAACCGCCGGTACGCGCTCGGCCCCCGCCTCATCCGCCTGGGCGAGTCCGCCTCCCGGCTCCTCGGCACCTGGGCGCGCCCGTACCTCGCGCGGCTCGTCGAGGAGACCGGCGAGACCGCGAACATGGCGCTGCTCGACGGCGACGAGATCGTGTACGTCGCGCAGGTGCCGTCCAAGCACTCGATGCGCATGTTCACCGAGGTCGGCCGGCGGGTGCTGCCGCACTCCACGGGCGTGGGCAAGGCGCTGCTCGCCTACACCCCTGCCGACGAGGTGCGCGCACTGCTCTCCCGTACGGGCATGCCGGCGGCGACGGAGAAGACGATCACCACGCCCGACGGCTTCCTGGACGCGCTGGCGGCCGTGCGGGAGGCGGGGTACGCGGTCGACGACAACGAGCAGGAGATAGGAGTCCGGTGCCTCGCGGTGTCGGTCCCCAACTCCCCCACTGCGGCGGCGATCTCGATCTCGGGCCCGGCGGGCCGGGTGACGGAGTCGGCGACGGAGAAGATCGTCCCGATCCTCCAGGAAGTGGCCCAGGAGCTGTCCACGGCCCTCGCGAACACGGCGGCCAACGGCCAGGCGTAGTACCTGACGCACGGAAAGGCCCTCTCCCCGCGGGGAGAGGGCCTTTCCGCATCTTGCCGGTCAGGCAGCCGTAGTCGTCCGGTCAGGCAGCCGCCGCTCGCTCCGAGAGCCGGCCGTCCTCCACCAGGACCACCGTGTCCGCGCGCGTGGCGTGGGTGCGGTCGTGGGTCACCAGCACCGTCGCCGTCCCCCGCTCCCGCGTCAGGCCCGCCAGCAGGTCCATGACCGCCGCGCCCCGCTCGTGGTCGAGGGCGCTCGTGGGCTCGTCGACGAGCAGGACGGACGGGTCGTTCATCAGGGCCCGCGCGATGTTGACCCGCTGGCGCTGACCGCCGGACAGCTGGTGCGGCCGCCGTGACGCCTGGTCCACGAGACCGACCGCGTCCAGGAGCGCCAGGGCCCTCCCCCGTACCGCCGAAGGCCTCGCACCCGACAGATGCGCCATCACCTGCACCTGCTCCAGGGCCGTAAGCGACGGCAGCAGGTTCGGCTGCTGGAACACGATCCCGATCCGCTCGCGCCGCAGCGCCGCCCGCCCCGCCCGGTCGAGCGTCCCCGTGTCCGTACCGGCCACGACGACCCGTCCCCGGTCCGGGGTCACCAGCGTCGCCGCCACCGCCAGCAGGCTGGACTTGCCCGAGCCGGAGGGTCCGACGACCGCCGTGAGGTGACCGGCGGGGACCTCCAGGGAAACGGCGTCGAGGGCGGTCAGACGCCCGTCGCCGTCGGGGTAGGTCAGGGTCACGTCGTCAAGGATCAGGGTCATCGGGCGCTCCCGAGCGCGGTCAGGGGGTCGACGGCGGTGATCCGCCGGATGGACAGGGCGGCGCCGAGGACACCGAGCACGATCATCACGGCGGCCGGGCCGAGCACGGTCAGCGGCTCCAGGACGAACGGCACGTTCCCGCCGCTGATCAGCACCCCCGCGCCGACCGCGAGGGCGGTGCCGAACAGCGTCCCGGCGCCGAGCATCAGGACCGCCTGTCCGAGCGCGTCCTTCAGCAGGTACGGGGTCGAGGCGCCGAGCGCCTTCAGGACGGCCACGTCACCGCTCCGCTGGATCGTCCAGACGGTGAAGAAGGCCCCTATGACCAGCGCGGAGATGGCGAAGAGGAAGCCCCGCATCAGCTGCAGCGAGCCGTTCTCGGCCTGGTAGGACCCTATGGCGGTGAGCGCCTCGTCGATGGTCCGCGACTCCGTCTCCAGTGCGGCGTCGGCCGCCGCGAGGTCGGCCCCGTCCGTCACGCGCAGGGCGATGACCGTGGCCTGTTCCTCGGGGGTGGTGCCGTTGTGCCCGAGCTTCTGCCAGTCGTCGAGCGAGGTCCAGACGACGGGCGTGTGGCTGTACGAGGCGTCTCCGGCGACGGCCGCGACATGGGCCTCCAGCGGGCCGAGGCGTACGGCCCCGCCCACGCCGACGCCCAGTTCCTCGGCCGCGGACTCGGAGAGGACGACCCGCCCGGGGCCCAGCTTCCGGCTCTCGGGCGCGAGGGCCGCCGACGGTTCCGTACCGAAGACGGAGACGGCGACCGTACGGTCCCCGGCGGCGCCGTTGAGCGTGCGGATGGCGAGCGGTTGCGCGCTCGCGACACCCGGCCGCTCGGCCCACCGCCGCCACTGCCCCTCCGTCACCGTCGAGTTGGTGAAGGAGACCGACCGGCCGGACGGCGGAGCGGCGAAGGCCAGCCGGTCCGCCGGCAGCCCGGTGATCGCGGAGATGTTCTCGCGGGCGAGTCCGGCGGTCAGCCCGGACAGCAGGCCTACGAGCAGCGTGATCAGCACGATCACGGCTCCCATCAGCGTGAATCGCCCTTTGGCGAATCTCAGGTCTCTCCATGCCACGAACATGCGGCCCAGCTTTCCCTCCCCCGACGGCCCCTGGCATCGCGCCACGGATGGCTCCGGAATCAATCCTTTGGTTGAGTCCGGATTGTCTGCCCCGGCCTACGCTGGACGGACCATGGATCCGCGTTCCCTCACCCCCGCCCTGCGCGCGCTGCGTCTCTGTCTGCACCTGCTGATGGCGGGACTCCTTGCCCTCGCGGCGCTCCGCGCGGACACGGGGGCCGGGATCGCGCTCGCCGCCGTGACGGGCGGGGTGTACGCGGCCGGGTCCGTACTGCCCTCCGTACGGGACTCGCAGCGGGCCGCCGCGCTCTGGCTGGCCGTGCTGTGCGCGTCCTGGCTGGCGCTGCTCTGGGCCACGCCCGACGGGCTGTGGGTGGCGTTCCCGCTGTACTTCCTCCAGCTGCACCTGCTGCCGATCCGCTGGGCACTGCCCGCGGTGGCCCTGACGGCGGTCGCGGCGATCCTGTCGTACGTACGCCATGGCGCGACGCTCAACCCCGGGGTCTTCATCGGGCCGCTGCTCGGCGGTGCGGTGGCCGTGGCGACGGTCCTCGGCTATCAGGCGCTGTACCGGGAGAGCGAGCGGCGCCGACGAATGGTGGAGGAGCTGATCGCGACCCGGGCGGAGCTGGCGGCGGCCGAGCGGCACGCGGGCACGCTCGCGGAGCGCGAGCGGCTGGCGCGGGAGATCCACGACACGCTCGCGCAGGGGCTCTCCTCGATCCAGCTGCTGCTGCGGGCCGCCGAGCGGGCGCTGCCGGCGGGCTCGCCTGCCGCCGGGCACATCGAGGGGGCGCGGCGGGCGGCGCAGGACAACCTGGCGGAGGCCCGGCGGTTCGTACGGGCGCTCTCGCCGCCGGACCTGGAGCACGGCTCGCTCGCGGCGGCCCTGGAGCGGCTGTGCGAGCCTGGCCCGGAGCCCTCCCCGCGGGCCCGCCTCCACGTGAGCGGGACGCCGGTGGAGCTGCCGACGCCGTACGAGGTGGCGCTGCTGCGGATCGCCCAGTCGGCGCTCGCGAACACGGTGCGGCACGCCTCCGCGGCACGCGCGGAGATCACGCTGTCGTTCATGGACGCCTCGGTGACCCTTGACGTGGTCGACGACGGCAAGGGCTTCGACCCGGCGCTGCTCTCGCCCTCGTCGGAGGACGGCGGTTTCGGGCTGCCGGCGATGCGCGCCCGGGCGGAGTCGCTGGGCGGCACGTTCACGGTGGAGTCGGCCCCCGGCCAGGGCACGGCGGTCGCCGTCTCCCTCCCCCTTCCCGCTGGAGTGTCGACATGACGATCCGTCTTCTGCTGGCCGACGACCATCCGGTGGTACGGGCCGGGCTCCGCGCGGTCCTGGACACCGAACCGGACTTCGCCGTGGTCGGCGAGGCGGCCACCGCCGAGCGGGCGGTGGAGCTGGCCGAGACGGGCGGGGTGGACGTGGTCCTGATGGACCTGCAGTTCGGCGCGGGGATGCACGGCTCGGAGGCGACGGCGGCGATCACGGCGCGTACCGGCGGGCCGCGCGTCCTGGTCCTGACCACGTACGACACCGACGCGGACATCCTGGCGGCGGTCGAGGCGGGCGCCTCGGGCTATCTCCTGAAGGACGCCCCGCCGGAGGAGCTGGCGGCGGCGGTCCGCACGGCGGCGGCGGGCCAGTCGGCGCTGGCCCCGGCGGTGGCGCACCGCCTGATGGACCGGATGCGGACCCCGGCGGAGGCGCTGACGAAGCGGGAGCTGGAGGTGCTCCAGCTGGTGGGCGAGGGTCTGTCGAACCAGCAGATCAGCAAGGCGCTGTTCCTGAGCCAGGCGACGGTGAAGTCCCACCTGGTGCACGTCTTCGCGAAGCTGGGCGTGGACTCCCGCACGGCGGCGGTGGCGACGGCGACCTCGCGAAGGCTGATCAGACGCCCGTCCTGATCAGGTGCCCGTCCTGACTAGGACGCCTTCTCCCACACGGACACATGCCGGCGGCTCTCCCCGGTGAACGGGGTGCCGTCCCAGTCCTGCCACCGGTCGCGCAGCCGCATCCCGGCGAGCCGCGCCATCAGGTCGAGCTCCGAGGGCCACACGTAGCGGAACGGGATGGCCCGGTGTTCGGCACGGCCGTCGCCCGTGATCGAGAAGTAGTGGGAGCTCATCGCCTGGGTGGCCGGATCCAGGGTGTCGAAGCCCCACGAGGTCGCGTCGACGTGGAACGGGACAGCGCTCTGCCCCGGCGGCAGGAGGCGCAGCGGCGGCACCCCGACCTCGATGACGAAGGTGCCGCCGGGTGCGAGGTGGGCCGCGGCGTTGCGGAAGCACTCCACCTGGGCGTCCTGCGAGGTCAGGTTGTTGATGGTGTTGAAGACGAGGTACGCGGTGGTGAAGGTGCCCGCGCCCGTGGCGCGGGTGGTCGCGAAGTCCCCGATCGTGACGTCGAGGTCCGCGCCGCCGGGCTTGGCGCGCAGCCGCTTCACCATCGCCCGGGAGAGGTCGATGCCGTGCACCCGGACGCCTCTGCCGGCCAGCGGCAGCGCGAGACGGCCCGTGCCGATGCCGAACTCGAGGGCGGGTCCGCCGTCGGCGAGCCCGGTCAGCAGGTCGACGGCCGGGTCGACCGCCTCGGGGCGGAACATGTCCGCCGAACCGCTGTCGTAGCGCGCGGCGACATCCTCGCCGAAGTAACCGTCGTCATCAGCATCAGCCATGACCCGGGAGGCTAGGGCGGGGGCGGGCCGCCGCGCACGTGGTTTTCGGCGCCGGTGCGGCCCGTGCCGCCGGCAGCGCCCCAGCCACCCGCCCCGCCGTCAGACCTAGCGTGGCGGTTCGCCGAAGAGTTCGACCGCCTGGCGGACGTTCGCGAGGCCGTGCGCGAGGGCGCTGACGGAGCCGATCGAGCCGGCGATCAGGAGCAGGGAGCGGCGCAGGCGCCGTACCTCCGGGACGCCGCTGACGGCCATCGCGTCCAGTGCGGCGAGTTCGTCCTCGGCGATCCCCCGGTCGGTGAACTCGGCTCGGTGGCCCGCGAGTTCGCGGCGGAGCCGGGAGACGGCGGCACGCAGCTCCGCCACCCTCGGGTCCTCGTCGCCGCCGGTTGTCACACGCCTCTGCCCAACGCTTCGCAACAAAAGTTCTCCCCCTCGCACGACACTGTGCGCCGAACTCCCCCACTCCGAGCCGACCGGTCGAACGATGGCCAGGCGCCCGGAGTCGCGAGCCAGTTAACGCCATGGCGCGCCCGGCGCGCCACATCGCGGACACAATTCAGGCGTCCGTGTCATGGGGTATGCAGTCAGCATGACGAACACACGGCATTCGACCCCTCTTGTGGCCGGTCTGCTCCTCGCCGCGGGCGGCGGGCGGCGCCTCGGCGGCCGCCCCAAGGCGCTGCTCACCCACCGCGGCCGCCCGCTGGTCGAGCACGCGGTGCGCGTGCTGCGCGAGGGCGGCTGCGAGGTGATCCATGTCGTCCTCGGGGCCTCGGCCGAGCTCGTACGGGAGCGGGCGCGGCTGCCGGGCTGCGTCCTGGTCGACAACCCGGAGTGGGCGGAGGGCATGGGGTCCTCGCTGCGCGCCGGCCTCGCGTCCCTGGCGGCCGAGACGCTGCCGGTGGACGCGGCCCTTGTGTCCCTGGTGGACCAGCCGGGGATCGGCGCGGAGGCGGTGGACCGGGTCCGGTCGGCGTACCGCTCGCGGGACGCGCTCGCGGCCGCTTCGTACGACGGGAAGCGCGGCCATCCGGTGCTGTTCGGCGCGGACCGCTGGGCGGGGATCGCGGCGGGGGCGGTCGGCGACCAGGGTGCGCGGGACTACCTGAAGACGCACCGGGATGCGATCACCCTGGTGGACTGTTCGGATGTGGCCGAGCCCTACGACATCGACACGGAGGCGGATCTGGCGCACCTTGAGTGAAGGCCGTGGCACTGAGCGCCATGTTCTGTCGATCCAGAGAATCTCGATATCAACAAACGATTGAACTTCCACCATGAGGAAACTAGTATCCACTGTTCAGAAGCGCCTGATCCTCTGACGGCGCTCAGCGGCCGTATCTCGGCGCCTGCGGCACTCCGTGCCGTTCCGTGACGCCCGGCGGCCGCACAGGCACCGCCCCGCACCGCCCAGCACCGCCCGCGAAGTCCGCTGAAGGAAGTGACAGTTCATGTCCGCACCAGCGCCGTCCCCCCTGGCGATCGTCGAAGCCGCGCCCCTGCCGAGGCAGGAGGAGGTGCTGACCGACGCGGCTCTCGCCTTCGTGGCGGAGCTGCACCGTCGGTTCACCCCGCGCCGGGACGAGCTTCTCGCCCGCCGGGCGGAGCGCCGCGCCGAGATCGCCCGCACCTCGACCCTCGACTTCCTGCCGGAGACCGCCGCCGTCCGCGCGGACGACTCCTGGCGGGTCGCGCCGGCCCCGGCGGCCCTGAACGACCGCCGCGTCGAGATCACCGGCCCGACCGACCGGAAGATGACGATCAACGCGCTGAACTCGGGCGCCAAGGTCTGGCTCGCGGACTTCGAGGACGCCTCGGCCCCGACCTGGGAGAACGTGATCCTCGGTCAGGTCAACCTGATCGACGCGTACACCCGGCAGATCGACTTCACGGACCCGAAGTCGGGCAAGTCCTACGCGCTCAAGCCGGCCGACGAGCTCGCCACGGTCGTCATGCGGCCGCGAGGCTGGCACCTGGAGGAGCGTCACCTGACGTTCGAGGGCCGCCCGGTCCCCGGCGCGCTGGTCGACTTCGGCCTGTACTTCTTCCACAACGCCAAGCGCCTGATCGAGCTCGGCAAGGGCCCGTACTTCTACCTCCCGAAGACGGAGTCGCACCTGGAGGCCCGCCTCTGGAACGACATCTTCGTCTTCGCGCAGGACTACGTCGGCATCCCGCAGGGCACCGTCCGCGCCACCGTCCTCATCGAGACGATCACGGCCGCGTACGAGATGGACGAGATCCTCTACGAGCTCCGCGACCACGCCGCGGGCCTCAACGCGGGCCGCTGGGACTACCTCTTCTCCATCGTCAAGAACTTCCGTGACGGCGGGGCCAAGTTCGTCCTGCCGGACCGCAACGCGGTCACGATGACGGCCCCGTTCATGCGCGCGTACACCGAACTCCTCGTCCGCACCTGCCACAAGCGCGGTGCGCACGCGATCGGCGGCATGGCGGCGTTCATCCCGTCCCGCAAGGACGCCGAGGTGAACAAGGTCGCGTTCGAGAAGGTCAAGGCGGACAAGGACCGCGAGGCCGGCGACGGCTTCGACGGCTCCTGGGTCGCCCACCCGGACCTGGTCCCGATCGCGATGGCCTCCTTCGACGCGGTCCTCGGCGACAAGCCGAACCAGAAGGACCGGCTGCGCGAGGACGTGTCGGTGGCGCCCGGAGACCTGATCGCCATCGATTCGCTCGACGCGAAGCCGACGTACGACGGCCTGCGCAACGCGGTCCAGGTCGGCACCCGCTACATCGAGGCCTGGCTCCGCGGACTCGGCGCGGTCGCCATCTTCAACCTGATGGAGGACGCGGCCACGGCGGAGATCTCGCGCTCGCAGATCTGGCAGTGGATCAACGCGGGCGTCGTCTTCGAGAACGGCGAGACGGCCACTCCCGAGCTGACCCGCAAGGTCGCGGCGGAGGAACTGGCCGCGATCCGCGCGGAGATCGGCGAGGAGGCATTCGCGGCCGGCAAGTGGCAGCAGGCCCACGACCTGCTCCTGCACGTCTCGCTCGACGCCGACTACGCGGACTTCCTGACCCTCCCCGCGTACGACCAGCTCATCGGCTGAGTCCCCCTCTCCCCCTTCTTCGGCTGACCCGCACAGCGGCCGAACAACAAGCTCCGCCCCCGGTGAACGCACAGCACCGGGGGCGGAGCTTTTTCCGTCCCCGACCACTCCCTGGACTTTCGCTCCAGTGCGTTTCACAGGGCACGTGACGTAACCGAAACCAGACGCTACCTAGCGGTAACAAGCCACGGCATGCCAGATTCCGCATGCCACCGGCCGGCGGCTGTCCCCCACTCCTCTGCACCGACGCAGGAGAACACAGCCATGCCCAGAACCCCCCACCGCACGGCCCGAAGACTCGTCACCGTAGCGCTCGCCGCCGGCGCCCTCCTGACCGCCGGGGTCGCCCCCACCGTCGCCGCGAACGGCTCGGGGCCCACCGCCGTCGTGTCGATGGGCGACAGCTACATCTCCGGCGAGGCGGGACGCTGGCAGGGCAACAGCCTGACGACGAGCGGCAACCGGAACGGCACCGACCGGGCGTGGACGGGAAGCGCGTACGACCCGAGCCGGGTGTACGGGACGACGGCGGCCAACGGCTGCCACCGCTCCGACTCGGCGGAGGTGAAGAGCGCGGGCCCGATCGCCTCGGGGCTGATCAACCTGGCCTGCTCGGGGGCGACGACCCGGAACGTCTTCCGCGCCTCGAACGGCGGCGTGGCGTACAAGGGCGAGGCCCCGCAGGCCGACCAGCTGGCGGCCGTCGCGGCCTCCCACGACGTGGGGACGATCGTGCTGTCGGTCGGCGGCAACGACCTGGGGTTCGCCGACATCATCCGGAGCTGCGCGACCGACTACATCGTCTGGTACTCGTACTGCCACGACGACCAGCAGGCCGCGGTGGACGGGAAGATCGACGCGGCCATGGCGGGCGTGGACAAGTCCGTGGACGAGATCCGCGCCGTCATGGCGGGCGCCGGATACGCCGCGTCCGACTACCGGATCGTGCTCCAGTCGTACCCCTCCCCCATCCCGCGCGGCGCCGAGAACCGGTACCCGGAGAGCGGCTGGAGCCGTACGAACACGGGCGGCTGCCCGTTCTGGAACCTGGACGCCGACTGGGCGCGGGACACCCTGGTCCCCCAGGTCTCGAACAGGCTCAAGGGGGTCGCGGCCGCCAAGGGCGTGCAGTTCATGGATCTGCGCGACATGCTCCAGGGCCGTGAGGTGTGCGCGAAGACCAGCAAGCTGGTCAGCGCGACGGTGCCCGCCTCGGCCGCGACGAGCGAGTGGGCGCGCTGGATCGACCCGAACGAGACCCAGGGGCCGATCCAGGAGAACGTCCACCCCAACCACTACGGGCAGTTGGCGCTCGGCCGCTGCCTCGCGCTGATCCAGGCCCGGCCGAGCGGGAACTTCTCCTGCCGCAACACCGCGGGCGCCGGCGCCTCCGGCATGTATCTGACGGCCGTCTCCTGACGGTCGCACCGACCCCCCACGGGGATCAGCGGGTGCGGCGTCCGCTCCGGCCGCGGCGCCGCGCCCGCTCGCTCGTCCGCCCGTTCCCCCGGCCGTTCGTGCGCTTCCTCTCCGGCAGCGGGATGCGGAGCGCGCCGAGGGTCCGCTCCGCGAGATACGGGTCGACCGCCGCCATCTCCGCGACCAGGGCGTCGACGCCGCCCGGCCAGTTCTCGGCGGCGGTGTCGAGGACCGTCCGCCGGTCGTCGCCGTGCCGGGAGAGCCGGTCCAGGATCAGGACGGCGCGGGCGGATCGCGGTACCGGTGTCTCGTCCGCCGGCTCGCCCCGGGCGCGCAGCACGCCGTAGGCGTACGCGCCCATCACCGGGTCGTCGAGGGCGCCGCGCAGCGCCTCGACGGGGACGGCTTCGGGGTCGAGGAAGCCGAAGAGCGCGCGGGTCCCGGCTGCCTCGAAGGTCCCGGCGTGGACCGTGCCGAGCGCCCCGAGCAGCGCGGACCAGGCGTCGACGGAGTCGCCGTGGGCGTGCAGCCACTCGGCGAGGACGCGGGTCGCCGCCGCGGCGGACCAGCCCTCGGCGGCCGCGATCACGGTGCGGGCGTCCCAGGCGGCGGCCTCCTTGCCGTCGGGCGCCGCGACCCACCGCACCCGCAGCAGGTAGTGGAGGACCTCGACGCCCCAGGGCGTGAGGCCGAAGGCGTCGCCGGTACGGAAGACCATGCCGGTGCCGGCAAGCCGGTCGACGGCGTCGGCCATGGCGCGGGCGCCCGGTTCGAGCGCCGCCCGTTGCTCCTCGGTGGCCTCGGTCCCGGTGAGCCGGGCCAGCTCGTCGAGGGGCGGGAGGGCGTACTCCTCGGGAGCGTTCACCGGTACGAGGACGGGGGCGTCCTCCAGACGGGGGTCGACCGGCCAGTCCTCGAACTCGGCGGCCCTGCGGGCGACCGACTCGGCGCAGGCGCCCCGCTGGTAGAGCGCGTAGAGCAGGTGCGCGGCCTCGCCGTCGTACAGGCCGCCGTCCTCGCCCTTCATCTCCTCGACGGCCGCCGCCAGCAGGTCCGCGCCTGCCTCGACGGAGCGCTGGGGCTCGTGGGCCTCGACGGGCGGGGGCGGCAGCGGGACGGCGGAGTCCTCGTAGTAGTTGAGGTGCTCGTCGAGGAGGGTGTCGGCGAGGACGAGGTGCGGGAAGGCCTCGGGGCCCGGGGCGAGATGGGCGTACGGTCCCGTGAGCGCGCCGGAGAGCCCTTCGGCGGTCCACCGGTCGACCAGGAGGCCGCCCAGCCTGCCGAGGCCGTGCGCGACCTCCGCGTCGGTGAGCAGGGGCCCTGCGGGCGAGGGCCGCTCCGCCTCGCGCACGTAGGCGCCGCTGAGCGCGTCGGCGAGGAGGGAGTCGGCTACGTCGCTGCGGTTCATCAGGTCCGCCCGGTTGAGCCCGTCCGGGGGCCGCATCCCGTCGTGCCCTGCGAGCCAGGCCCGTACGCCGCCGGGGTCGGCGGGGTCGGTGCCGTCGGCGCGCAGGAGGGAGGCGTACCAGCGCTGCCAGGTGTAGTTGGCGGGGTCGTTCATGGCCCGTTCGAAGTCGGGCACGATGTCCTCGACCGCGGCCACGATCCGCGCCTGCCGCTTGCCGTTCAGCCGCCCGGCCTCCCGCACGCGCGCGGTGAGCGCCACGAGCACGGCGGGGTAGGCCGCCAGCTCCTCGGGGGTGGCGTAGACGAAGGCGGGCGCGTCCTCGACGAGCAGCCTCCGCACCAGCTCCACGCTCGGTTCGGGCAGCCCGCTCCTGCGGTCGGCTCCGCGCAGCGCGAGCAGCGCGAGCACGGCGTCCGCCGCCCGTACGGACGAAGGGTCACGGAGCTCCGGGGTTCCGTCGAGGAACGCGTCGAGCCCGATGTTGGTGAGCACGGTCCCTGCCACCTTTCCCAGGGTAGTTCCGGCACGGGCCGGACGACGCCCGGGGCGGCGCCGTCATGGCACGACAACGGTGCGCTGGGCCGAGAAGTCACCCCAGGTGCCGTCGGGGAGCCGGGCGCGGAGTTTGACGCTGTGGCGGGTGGGCTTCGTGGTGGGGACCGTGAAGGTGTAGGTCGCGCGGCCGGGTGGGGGGTCGGCGCCCCAGATGATGGTGGTGGCGAAGGAGCCGTCGAGGAAGAGCTGGTGTTCCGTGACGGGGGCGCCTGTGCTGGGTGGGGTCCAAGTGAGGGTGACCTCGCCCTTCACCGCCTTGGCCGTGAGGTCCTTGGGGGCCGTGTTCGGGGGAGCGCCGGGGGCCGAGGGGGTGGTGAGGTCGGCGGTGGGGCTGTCCTGGGAGGAGTTCTCGGCGGCGTCGCGGGCGCGGACCGTGAAGGAGTAGACGGTGCCCGCGCGCAGGCCCGTGAGGCGGGCGGTGGTGGCGGTGCCGGGGACGGTGTGAATGCGGGCGTCGGCCTGGTAGATGTCGTACGCGGTGACCTTGGTGTCGTCGCGGGCCGGCTGCCAGGTCAGGGTGGCCTCGTGGCTGCCGTCGGCGGTGGCCTGGAGGGCGCGCGGGGTCGTCGGGGCCGTGCGGTCCTGGGCGCTCGCGGCGAGGGTGGTGGCGGGGACGGTCGCGCTGTGCGGGGAGCGGTTGCCGGCGGCGTCGCGGGCGCGGACGGTGAAGGCGTACGGGGTCGCGGGCGTGAGGTTCACGATGTCGACCATCAGGGTGGTGGCGGGGAGGTCCTTGACCTTGCGGCCCTGCTGGTAGACCTCGTAGCCGGTGACCGCGCGGTCGTCGGTGGCCGGGTTCCACATCACGTGGACGGTCTGGGCGCTGCCGGAGGCGGCGGTGACGCCGGTGGGGGCGGTGGGGGTCGCGGTGTCCTTCGCGGGGGCGGGCGAGCAGGCCGCCGTCAGGGCGAGTGGCAGCGCGACGGCCGTCAACAATGCTGCGGCGAGCGGGCGTTGCACAGGAATGCCTCCGTCCGTCGACTTGGTCCAGACCTGTATGGCACGGGTGCCTCGACCCCGGCAAGAGGGCGGTTGTCAGTGGTGTGCGCTTCACTGAATTCGTCACGCTGAGTAATCGAAGTCAGGGGGAATCGTGACGGACCGTACGACTTTTGTGACGCTCACCGGGCTGCGCGAGCGCGGCTGGACCGACCCGATGGTGCACGACCTGCTGGGCGAGCCCGACATCCAGGGGCGGGATCCCCGACGGTGGTCGATCGCGCCCGTGCGGCTCTACCGGCTCGCACGGGTGGAGGCGGTGGAGCGAACACCGGAGTTCGCCCGGTGCGCGGCCGCCCCCGGGAGCCGTTCCGCGGCGGCCGAGGCGGGGGCGGAGCGGCGACGGCGGGCGGTGCTCGCGGCGATCCGGGCGGAGCCGATCAAGGTGCCCCGACTCCCGGCGGCCGAGCTGGAGCGGCGCGCGGTACGGCACCGGCAACTGCTCGGGGCGCGCGGACCGGGTGGACCAGGCGGGCCGGGCGGGCAGGGGCGCAGCAGTGGCGTGGCCGCAGGAGCGCTGGTGCGGTGGCAGGTGACCTACCTGCGGCACGCCCTGTCGCGGTACGAGACGCTGCTCGACGGCCTGTTCGGGTCGACGGGACGGGCGGAGGCCGAGCGGCTGCTGCGGGCGCGGCTGTACGAGGCGATCGGCGCGGCCTACCCGCAGCTGGCCCGGGAGTGCCGGCGGCGCGCCGACGCCGAGCGGTGAGGGTCCGCGCTCAACTCCCTTGCGCGCAAGGGGTGTACGGACACTCGGCCGGCTGATAGGAAAGCTTCCTAACAAACCAACCCCCGCTTCTGTTCAGGAGGCCCCGGTGCCCAACCCCCATCAGCGCACCGCGATCCGCGTCGCTCTCGGACTCGCTCTGCTCGCCGTCCCGGCGACCGCCATCGCCGCTCCTTCGGACGGCGCCGCCCCGGCCCGCGCCGAGTCGAGCGCGGCCGCTCCCTTCGCCGCCGCGGCCGTCGGTCTCGACGACCCGGCGAAGAAGGAGATCGCCATGAAGCTGGTCTCCAGCGCGGAGAACTCCTCGCTGGACTGGAAGGCGCAGTACAAGTACATCGAGGACATCGGCGACGGGCGGGGCTACACGGCCGGCATCATCGGCTTCTGCTCCGGTACGGGCGACATGCTCGACCTCGTCGAGCTCTACACCGAGCGCAAGCCCGGCAACGTCCTCGCCAAGTACCTGCCCGCGCTCCGCAGGGTAGACGGCACGGACTCGCACGCGGGCCTCGGCTCGGCCTTCGAGCGGGACTGGGCCAAGGCCGCCTCGGACTCGGCCTTCAAGAAGGCCCAGGACGACGAGCGCGACCGGGTGTACTTCAACCCGGCCGTCAAGCAGGCCAAGAGCGACGGCGTGGGCGTGCTCGGCCAGTTCATCTACTACGACGCCATCGTCATGCACGGCGACGGCACCGACTCGGCCAGCTTCCGCAACATCCGCAAGAAGGCTCTTGCGAAGGCGAAGCCGCCGGCCCAGGGCGGGGACGAGATCAAGTACCTCAACGCCTTCCTCGACGCCCGCGTCTGGGCGATGAAGCAGGAGGAGGCGCACAGCGACACCAGCCGGGTCGACACGGCCCAGCGGGTGTTCGTCCGCAACAAGAACCTCAACCTCAACACCCCGCTGGACTGGAAGGTCTACGGGGACAGCTTCCACATCGGCTGACCGGGGCCCCGACCAGAGCTCTGACCGGAGCCGTATCCCTCCGACACCGCCGGATCGTGCTGCGCCAGTTCGCGTGCGATCCGGCGGCAAGCCGCCGGGACGGGGGCGACCACCGGGACGTCGAAGCGCTCCCGGAGCGCGTCCGCCGCCTCGGCCAGTGGGCCGCCGCCGATCACGACGGCCCGCGCCCCGTCCCGTACGACACACGCCCGTACCGCCTCGGCCAACTCCTCGCGCAGCGCCTCCGGTTCGCGTGACAGCCGCCCGGCCTGGCTTCGCGTCAGACGGATCCCGGTGTACCGGTCCGCGAGCCCGAGGGCGGCGATCCGCCGGCCGATCGCCTCCGCCAGGTCCGGCGTCGTCGTCGCCACCCCGAACCGCACTCCCCCGGCCGCCGCCTCCGCACAGGCCGCCTCCGCCAGGCCCACGACCGGGACGCCCGCGAAGGCCCGCAGCTCGGCCACGCCCGGATCGCCGAAGGCCCCCACCACAAGACCCGCGCAGTCCCCGGCCGCAAGGGCCTCGCGCGCCGCCGCGACCACCTCCGGCACCGACGCCCTCAGCGCCGCCGGGTCGGTCAGCATCCGGGGGCCGCGCGCCACCGTCACCCCGCGTACGGAGGAACCCAGGGTCCGCCGGGCGATCGCCGTCATCATCGCCGTCGTGTCGGCGGAGGTGTTCGGGTTGATCAGCACCACCGAACGCCCGCGGCCGGCCCCCGCGGCGTACGCGGGGACCGGCTCGACGGACGGCGGTTGTGCGCTCAGTGGACGTGCGCCGCCTTGGCGCCACGGGCCTCGGAGATCTCCTCGCCCGGTTCCATGGGCGCGGTGACCGTGTCGTCGTCCTGGCCCTTGCCCAGGTGGTTGAAGACCAGGTTCAGCAGGACCGCCGCGACGCAGCCGGTCGAGATGCCCGAGTCCAGGATGATCTTCGCGGTCTCCGGGAAGGCGTGGTAGAACTCCGGCGCCGTGATCGGGATGATGCCGACGGCCAGCGAGACCGCCACGATCAGGACGTTGTTGTCCTTCTCCAGACCGGCCTTGACCAGGGTCTGGATGCCGCTCGCCGCGACCGAGCCGAAGAGGACCACGCCCGCGCCGCCGAGCACGGGTCGCGGCACGACCGAGATCAGCGAGGCGGCGACCGGTGAGAGGCCCATCAGGACCAGGAAGCCACCACCACAGGCGACCACGAACCGGCTGCGGATCTTCGTCATCGCGACCAGACCGATGTTCTGGGCGAAGGCGCTGCACATGAAGCCGTTGAAGAACGGGCTGATCGCCGAGCCGAGGGTGTCGGCGCGCAGACCGGCCGCGATGGTCTTCTCGTCGGCCGGCCGGTCGACGATCTCACCGAGCGCCAGCATGTCGGCGGTCGACTCGGTCATCGAGACGAGCATGACCACGCACATCGAGATGATCGCGGCGACCGCGAACTGCGGGGCCCCGAAGTGGAACGGCGACGGGAAGCCGACGATGTCAGCCTCCGTCACCGGGCTGAAGTCCGTGACCCCGAACGGGATCGCGATCAGCGTGCCGATGACCAGACCGACCAGGACCGCGATCTGCTTCAGGAAGCCGCGGGTGAACCGGCGCAGGACGAGCACCACGACGAGCGTGATCGCGGCGAGGGTGAGATAGGTGGTCGAACCGTAGTCCTTGGCCGCCGGATTGGGCCCTTGGGCCCAGCCGAAGGCGACCGGAAGCAGCGAGACACCGATGAGGGTGATCACGGTGCCGGTGACGACCGGCGGGAAGAAGCGGACGAGCTTGGAGAAGTACGGGGCGGCTATGAAGCCGAGCACTCCGGCGACGATGATCGCGCCGAAGATGATCGGCAGCGCGTCGGCCCGGTCGTCCGTCGTGTCGACGATCGCGAGCATCGGCGCGACGCCGGCGAAGGTGACGCCGTTGACGAACGGCAGTCGGGCGCCGATCTTCCAGACGCCGAGCGTCTGGAGGAAGGTGGCGAGTCCCGCGGTGAAGAGGCTGGCTCCGGTGAGGAAGGTCAGTTCGGTGCCGGAGAGTCCGACGGCCGCGCCGACGATCAGGGGCGGGGCCACGACCCCCGCGTACATGGCGGCCACGTGCTGGAGGCCGCTGGTGAACATTTTCAGGGGCGGCAGAGTCTCGTCGACCGGATGCTTCCGGTCTTCGGTGTCGGCGCCTGCGTCTTGCGCATCATTGCGAAACCTGGGCTTGTCGGCCACGGAGGTTCCTCCGGTCGGGTAACACGTCGGCGGTGACGTGGGTGTCTTGGAGGTGGTGCAAAGCGGTGCAGGTCGTGCGCCTCACGGGTGCGGCTCATGAGGAAGTGGGGGGTACTTCTTCATCCTTGAAAACTGGGTGGATCCTTGGAAACCGGGCCGATCCTTGAAGGCAGGGTCGATCCTTGAAACTGCGTCGTGTGCCCGGGGAGGCCTGGAAGGCTGACACACGTCGACCGTCCGGGGGGTGCCGTACCTCTTGTCGTACGGTCACCCCCCGTCCAGCCGTCCGCGGACCCCGCTCGGGTCCGCGGTGACCGACCGAGGGCCGTCCCCCTCGGTCGGACTCCTTGGGGAGGTCAGCCCTGCGCGGTGATCCGGGCCAGGCGCTGGGCCTCCGCGCGCGCGTCGCGCGCGATCGCCTCTTCGTCCGCGAACAGCAGGCGGTTGCTCTCCACGATCTGCTTGCCGTTGACGAACGAGGCCGTCACCGGGGCCGCGGCGCCGAACACGATCGCGGTGACCGGGTCGGCGATCGAGGAGTGGCCGAGGCCGTCGATCTTCCACAGGACGAAGTCGGCGAGCTTGCCGGCCTCCAGCGAACCGATCGAGTCGGCGCGGCCGAGGACCTGGGCGCCGCCGAACGTCCCGAGGCGCAGGGCCTGGCGGGCGTTGAGGGCGGACTCGCGGTGGGCGCCGAGCCGGTTGATGAGGAGCGCGTTGCGCAGCTCGGTGTGGAGCTCGCCCGACTCGTTGGAGGCGGTGCCGTCGACACCGAGGCCGACCGGTACGCCGGCGCGCAGCATGTCCGGGACGCGGGCGATGCCGGCGGCGAGCCGCGCGTTGGAGGACGGGCAGTGGGCGACACCGGTCTTCGTCCGGGCGAAGGCCTCGATGTCGGAGTCGTTCATGTGGACGCAGTGCGCCATCCACACGTCCTCGCCGAGGAAGCCGGTGGACTCGAAGTAGTCCGTCGGGCCCATGCCGAAGAGCTCGTGGCAGAACTTCTCCTCCTCCACGGTCTCCGAGCCGTGGGTGTGCATGCGCACACCGAGCCGGCGGCCGAGGGCGGCGCCCTCCCGCAGCAGGTCGGTGGAGATGGAGAACGGCGAGCAGGGGGCGACGGCGACCTGGGTCATCGCGTCGAAGGAGGCGTCGTGGTGCTTCTTGACGGTCTCCTCGGTGGCGATGAGCGCACCCTCGGTCGTCTCGACGGCGAAGTCCGGCGGCAGGCCGCCGTCCTTCTCGCTGCGGTCCATGGAGCCGCGGGCGAGGGTGAAGCGGACGCCCATGTCACGGGCGGCGCCGATGATGGCGCCGGACAGGTCGCCGGACCCCTGCGGGTAGACGTAGTGGTGGTCCATCGCGGTGGTCACACCACCGCGGGCCATCATCGCGAGCGAGCCCTGGGCGGCGACGCGGACCATCGACTCGTCGATGCGCGACCAGGTCGGGTAGAGCGCGACCAGCCAGTTGAAGAGGTTGTGGTCGGTGGCCAGACCCCGGGTGATCCACTGGTAGAAGTGGTGGTGGGTGTTGATCAGACCGGGCGTCACCAGATGACCGGTGGCGTCGATCCGGCGGACCACGTTCTCCAGGCCCTCGGGCGCCTTGCCGGCGCCGATGGACTCGATCTTGTTGCCCGCGACGACGAGGTGCCCGGAGGCGTACTCGGTGTCGTTGGCGTCCACGGTCGCGATCGCACAGTTCTCGATGACGATGCGCTCGACTGCTGCCGAAGGTGCTGCCATGGCGGTGCTTCCTTCATTCCTCGGGAGTGGTGTGGGCACGGCAGGACCCTAGGAGGATTTGAGTGCCGGGGCCGTGTGACGGCTCCGGGTGCCGAGATGGTGGAAGAACAGGTTGAGCGTGACGGCGACGAGCGCGCCCGCGCTGATGCCGGAGCCGAGCACGGTCTGTGCCCAGGCCGGGAAGCCGGCGTAGAAGGTGGGCGCGGCGAGCGGGATGATGCCCGCGCCGAGTGCGACAGCCACCAGGATGATGTTGGAGCTGTCGTCGAGGCCGGCTTCCGAGAGGGTACGGATGCCGCTGACCGCGATCGAGCCGAAGAGGACGATTCCGGCGCCGCCGAGGACGGGCATCGGGACCATCGAGACGACCGCGCCGAGGACCGGGAAGACCCCGAGGACGAGCAGGGCGCCACCGGCGACGGCGACGACGTAGCGGGAGCGGACCCGGGTCAGCGAGACCACGCCGACGTTCTGGGCGAACGCGGAGGTGGGGAAGCCGCCGAAGACGGGGCCGATCAGGGTGGCGACGCCGTCGGTGCGCAGGCCGCGGGTGATGGTCCTCCCGTCGCTCCTGCGGTCGCAGATCTCGCCGAGGGCCAGCATGCCGGCGCTCGACTCGGTCATGAGGACCAGCATCACGATGCAGAGGGAGAGGATCGCGGCGGGGTGGAACTCGGGGGCGCCGAAGGCGAAGGGGCTCGGCAGCGCGGCGACGGGCGCCTCGCGCAGGGCCGTGAAGTCGGCCAACCCGAACGGGATCGCGGCGAGCGTGCCGATGAACAGGCCGAGCAGCAGGGCGACTTGCCTGACGAAGCCCTTGCCGAAGCGCTGGAAGAGCAGGATGACGACGAGGGTGAAGCCGGCGAGCGCGAGGTATTTCATCGCGCCGAAGTCGGCGGCTTCCTTGTTCCCGCCCTGGGCCCAACTGACGGGCACGGGCATCAGGGTGACGCCGATCAGTGTGATCACGACACCGGTGACGAGCGGCGGGAAGAAGCGGAGCAGCCGGCCGAAGAAGGGGCCGACGGCGAGGCAGAAGACTCCGGCGACCATCACCGCGCCGTAGATGGCGGGGAGTTGGTGGCCGGGGGCGCTGGTCTCGGCGATCGCGAGCATCGGGGCGATGCCGGCGGACGAGGCCGCGTTGACGAACGGGAGCCGGTTTCCGGCGAAGCGGCCGGCGCCGATCGTCTGGAGGATGGTGGCACAGCCGGCGATGAGCAGGCTCGCGGCGATGAGCCGGGTCATTCCGGCGGCGTCCAGGCCGACCGCCTGGCCGATGATCAGCGGAGGGGTGACGACGCCCGCGTACATCGCCGCGATGTGCTGGAGCGCGGCGGGAACGAGCCGCGAGGCGGGGAGCTTCTCGTCCACCGGGTGGACCTCGTGCGAGGCCACCGGCGGGGTGGAACACGGGCCTTCTGCGGATGCCGGCCCCGTTGCGGGCTGTGCCATGGGTACGTCCCTCCGGTGGTGGCGGCCCCCGCCCTACTGCGGGCGGGCGGGGGCGGCCACGGGGTGCCGCTTAGAGGTTGGTCATGTCGACCGGGATCTGCGCCGTGGCTCCGTCGCGCAGCACGGTCGCCTCGATGAGGCCGTACGGGCGGTCGGCGGCGTAGTAGACCTCGTTGTCGTTCTTGAGCCCGAAGGGCTCCAGGTCCACCAGGAAGTGATGCTTGTTCGGGAGCGAGAAGCGGACCTCGTCGATCTCCGAACGGTGGTTGATGATGCGCGTGGCCATCTGGTACAGCGTCTGCTGCAGCGAGTACGAGTACGTCTCCGAGAAGGCCTCGAGCATGTGCTTGCGGGTCTGGGCGTAGGACTTCTCCCAGTTGGGCATCCGCTGCTCGTCGTCGGTCCAGTTGAACCGCCAGCGGCTGGACACCTGCGTGGCCAGGATGCGGTCGTACGCCTCCTGGAGCGTCGTGTACTTGTCCTTGATGTAGCCCCAGAACTCCGAGTTGGTGGAGTTCATGACGATGAGGTCCTTGAGGCCGGAGATGACCTCCCACTTCTCACCGTCGTACGTGATCTGGGTGACGCGGGTCTCCTGGCCCTTGCGGGCGAAGGAGTGGTTCACCTCGTCCGAGCCGATGAACTTGGAGTTGGCGTCGGAGCTGGCGATCCGCTCCCACGAGTACTCCTCGATCTGGATGCGCGCCCGCTGGATCGGCTCCTGGCTGGTCACGAAGTGACGCGCGAGGTGGATGCCGAACTGCTCGGCCGACTCGATCCCGTACTCCTTGGCGAAGGCGTACACGGTGTTCTTGGTCGTGTCGGTGGGCAGGCAGTGGGCGTTGGAGCCCGTGAGGTGGACGTCGTCGAGGTCGCCGGAGAGGGCGACGGAGACGTTCAGGTCCTTGATGTGGTGGGTGGCGCCGTCCCGCGTGATCTTGACGACGCGGTTCTCTGCTTTGCCGTACTGGTTCTGGCCGAGAATCGTGGGCATGTCTGCTAGCTCCCTCGGTAAACGGAGTAGCCGAACGGGTTGAGCAGCAGCGGTACGTGATAGTGCTCGCCCGGCTTGACGGCGAACGTGATCGCCACCTCCGGGAAGAACGCACCGCTGTCCCTTACGCGGGGGGCGTCCTGCTGCGCCTCGGCTTGCTTCTTTGCGAAGTACGCCTCGGTCTCGAAGTCGAGACGTACGTGGGTGGTGCCCTCCGGCAGGGCCGGCAGGTCCTTGCAGCGCCCGTCCGCGTCGGTGGCGGAGCCACCGAGCGTGACCCACTGCGCGTCGAAGCCGCTGCGGGCCGCGAGCGTGATGGCCACGCCCTCGGCGGGGCGGCCGATGCTGGTGTCCAGGATGTGGGTGGACACCGAAGCGGTGGTGTCGGTGCTCATGCGCTCTCTTCCTCAGTGCTCTCTACGAGACGGGTCAGGCGGATGCGGTTGATCTTGCCCAGTTCGGTGCGGACGATCTCCCGCTCCGCCTCGGGCGAGTTCCCGATCCGCTCGCGGACCGCGTCGCGCATCTGCTCACCGGTCCTGCCGGTGGCGCAGATCAGAAAGACATGGCCGAACTTGTCCTGGTAGGCCAGGTTGAGTTCGAGCATCTCGGCCTTGAGCTCCTCGGAGGCGCCGGCCATCCCGCTCTGCTCGCGGGAGGAGGTCGGGTCCCCGGCCTTCGGACGACCGATCGGCGGGTGGCCCGCCATCGCCTCGGCCAGGTCCTCCGCGGTCAGCTCGGCCATCGCGGCGTCGCTGGCGAGGAAGAGGGCGTCGGCGGTGGCGTACGGGCGCTGGGCGAGGATCTTGCTCCCCCACGCCGAGCTGGAGCACACCTCGTGGAGGGCGGCGACGGCGTCGCTGTCCGCCGAGGCGTTGAACCGGGTGAGGCCCGGTGTCGTACCTGAAGTCACGGGAAGCCTCCGTGGCTGTTTTTCGCTGTGCGTCTGACGGGCTGCGGATAGCTAACGCCCTTTGCCGACATCACGTCAACACTTTGTTGAAAACTCGGGGACACAAAAGCCGTCGTCCCGACATCCGGACGACGGCTCCTGTCCATACATGATCAACTAGCCGTTCTCGGCGGCCTTTTCCCTGTTCAGGGCGGTCTCCCGGTTCAGGTAGTTGTACACGGTGAACCGGCTGACACCCAGTGCCCCGGCCACCGTCTCCACCCCATGGCGTACAGAGAAGGCCCCGCGGGCCTCCAGTATCCGGACCGCTTCCTGCTTGGCCTTGCGGTCGAGCTCGGCGAGCGGCATCCCGTGCCGCCGCTCCATCGCGGCCAGGATGTGATCGAGCGAGTCCGAGAGCTGCGGCAGCCGTACGGCGAGCACGTCCTCGCCCTCCCAGGCGAGCACCACATCGTCGGTCTGGGCCTGCTCGGGCCCGAGTATCTCGGCGCCCATCGCGTCGACCAGCGGTTTCACGGCGGTGACCAGCGGGTGTTCGGTCACGACTCCTCCCCGATCACGTTGACCTGGAGGGAGACACGGGTCGCGCCGGCCGCCAGGGACTTCCGCAGCAGCGCGTCGACGGCCGTGAGGACCGCGTCGGAGCCGCCTTCCGCCGTATTGCCGAAGGGGCCGACATCCACCGCGTCCAGTTCGGCCGACTGGATGACCTCACGGGCCACGACCGCGTGCTCCGGCGCCTCGTCCAGGTCGAAGGGCTCGGTCGTGAACTCCACTCTCAAACGCACCATGGCCCCACGCTACTGGCCGGGAGTCCGCCGACGGCAGCCCTGAGCTGCCGGACCCTCTTGACAAGCACGCGGCTCCCCTTGCAACATTCCGTCAGACAGAAAGTTACTTCCGCAATACGGAAGGAGCGCCGCCCCTCATGGCCCGCTTCTCAGAAGGCGCAGTCACGGACCAGCGCTTCGATGTGAACCTGTCGATCCTCTTCACGGAACTCCCGCTCCTGGAGCGCCCCGCGGCCGCCGCCGCGGCGGGCTTCACCGCGGTCGAGCTGTGGTGGCCCTGGATCGACACCGCCACCCCCGCCCAGAGCGAGCTCGACGCCCTCAAGAAGGCTCTTGACGACGCCGGCACGCAGCTGGTGGGCCTGAACTTCTACGCCGGGCAGCTGCCGGGCCCCGACCGCGGCGCGCTCTCCGTGCCCGGTGAGGAGTCGGACCGCTTCCGCGCCAACATCGACGTGGCGGCGGACTTCGCCGCCTCGGTCGGCTGCAAGGCGCTGAACGCGCTCTACGGCAACCGCGTCGAAGGCGTCGACCCGCAGATCCAGGACGCCCTCGCCCTGGAGAACCTGGTCCTGGCGGCCCGCGCGGCCGACCGGATCGGCGCGATCCTGCTGGTCGAGACCCTGAACAAGCCGGAGTCGCCGCTCTACCCGCTGGTGAGCGCCCCCTCGGCGATCGAGGTCGTCGACAAGGTCAACGCCGCCACCGGGCTCGGCAACGCCAAGTTCCTCCTCGACATCTACCACCTGTCGATGAACGGCGAGAACGTCAGCCAGGTCATCGCGGAGTACGCCGACAAGACCGGCCACGTCCAGATCGCCGACAACCCGGGCCGTGGCGCGCCGGGCACCGGCGAGCTCCCCCTGGAGCAGCTGCTCGACGAGCTCAGGAAGGCCGGTTACGACGGCTGGGTCGGCCTGGAGTACAAGGCCGCCGACGCCGCCGCGTCCTTCGAGTGGCTCCCGGCCGAGGCCCGCGCGGCCCGCTGACCTCCTCCCCCGTACCACCAGTTTTGAGAGGCACCCCAATGAGCAATCTCCCCAAGATCGCGTGGGTCGGTCTCGGCATCATGGGCTCGCCCATGTCCGAGAACCTGATCAAGGCGGGCTACTCCGTCACCGGCTTCACGCTGGAGCAGGACAAGCTGGAGCGCCTCGCCGCGGCCGGCGGCACCGCCGCCGCGTCGATCGCGGAGGCCGTCAAGGACGCCGACGTGATCATCACGATGGTGCCCGCCTCCCCGCACGTCGAGGCCATCTCCTACGGCCCCGAGGGCATCCTGGAGAACGCCAAGCAGGGCGCGCTGATCGTCGACATGTCGTCGATCACCCCGCAGACCTCGGTCGACCTGGCATCGAGCGCCAAGGAGAAGGGCATCCGCGTCATCGACGCGCCCGTCTCCGGCGGCGAGGCCGGCGCCATCGAGGCCGTCCTGTCGATCATGGTGGGTGGCGAGCAGGCCGACTTCGACGAGGCCCTGCCGATCCTCGAGGCGCTGGGCAAGACCATCGTCCTCTGTGGCCCGCACGGCTCCGGCCAGACGGTCAAGGCCGCCAACCAGCTCATCGTCGCCGTCAACATCCAGGCGTGCGCCGAGGCCGTGGTCTTCCTGGAGAAGTCCGGCGTGAACCTCCAGGCGGCCCTGGACGTCCTCAACGGCGGTCTGGCCGGCTCCACGGTCCTGACCCGCAAGAAGGACAACTTCCTGAACCGGGACTTCAAGCCCGGCTTCCGGATCGACCTGCACCACAAGGACATGGGCATCGTCACCGACGCCGCCCGCAACGTCGGCGCGGCCCTCCCGGTCGGCGCCGTCGTGGCCCAGCTGGTCGCCTCCCTGCGTGCGCAGGGCGACGGCGGCCTGGACCACTCGGCCCTGCTGCGCGCCGTCGAGCGCCTCTCCGGCCAGCAGGTCTGACGCAGGTCCACCTCATGACTTCCGGTCGGCGGCGGCGCTGACAACCTGTCCTGTCGCGCCCAGGCGCCGCCGCCGCCCGGAACACCACACTTCACTTTCAACAAACTGTTGACGCTGGGTTCGAAGCGAATTTACGCTCCTGAACACCCGCATCAGTCAGCGGTGCAGCTCCCGTACGGAAGGTCACCATGTCGAAGCGCGTGCTTACGACCGAGTCCGGCGCCCCCGTCGCCGACAACCAGAACTCCGCCACCGCCGGCGTCGGTGGCCCCATCCTGCTCCAGGACCAGCACCTGCTGGAGAAGCTCGCGCGCTTCAACCGTGAGCGGATCCCGGAGCGCGTGGTCCACGCCCGCGGCTCCGGCGCGTACGGCTACTTCGAGGTGACCGACGACGTCACCGGCTTCACCAAGGCGGACTTCCTCTCCCAGGTCGGCAAGCGGACCGAGACGTTCATCCGCTTCTCCACCGTGGCCGACTCGCTCGGTGGCGCGGACGCCGTCCGTGACCCGCGCGGCTTCGCGCTGAAGTTCTACACCGAAGAGGGCAACTACGACCTCGTCGGCAACAACACCCCGGTGTTCTTCATCAAGGACCCGATCAAGTTCCCCGACTTCATCCACTCCCAGAAGCGCGACCCCTTCACGGGCAAGCAGGAGCCGGACAACGTCTGGGACTTCTGGGCGCACGCCCCCGAGGCGACGCACCAGATCACCTGGCTCATGGGCGACCGCGGCATCCCGGCCTCGTACCGTCACATGAACGGCTACGGCTCGCACACGTACCAGTGGACCAACGAGGCGGGCGAGGCCTTCTTCGTCAAGTACCACTTCAAGACGAACCAGGGCATCCGCTCCCTCTCCGCCGACCAGGCCGCCGAGCTCGTCGGCAAGGACGCGAACTCGCACCAGACGGACCTGCTCCAGGCCATCGAGCGCGGCGTGAACCCCTCGTGGACCCTGTACGTCCAGGTCATGCCGGCCGCCGAGGCCGTCGACTACCGCTTCAACCCGTTCGACCTCACCAAGGTGTGGCCGCACAGCGACTACCCGCTGCAGCGCGTGGGCCGGCTGGTCCTCGACCGCAACCCGGACAACGTCTTCGCCGAGGTCGAGCAGTCCGCGTTCTCCCCGAACAACTTCGTCCCGGGCATCGGTCCCTCGCCGGACAAGATGCTCCAGGGCCGTCTCTTCGCCTACGCGGACGCCCACCGCTACCGCCTCGGTGTCAACCACACCCAGCTGCCGGTGAACGCCCCCAAGGCGACCGAGGCCGACAACTACGGCCGCGACGGCCTCATGGCCACCCGCAACGGCCGCCGCACGGACAAGAACTACGAGCCCAACTCGTACTCCGGTCCCGCGCAGACCGACGCGGCGCTCTCCGCCCCGCTGGCGATCCACGGCTGGACCGGCACCCACGCGGCGCCCGAGCACGCCAAGGACGACCACTTCTTCCAGGCCGGTGAGCTCTACCGCCTGATGTCCGAGGACGAGAAGAAGCGTCTGGTCGCCAACATCGCCGGTGGCCTGTCCCAGGTGTCCCGCGAGGACGTCATCGAGAAGAACCTCGCGCACTTCGCCGCCGCCGACGCGGACTACGGCAAGCGCGTGGCCGAGGCGGTCCGCGACCTGCGCGAGGACTGATCCACGGCGGTATCCAGACCGCGTACGGCATATGACGGGAGGTCAGATGCCGTACGCCGTCCGGACCGACGGCCCGGATGAGGGGTGGCCGGCGGAACGGACAAGCGTGAGGACCGCGGCGGCACGAGCCAGTGCGGTGGTAATGGGCGGACCAGGCCCCTTCCTGACCTGAAGGAAGGGATCCCCCGGTCCACCCGTCGTCGCCGCCGCGGTCCCAACGCCCCTTCGGGGGAACCCCAAGACTCCGCCCGGCGGCGCGAACGTCCTGTCGCGCCAGCCTCGCACCGTCGGGCGGGCACAACGAGAGCGCGGAACCAGGTTTACGGTCCTTGGTTCCGCGCTCTTCTGCGTTCCCGTCTCCTGGGGCCCGCCTCCTGGGGCCCGACAGCGCATCCCTTCTGCAGCGCATCGTTTCTGCGGTGAAGATCCACACCCGCACGGGCGAGCGCACCGCGATTCGCCGCGTGTGCGCCCCTCCCCCGCCGCTATCCACTCGTACATGATCAAGAACCTGGTGCGGGGCCTCGCCCCGCTCGCCCTCATCCTGTCCCCGCTCGCCGTGCCCTCCCCGGCCATGTCGGCCAACGTCGTCCTCTTCCCGGACGCCCTCGCCGACCTCACCGAGGCGACCGAGGACCCGGCCGGCTACAAGGAGTCCGCGTTCAAGCACTGGAACGCCGGCCTGGACGCCGCCGACGGCTGCGACACCCGCTCCGAGGTCCTCCTTGAGGAGGCCGTCGACGCCCCGAAGACCGGCCCCAAGTGCGCGTTGACTGGCGGGAAGTGGACCTCGTACTACGACGGCCAGACCGTCACCGACCCCGCCGCGCTCCGCGTCGACCACGTCGTCTCCCTGAACGAGGCCTGGGAGTCGGGGGCGTCCGGCTGGACGGCGGCCCGGCGCGAGAAGTACGCCAACGACCTGGGCACACCGAACACCCTCGTCGCCGTCACCGCCCGCAGCCAGAAGGACAAGGCCGGCCGCGACCCCGCCGGCTGGGTGCCGTCGTCCTCCACCCAGTACTGCCGCTACGCCGCCGAGTGGGTGGGCACCAAGCTGCGCTGGGGCCTGAGCGCCGACAAGGACGAGGTGGAGGCGCTCAAGCTGTTCGCCGACGGTCCCTGCGAGGAGACGGTCGTGGTCCGCTCGAAGGCGCCTCAGTGAGGACCAGCGACACCGTGACGGCGAGCGAGGCGACCGCGAGCACCACCATCGCCGTGCGCGGTGAGGTGACCTCGGCGACGGCGCCCGCGAGCGCCGCGCTCAGCCCCTGCAGGGCGAGCATGCCCGAGGTGTGCAGCCCGAGGGCGTGACCGCTCAGCTCGTCCGGTACGAGGGCGAGCAGCCGCTCCTGGTACAGCAGGCTCGCGCCGTAGCCGACCGCGGAGACGGTCACCGCGGCGAGGGCGAGCGGGAGCCCCGGGTCCAGTACGAAGAGCAGGAACGGGGCGGCCAGGAGCGCCTGGAGCGGTGCGGCGAGCCGGCCGCGGAGTCCGCTCGGTACGAACCGGCCCAGGACCGTGTCCCCCGCCAGCATCCCGAGCGCGCCGCAGGCGAAGAGCAGCCCGGCGCGCTCGGGGTCGTACGGCACGAAGAGCGACTCGCAGCCCACGATCAGCCCGTTCGGCACCCACAGCGCGACGTACACGCGGCGGCGGGCGCGGGAGGACCAGAGCTTTCGGTTCGTACGCCAGGTCGCGGAGACCGAGGCGCGGCCGGTGGCGCGCGGGGCACGCCGGGAGAGGCCGAGGCGGGCCACGAGGGCGGCGACGAGGTAGAGGGCGGCGCCGGTCAGCAGGGCGCCGCGCGGGGAGAGCAGCGCGACGAGCAGCCCGCCGGTCGCGAACCCGGCGATCTGACAGCCCCCGACCGCCATGTTCATCACCGAACGCCCCAGCAGATACCCCTCACGGGGCAGGACCTCGCCGAGGAGCCCGTACCGCACCCCGCCGCCGACGGACCCGACGAGCCCCTGGGCGAGCAGGATCACGAAGACCACCCCGATCGGCAGCCCGGGCACGGCCGTAGCGGCGGCGCTCACGGCGAAGAACAGCGCCATGCCCGCGAGCGCGGCACGCGGCGGAAGCCGGTCGGCGGCCGAGAGGAGCGTGGCGGCGCCGAGGAGCTGCGCGAGCGAGGGCCCGAAGAGTGCGAGGGAGGAGAGCAGCGGGGACCCGGTCTGCCGGAACACCAGCGTGGCAAGCCCGAGCCCGGCCACGGTCTGGCCGGCGACCTGGACGGAGCAGGTGAGGAAGAGCGGGGTGAACTCGGGCGTACGGAAGAGCTCGCGGTAACTACGCATGCGGCGGAGTCTGCGGGGGCGGCCGGGAGGGCCGGTAATGTTTCGCGCGGGGGCGAAACGGGGGGCGGCCCGCAGGTGGGCGGGGGGCGGGACGGGGGCGCCGGAGGGCGCACGGGCGCGGGTGGGGCGACGTGGGGAGCGGGGCGTATGGGGTGGTGGCGGGTTGACGCGGACGCGCTCGCGGGGAGCCGGTTCCTGATATCCCCGCTTGCGGAGGTGACCGCCGCGCTCCAGGCCCTGGACCTTCCGAAGGCCACCCACCCGGGCGAGCGGACGTGGTTGGAGGCCCATCTGCCCGCCTACCGGGCCCGGTTGGCGGCCGAGCTGCTCGACGCCCTGCTCGTACGCGCGGCGCTCGGCACCTCCTGGAACGCCGACTTCGTCACGCCCACGCCCCTGGGCGACCACGAGTCGAGCTTCGAGGAGGAGCTGGTCCGGGTCCGCGCGACCCCACCCTCGGCGGCCGTGGCGGATCTGGCGGTGTCGCTGGGCGGTAGCCCGGTGCCCGAGCCACTGGCATCGGCGCCCGATCTTCCGTACCGGATGGCCGAGTTGCTCACTTGGGTGTGGCGGGAGACGGTCCTGCCGACCTGGCCGAGGCGCCGACGGATCCTGGAGGCGGACGTCCTGGCGCGCACGGCGCGGCTCACCCGGGAAGGGTGGGCGGCGGCGCTTGACGAGCTGAGTCCGGGCCGGACGCGCTGGCTCGGCGAGGGCCGGCTCCAGGTCAACACCCGTGACTATCCCCCGCGTTCGGCCACCGGGGCGCGGCTGCTCTTCGTGCCCGTGACCCCGAGCCGGGGGTGGGTGTCGTGGGAGGGGGCGGAGCGCTTCGCGATCGTCTACCCGTGCGCTGGCGCCCTGGCGGACGTGGAGGGCCCGGCCGTTCCCGAGGCGCTCGCCGCGCTGCTCGGGAGCGCGCGGGCCGGGGTGCTCGTACGACTGGAATCGCCGCTGTCCACCAGCCAGTTGGTGGCGCTGACGGGGCAGGGCCTCGGGTCGGTGGGGCGGCACCTGAAGGTGCTGCTGGACGCGCGTCTCGTACGGAGGAGAAGGGCGGGCCGGTCGGTCCTGTACGACTGGACGGAGGCGGGGGCGGCTCTGGTACGCGCACAGGGCGACGGGCGGACGTAGAGCACGCGGGCCGGGTGACCTAGGACCGGCCGACCCAGAACCACCAGACACAGAGCGGCCCCCGCTCCGGTGCTCTCGGAGCGGGGGCCGATCGGTGAGGGCCGGGATCAGACCTTGAGGGCCTTGATCGCGGTCGGCGCGTGGCCGGGCTCGGTCGCGAGCTCCTCGAACTCGGTGACGTCGCTCATGTCGACCGTCTTGCTCATCGCGATGTTGGTGATCCGCTCCAGGATCGCCTCGACGACGACCGGGACCTGGAACTCGACGGCCAGCTTCTTGGCCTCCTCCAGCGCCTCGCCCAGCTTCTCCGGGTCGGTGACGCGGATCGCCTTGACGCCCAGGCCCTCGGCGACCTTGACGTGGTCGACGCCGTAGACGCCGATCTCCGGGGTGTTGATGTTCTCGAACTCGAGGTTGACCTCGAAGTTGATGCCCAGGCCGCCCTGCGCCTGCCGGATCAGACCCAGGTAGGCGTTGTTCACGAGCACGTGGACGTAGGGGACCTTGTGCTGGGCGGCGACCGCCAGCTCCTCGATCATGAACTGGAAGTCGTAGTCGCCGGAGAGCGCGACGACCGGGGTCTCCGGGTCCGCGGTGGCGACGCCGATCGCGGCCGGGATGGTCCAGCCGAGCGGGCCGGCCTGGCCGCAGTTGATCCAGTGGCGCGGCTTGTAGACGTGCAGGAACTGCGCGGCCGCGATCTGGGAGAGACCGATGGTGGTGACGTAGCGCGTGTCCGGGCCGAAGGCCTTGTTCATCTCCTCGTAGACGCGCTGCGGCTTCATCGGGATGTTCTCGAAGTGCGTACGGCGCTGCAGGGTGGCCTTGCGCTCCTGCGCGGACGCGGCCCAGGCGGAGAAGTCCGGGAGCTTGCCCGCGGCCTTCCACTCCTTGGCGATCTCGACGAAGAGCTCCAGCGCGGCCTTGGCGTCGGAGGCGATGCCGTAGTCCGGGGCGAAGATCTTGCCGAGCTGGGTGGGCTCGACGTCGACGTGGACGAACTTCCGGCCCTTGGTGTACGCGTCCATGTTGTAACCGGTGTGGCGGTTGGCCCACCGGTTGCCGATGCCGAGGACGAAGTCCGACTCCAGGAAGGTCGCGTTGCCGTAGCGGTGCGCGGTCTGGACGCCGACCATGCCGGCGGCCAGCTCGTGGTCGTCCGGGATGGTGCCCCAGCCCATGAGGGTGGAGATGACCGGGATGTTCGTCAGCTCGGCGAGCTCGACCAGCAGGTCGGTGGCGTCGGCGTTGATGATGCCGCCACCGGCGACGATCAGCGGGCGCTCGGACTCCAGGAGGAAGCTCAGAGCCTTTTCTGCCTGCGCGCGGGTCGCCCGCGGCTTGTAGACCGGCAGCGGCTCGTACGTCTCCGGGTCGAACTCGATCTCGGTCAGCTGGACGTCGATCGGCAGGTCGATGAGGACCGGGCCGGGACGGCCGGAGCGCATCAGGTGGAAGGCCTGCTGGAAGACGCCGGGGACCTGCGCGGCCTCCAGGACCGTGGTGGCGGCCTTGGTGACGGGCTTGGCGATCGTGGCGATGTCGACGGCCTGGAAGTCCTCCTTGTGGAGCTTCGAGACCGGGGCCTGGCCCGTGATGCACAGGATCGGGATCGAGTCCGCGATCGCGGAGTACAGGCCGGTGATCATGTCGGTGCCGGCGGGTCCTGAGGTACCGATGCAGACACCGATGTTGCCGGCCTTGGCCCGGGTGTAG
The DNA here is from genome assembly GCF_042718575.1 of Streptomyces sp. NPDC058579. NCBI lineage: Bacteria > Bacillati > Actinomycetota > Actinomycetes > Kitasatosporales > Streptomycetaceae > Streptomyces > Streptomyces sp. NPDC058579. The sequence continues at coordinate 60,747 of NZ_JBHXPI010000035.1, forward strand.
CCCTCGGCCATGTGGGACGCGCCCTCGACGTGGCGGGCGAGGGTGTGGTTGACCCCGCCGACGTTCTTGAGCTCGCGGTAGAAGGGGTTGATCGCCGCGCCGGGCACGCCGAACGCGTTGGTGACGCCTTCGCGCTTGAGGATCTCAACGGCCGCTGCGGCGGCGGTCATACGGGGCATGGGAGGGCTCCTGCTTCGGCCAGGCGGAACCGGGTCCGCCACCGTCTCGGCGGGCCGTTTCCGTATTGCGGAAGTAATGTTCTGCTATACGGAAGCAATGTAGGTCGGCGTGGCGAGGGCCGTCAAGGGAGTGGGCTCGGCCGATGGCCGAAGTCCCTCCCCTCGCGTGGCGGATTGGTGGACGATGGGGGCGGGAAGACAGGGGGTTCGCCGTGGGGTTCGGTGTGGGTGACTCGATTCCGGTGCGCTGCCCGGAATGCCTCCGTACGCAGCCGTACGCCGCGCCGGTGTTCCCGTGCGCGTGCGGGACCCCGGTGGTGCCGCCGGTGATCCCCGGGGCGACGGGCGAGCCGGTCACGCACCGGAACTGGACGGATGAGTGGGTCACGGTCCGCTGCGCCGCCTGCGGCCGCGAGGACGAATGGCCCCACCCGGAGCTCGGCTGCACCTGCGGCACGGTCCTCCGCGTCCCGGTCCTGCCCCCGACCGGAGGCAGGCGCCCGGCGGAGGGCACGGGTCCGGGTACGGGAGTGGGCGACGGTACGGGACGGGGTACGGGCGCCGGCACGGGTGCCGATTCGGACACCGGGCCCTGGCGGGTCGTGGACCCGCGCTCCGCGACCGACCCGCGCCCGGGCACGGGCGGGTGGATCACCCCGGGGAGCGGCGGGGAGGGCGCCCCAGGAACTGAGGGTCGCAGCGGTGGGCACGGTGGGCACCCCTTCACAGGACCGAGTCCGGGCCCGGCCGAGAACCGCGCCCACGCCGCCCCGCAGACCGGCGGGCACCGTGCGTTCACCGACCGTTACCCCGCGCACATACCGCTGCCGCCCACGGCTCCGCACCCCGCGCCGCCGAGGCCCTCGTTCCGGCCCGTGACCATCCGTACCGCCCGGGACGCGGTCGCCGCGTCCGCCGGGTACCTGCGCTGGCTCGGGTTCCGGGACGTCGTCCAGCCCGAGGAGCGGTCCACGTCCGAGGTCGACCTGCGGGCGCCCGGACTCGTCGCCCAGGTCGACCCGAGCACCCGCCCGGCCGGCCTGCGGGCCGTCGAGTGCCTCTGGCTCAACGGCCTCAGCAGCACGGCCGTGAGCGTCTTCTTCTCCCTCGCCGGCTACACCCCGGAGGCCCGCTCCCGCGCGGACGAACTCGGCATCCCCCTCTTCGTCCTCGACCTGACGGGCACCCCGCAGCCGGTCAACACCCCGGCCGACGAACTGGTCACCACGGGCGCATAGCCGCGCTGTCGGCACCGTAGGGGTCCTGAGGCGGGTCCGAAGCGGGTCTCAAGCAGGTCCGAAGCGCGTCGCCGACTCAAAATAACCTCCGAATTCGGCCATTCACGCGTGACGATCACACTCCCCCGGGCACAACAGTCTCGGGGGGTGGGGCCTCATGGGGGCGGAGACGTGGTGGTTCATCGTGGCGGCGTGCGGACAACTGCTGCTCGCGCTCGCCCTGTTGCGAACGCGCAGCCCGCAGCGGGCAGAACTGCCCCCGCAGGCACTGGCGTTGCTCAGGGGAGGGCCTCGGGCGGTCGTCGTCGTGGCCCTTGTCGCGCTGCACCAGCGCGGCGCGGTCGCAGCCGGCCGGAAGGGCACGATTCGGGCCAACGGCGGCCCCGGCCGGACGCGTGACCCGGTTCAACTCGGCGTGCACAGTTCGCTCCGGCGCGCGCTGGGCCTCCGGGTGCTCGCCGCACAGCCCCGGGCGCGGCGCGCGGTCGACGCGCTGCGGGCCGAGCTCGGCGGGGCGGGGCTGCTCCGCCCGTACGGCCGGCTGCGCGTCGCGCGCGTGCTGCTCGTGGGCGCGGTGGCGACGGTCGTCGCGGGCCTGCTGCTCATCCGGCCGTCCGGGGCGGAACTCGCGCTCGCGCTGGCCCTCGGAGCCGTACCGACCGGCGTCGCGCTCGCCCTGTTGTTCCTGCCGCCGACCACACGGGCCGCCCGCCGGCTGCTCGCCGGGCTCCGCGAGCGGCACCCGCTGCCCGCGCACCGGCGCGAGGTGACGGACGGCAATCTGGTGCTGCTGTACGTCGCCCTCTACGGCGACCCCGCGCTCGCGCTCTTCCTCCCCCGCTTCTCCCGCGACGGCGGACTACTGGGCCGGGGCGGCGGGACGGACGGGTACGCGACCGGCCGCGGCTGGTTCGGCGGAGGCGGCGGGACCGACGGGACGGGAGGGAGCGGAGGAGGTGGGGGCGGTGCCGGAGATGGGGGTGGTGCCGGGGGCTCGGGTTGAGGGGAGGGTCCGCGCCATACTCGTCGTATGCACATCCGAGCGGCCGCACCGGCCGAACTCCCGCTGCTCCAGGACATCGAGCGGGCCGCGGGCGAACCCTTCCGCTCCGTCGGCATGGCGTTCATCGCCGACGACGAGCCCCTGCCGCTGGACGTCCTGGACGCCTACCGGCGCTCCGGCCGCGCCTGGGTGGCCGCCGACGAGGCCGACCGCCCCGTCGCGTACCTGCTGACGGACACCGTCGACGGGGCCGCCCACATCGAGCAGGTCTCCGTGCACCCCGACGCCGCCCGCCGGGGCATCGGCCGCGCCCTGATCGAGCACCTCGCGGCGCAGGCGGCCGAGCACGGGCTCACGGCGCTGACCCTGACGACCTTCGCCGAGGTCCCCTGGAACGCCCCGTACTACGCCCGCCTCGGCTTCCGCCCGCTCGCCGAGTCCGATCCGGAACTCACCGTCGGGCTGCGCGCGATCCAGCGGGCCGAGGCCGCCCACGGCCTGGCGACCTGGCCCCGGGTCTGCATGCGCCGCGAGCTGGCGGGGGCCGCAGTGGTCCGGCAGGCACCCGCGCCGTAGCCCGAGGCCCGAAGGCCGTAGCCCGTGACCCGTAAGGCCGTGGTCCGTAGCCCGCAGGCCCTAGCCGTACGCACCCCGTACGTACCCCGCAGCCGTACGTACCCCGCCGGCTACCCCTCCTCCCCGCCCCCGAAGCGCCGCCGCAGCTCCACCTTCCGCACCTTCCCGCTCACGGTCATCGGGAACTCGGCGAGGATCTCCACCCGGCGCGGGACCTTGTAGTGCGCGAGGCGGTCGCGGCAGTACGCGGTGATGTCGTCGAGGCTCGGCGGGTCGGCGGGGTCGCGGGGGATCACGCAGGCCAGGATCTCCTCGCCGTAGCGGGCGTCGGGGACGCCCACGACCTGGACGTCCGCGATCTTCTCGTACCCGTGGAGGAACTCCTCGATCTCGCGCGGGTACACGTTCTCGCCGCCCCGGATGATCATGTCCTTGATCCGGCCGACGATCTGGACGTACCCGTCCTCGCGCATCACCGCGAGGTCGCCGGTGTGCATCCAGCGGCCGGCGTCGACGACCTCGGCGGTCTTCTCGGGCTCGTCCCAGTAGCCGAGCATCACGCTGTAGCCGCGGGTGCGCAGCTCGCCGGGGACGCCGCGCTCGACGGTGAGCCCGGTGACCGGGTCGACGATCTTCACCTCGACGTGCGGCATGACCCGGCCGACCGTGCCGGTGCGGCGTTCCAGGTCGTCGTCGCGCCGGGTCTGGGTGGAGACGGGTGAGGTCTCCGTCATGCCGTAACAGATCGACACCTCGGCCATGTTCATCTCTGCGACGACCCGCTTCATCACCTCCACCGGGCAGGGCGAGCCCGCCATGATGCCGGTGCGGAGGGTGGAGAGGTCGTACGAGGCGAAGTCGGGGAGGTTCAGCTCCGCGATGAACATCGTCGGTACGCCGTACAGGGACGTGCAGCGCTCCTCCTGGACGGCGCGGAGAGTGGCGGCCGCGTCGAAGGACGGCGCGGGGATGACCATGCAGGCGCCGTGCGAGGTGGCCGCGAGGTTGCCCATCACCATGCCGAAGCAGTGGTAGAAGGGCACGGGGATGCAGATCCGGTCCTGCTCGGTGTAAGCGATCATCTCGCCCACGAAATAACCGTTGTTCAGGATGTTGTGGTGGGAGAGGGTCGCCCCCTTGGGGAAGCCCGTGGTGCCCGAGGTGTACTGGATGTTGACCGGCTCGTCGCAGGAGAGCGCGGCGGGGCGCAGTTCGCCCGCCGTACGGGAGAGCAGCTCGTCCCAGGTGGGGTCGTCGAAGTACACCGCCTCCCTCAACTCCGGACATTTCGAAGCGACTTCCTCGACCATGGCCCGGTAGTCGCTCGTCTTGTGCGTACGGGACGCGAAGAGCAGCGAGATCCCGGCCTGCCGGAGCACGTACTCCAACTCGTGGGCACGGTAGGCCGGGTTGACCGTCACCATGACGGCGCCGATGCGGGCGGTGGCGTACTGGACGAGCACCCACTCGGCGCAGTTGACCGCCCAGATACCGACCCGGTCGCCCTTGGCGACTCCGCTGCCGAGCAGGGCGTCCGCCAACTTCTCTACGTCGGCGCCGAATTGGGCGTACGTCCAGCGGCGCCCGGACGGCACGTCGACGAGCGCCTCGCGCTCCGGCCAGGTGGCCACGGCGCGGTCGAGGTTGGCGCCGATCGTGTCGCCGAGGAGGGGGGTGGAGCTCGCGCCGTGGGCGTAGGAGAGGTTCGATCCGGTCAGGGTTGCCGTGCGAGGTGTCATGCGGGTTGTCATGCGAGGTCCCCCTCCGCGTACTCCGTGCCCTCACCCTTCGCCGTACGCTCGCGCAGCTCGATCCGGCGGATCTTCCCCGAGACGGTCTTGGGCAGTTCGGCGAACTCGATGCGGCGCAGCCGCTTGTACGGGGCGAGCACGGCGCGCGAGTGGGCGAAGAGCGCCCGCGCCGTCTCCTCGTTCGGCTCCCAGCCGTCCGCGAGGACGACGTACGCCTTAGGGACGGCGAGCCGCAGCGGGTCGGGGGCCGGTACGACGGCGGCCTCGGCCACCGCCTCGTGTTCGAGCAGGGCGCTCTCCAGCTCGAAGGGCGAGATCTTGTAGTCGGAGGCCTTGAAGACGTCATCGGCGCGCACGATGTAGGTGATGTACCCCTCGGCGTCGCGGGAGCCGATGTCTCCGGTGCGGTAGTACCCGCCCGCCATGGCCTCGGCCGTACGCTCCGGGTCGCCGTGGTAACCGGTCATGAGGCCCACCGGGTCGGAGGAGAGATCGAGACAGATCTCGCCCTCGTCCACGTCGGCCTTGCCGCTCGCCGGGTCGACCAGGGTGACCCGGAAGCCGGGGCTCGGCCGGCCCATGGAGCCCTCCTTGAGCCGCTGGCCTGGGCTGTTGGAGACCTGGACGGCCGTCTCGGTCTGCCCGAACCCGTCGCGGATGGTGACGCCCCAGGCCCGCCGCACGGACTCGATGACCTCGGGGTTGAGCGGCTCCCCGGCCGCCACGACCTCGCGCGGCGGGTGCTTCAGCTGGGTGAGGTCGGCCTGGATCAGCATGCGCCAGACGGTCGGCGGCGCGCAGAAGCTGGTGACGCCGTTCCGCTCCATCTCGGCCATCAGTCGGGCCGGGTCGAAGCGCGTGTAGTTGAGGATGAAGACGGTCGCCTCCGCGTTCCAGGGGGCGAAGAGGTTGGACCAGGCGTGCTTGGCCCAGCCGGGCGAGGAGATGTTGAGGTGCACGTCGCCGGGCTTGAGCCCGATCCAGTACATGGTGGCGAGATGGCCGATGGGGTACGAGGTGTGGGTGTGCTGGACGAGCTTGGGGCGGGCGGTGGTGCCGGAGGTGAAGTACAGCATCAGCGGGTCGTCGGCGCGGGTGACGCCGTCGGGCTCGAAGACGTCGGAGGCACGGGAGGCGTCGGCGTACGGAACCCATCCGCTCGGCTCCTGCGATCCACCTTGCGGTCCCCCTGTCGGTCCACCTGTCAGTCCACCTGTCGCTCCACCGACGACGATCCGGGTGTAATCCCCGGGTACGTCATCGAACTTGGCGGTGTCCTCGGCGCGCGCGATCACGTACCGGGCCCGGCCGCGCTCGACACGGTCCCGCAGGTCGACCGGGCCGAGGAGCGGGGTGGCCGGGATGACGACGGCGCGCAGCTTCATCGCGGCGAGCGCGGTCTCCCACAGCTCGGCCTGGTTGCCAAGCATGACGATGATCCGGTCGCCGGCCCGAACGCCGTGCGAGCGCAGCCAGTTGGCGACCCGGTCGGAGCGTTCACTCATCTCGGCGAAGCTGACGCGCGTCTCGGTGCCGTCCTCCTCGACGATGTGCAGCGCGGTCCTGTCGTTGCCGGCCGCGATGACGTCGAACCACTCCAGGGCCCAGTTGAACCGGTCGGGACGGGGCCAGGCGAAACCCTCGTAGGCGGCCTCGTACTCCTCGCGGTGCCGGAGCAGGAAGTCGCGGGCGGCCCGGAACCTCTCCGTCGCGGTGGTGGGCGTCATGTGTCCTCCTCGTTGCGGGACCGGTCACGGACATCGTGTAATCAGTGACCCAGGTCTCACTACCCCCGTTCGGGGGTGAAGGAGTAGTCGCGTGGCCGAGCTGACGGAATCGGTGGAGATGCGTGCGGCGCTGCTGCGGCTGCGCCGGTCCACGGGCCTGGAGGTCGTCTTCGGCGGACTGCTGCAGGACGGCAGGGCAGGCGGCGGGGCAGGCGGCGGCAGGGCAGGCCGCGAGGGCGGAGACGCCCTTGACGCCCGCGACGGCCGCCGGCTGCGGATCGCGGAGCTGAACGGCGCCGTGACCCCGGCCCTGCGGGGCCTCTCGATCTCGGCGGGCAGCGGCCTTGGCGGGAAGTGTCTGGCGCTGTCGCGGCCCTGCGCGGTCGTGGACTATCCGTCGGCGCGGCACATCACGCACGAGTACGACGGCCCGGTGTCGGCGGAGGGCCTTCGGTCGGTGATCGCGGTGCCGATCGTCGTACGGCGCCAGGTGCGCGGCGTGCTGTACGGGGCGCTGCGGGACGCGCTGCCGCTCGGCGACCGGGTCTTCGACGCGGCGGTGGCGGCGGCCCGGGACGTGGAGCAGGCGCTGGCGGTACGGGACGAGGCGCGGGAGCACGTACGGGAGCTGCTGGCGGAGGGGCCCTCGGCCGAGATCCGGCAGGCGCACGGTGAACTGCGCGAGCTCGTGCCCCAGGTCGCGGACCCGGACCTGCGGGCCCGGCTGCTGGAGGTGTGCGCCCGCCTGGAGACGGTCACGGCGGGCCCGGCCCGCCGGCCACCGGGCGTGACGCTGACGCCGCGCGAGCTGGACGTCCTGGTGGCGGTGGCGTCGGGCGCGACGAACGCGACGGCGGCGGACCGACTGGGGCTCCGCCCGGAGACGGTGAAGGGCTACCTGCGCTCGACGATGCGGAAGCTGGGGGCGCACACGCGGGGGGAGGCGGTGGTGGCGGCGAGGAGGGCGGGGGTACTGCCGTAGGACGCCTGAAGCCGCCCCTGCTTGTCCACTCGTCTCCACTCGTCTCTGCTCCTCTCTACTCATCGACAACCCCGAACCCGACCTCGAACGGAACCCCCTCCTCCCCCATCACCCGCAGCATCCGCTCGGCTTCCTCGGCCAGCTCGGCGCGCTGAGCCTTGGTCGTACGACCGAAGGGCTGGATGGTCATCGTCGTGCGCTCCTTGGTCTCCTCCAGGCGCCAGAGCCCGGCGAGGAGGCCGTCGAGGAGGAAGACGGAGAAGGCCTGGTTCCCCTTCCAGGTGCGGTTCTTCGCCTCGGCGGAGGCGAAGCGGCTGCGGTCGGCGTGGGAGAGGAGGACGTTGTCGTACTCGGGGAGGAAGCGCGGCGGGGCCGGGGTGTCGGGGTCGGGGCGGGGGGCCTCGGGGAGGTCGAAGAGTTCGACGCCGCTCTCGTCCCGGAAGGCGAGGAGGCGGGGGCGGAGGCGCTCGAAGGCCTCGCGGAGGCGGGTGAGGCCGCACCAGGTCTGCATGTCCTTGACGGAGGCGGGCCCGAAGGCGGCGAGGTACCGGAGGACGACGGGGTCGACGTCGGGCTCGGTCTCGGCGTCGTAGGAGGTGCGGAGCCAGGCCTGGGCGGTGGTGAGGCGGACCTGCCCGCTGCGGCGCCAGAGGCCGCGCGGGGTGACCTGGACGAGGGGCAGCAGGCAGCGGGCGGCGACCGAGAGGGACTGCGGGTCGGCATCGGGCCAGTGGACGAGCAGAGCCTCGCGGATCTCCTTGGGGGTACGGGGCTCCTCCTCGACGAGCGCGCGGGAGAGGACGACGAGGCGGTCGAGGTCGACGCCGACGAGACCGGCGCGGAAGATCTTGAGCTCGCGGGCGCGGGCGGCCTGGACGAGCGGCCGGAGGGTGAGGACGTCCTCGGCGGTGTGGGTGTGGATGGTGGAGCGCAGGGTGACGATCCGGGCGACCTCGCGGGACTCCATGAGCGCGGAGAGCTGCTCGGGACGGAAGCCGGCGAGCCGGGCGGCGAGGGCGTAGTACGGCGGCTTGGTGTTCTGCGCCTGGAGCCCGAGGAGGTGGGTGACGGCGCCCTTGGCGGACATCGCGGCGGGCTCCAGAAGGAGCTGCCGGGCCAGCGTGGCGCGACCCAGGGCGCGGGTGGAGAGAACCGGGTTCGTCGAGATGGAGGCCATGAACGGCACGCTACTCGGGATTGCGGACAGGATGTGTCCGCAAAGGGCGGGTGACGGGGCGGCGGCGGGGACGGGTGGCGGGGGTCGAAGGCGGATGACGGCGGCGCGCCCACACCCGCACTCGCACGGCCAGGGGCACGGGCACCGACCGCCGCGCTGCGACAATTCACCCCGTATATCCTTCCCGGGAGACCCGGCCACGACCACTGACCACAACCACAACCCCACCCACGACCACGGAGATGGACCCCACCATGTCGGAGCGTCGCCCCCGCGCAGCCTGGCGCCGCCAGCCGGAACCGCCGGCGCGGACGCCCCGGCCGGAGCCGAAGCCGTCCGAGGCGGAGGCCGCGGCGGCGGACCGGCCGAGCGTGGTGCAGGCCACGCTGTACCGCGACGGCCGCAAGGTGGCGTCCCCCGACACGCTGGCCGAGACCTTCCGTCAGCTGCGCGAGCACCCGGACGGGATGGCGTGGATCGGCCTGCACCGCCCGACGGAGTCCGAACTGCACTCGCTGGCGGGCGAGTTCGACCTCCATGAGCTGGCGGTGGAGGACGCGCTGGAGGCACATCAGCGCCCGAAGCTGGAACGGTACGGGGACACGCTCTTCGTCGTTCTGCGGGCGGCCCGCTACCTGGACGCCCAGGAGGAGGTCGACTTCGGCGAGCTCCACATCTTCGTGGGCCAGGACTTCGTGATCACGGTCCGCCACGGCGCGGCCCCGGACCTCTCGGCGGTCCGCCTCCGCATGGAGGAGGACCCGGACCTGCTGGCCCTGGGCCCGGAGGCGGTCCTGTACGCGATCCTGGACGCGGTGGTCGACGGTTACGCCCCGGTGGTGGCGGGCGTCCAGAACGACATCGACGAGATCGAGACCGAGGTCTTCAGCGGCGACCAGGCGGTCTCGCGCCGCATCTACGAACTCTCCCGGGAAATGGTCGAGTTCCAACGCGCGACCCGCCCCCTGGTGGGCATGCTGCACGGCCTGATGGCAGGCTTCGCGAAGTACGGCACGGACGAGGAACTCCAGCGCTACCTCCGCGACGTGGCCGACCACGTGACCCACACCAGCGAACGCGTGGACGGCTTCCGCCAGGCCCTGACAGAAATCCTGACCGTCAACGCAACCCTGGTAACCGAGCAACAGAACGCGGAAATGCGCGCGTTGGCGGAAGCGGGCTTCGAACAGAACGAGGAGATCAAGAAGATCTCCTCGTGGGCGGCGATTCTGTTTGCACCCACGTTGGTGGGAACGATCTACGGCATGAACTTCGAGACCATGCCTGAACTCAAGTGGGCGGCAGGCTACCCCTTCGCGATCATGCTGATGGCAGTTGTCTGCGTAAGCCTCTACGTCATCTTCAAGAAGCGCGACTGGCTGTAGCCACCCATCCCAGACCCTTGATCCACTTAGCATGAGCAAACCAACGATCGTGCCCCCAGAAGCCCCTCGGGGAGAATCTGGGGAGAATGCGAGAGAGGGTCGATCGGGCACAGGACCTCCACCTCGCCAAGGGGCGGCGCCCCGGCGCAGTCGCCCCTGGTCGCGCTCCGCAAGAACAGGCCATTCGATGAGCCCTGTATTTCCGCAGTGCGGCACCCGACTCTGAGGCCTCGGCGCAGGCCAGAGGTCCGTGCAGGTGGGCAGGCGCACACGCGAGCATGGCCGACTCGCCCTCTTGCCGCCCGCTCAATCGTGACGATGCATCAGGTTCTGTCAGTGGCCACCGCTACAACCGATCTAGAGGTCCGCACGGTGCGGACCGATGGGGAGGGAAGCACCATGCCGAAGGTTCCGGACGGGTACGTGCGCGTACGAAGCCACTTCCGCCGCAAGCCGGGGCCGAAGTCCGCCAAGGGGCTGAGCGTGTGGGCCGTGGCCGGCCTGTGTGCGGTGGTGTGGCTCTGGGGTCAGGTCTTCGGGTTCGGCGACGATTCCGCCACACAGCAGCCTGCACCGAAGCCCGCCGTCTCCGCGTCAGTGGGCGGGCAGTGACGCCCCGGTCTCGGCGGAGAATCCGATGGCGGCCGCGTAGTACAACGGACGTCCTGGGCGCGGCAGCCGTCGCCCTCGCGCTCACTGTCGCCCTGGCACAGGCCGCATCACATCTGGTGACGAAGGCCACCGAGGCCTGGCCCCTGCTGGCTCTGGTCGGCCTTGTCTGCGCCGTCGCCCTGGCCGGCCTCCGAATACGGAACCATCACCGGCATCGCGCGGACAGCGAGAGACTGGCCCATCTGCGCATCACTTTGCCGGAGTTGGACTCGATGGGCGACCAGGAGTTCGAGTACGCACTGCGCGACCTCCTCGTCCGCGACGGCTGGACGGCCAAGAAGGTAGGCCAGGGCGGTGACCAGGCCGCGGACGTGATCGGCGTACGGCTACCCCTCGGACGGATCGTGGTACAGGCGAAACACACCCGCGTCGGCGGCAAGGTCGGATCATCGGTGATGTACCAGGTGAAGGGCACGGCAGGTCCTGTCCACGGAGCGGACCACGCGGTCGTCGTCACCAACGGCACGTTCACCCGCGACGCCATCGTCTGGGGTGACCGCCACGGCGTGCGCTGGGTGGACCGCGACCGGCTGAACCTCTGGGCCCACGAGGGCAAAGCGTTGCACGAACTGCTCGGACTGCCGGCAAGGAGCTCCCGCTTGTCCTGGCGTCGAACGGCATGAAGCGCAGCACTTGGCCTGCCGACGAGAACGGGTGGCACAGCATGTGCTGTGCCACCCGTTCTCAGGCGAGGGCGAGGTTCTCCGGAACGTACGCGGGAACCACACCGAGCAGCGCGTCGACAGCCGCACGCCCCTTGCCGCCGGCCTCGGGCATGAAGTGGGCGTAGTGGTCGAGGGTGATGGTCGGGCTGGAGTGGCCGAGCCATCGAGCGAGGGTGACCACAGACTCGCCGGCTTCGAGGATGATCGAGGCGTAGGTGTGCCGGAGGACGTGGAAACCGTCCTTGCGCGATGCCTTCCATCGCCCGCCCCTCTCCCGCATGGGGATGACACCTACCTTGGCGAGAGCCGGCTTCCACACCTCGACGTTGAAGATGTTCGCCCGGATCGCGTTGCCATACGTCGTGGTCAGGACGAGCGGGAAGGCTCGCCTTTCCCGCTCGGGCTCCGGTCCGCCCCAAGGCAGCTCGACGTCCACGGCCGGATGCTGCAGGAAGTGGGCGGCCAGCTCCATGGCGACCGAGCGGGGCATGTCGACGACGCGTGTCTTCCCGCCCTTGGGCAGCGTGAAGTACAAGCGACCATTGAGCAGTTGGACCTGCCGTCGCACGCGGATGACGCCGCGTGCGAAGTCGACGTCCTGCGGCGAGAGTCCGAAGACCTCGCCTTGGCGTAGGCCGCACCCGAGGGCGACGACCACGGCGATCCGGTAGCGCGGGTTGATGATGTCCCGTACGCGCTGTGCGGTCTCCAGGGACCATGGCTCCCGCTGGTCGTCGGGCACCTTGGGCCAGCGCACCGACTTGGCGCGCATGGGGTTGCGGACGAGCCGCTTGTCGTCGATCGCCGTCTCGAAGATGTTCGAGAGGGAGGTGAGGATCTGCCGGGCGTACCGGGGTGCGCATTCGCCTTCGAGGGTGGCGATGTAGCCGCGCAGGACGGTTGCGGACACGTCCCTGAGCGCCACCTCGCCAAGGTGGGGAAGGACATGCAGCCGTACGCGCTCGTCGACACGCTTGATCGTGCCTGGCGCACCCCGCACACCCGTCTTCCAGTAGCGGGTGACGTAGTCGGCGACGGTGATGGACCCGTCGCGTGGGTCGACGAATTCTCCGCGTTCGCTGTCGGTGCCGGCGCGGCGCAGCCACGCCTTGGCGTCCTCCAGAACGTCGAACGACATGTCCCGGACGCCGGGGATTCCGGCGACGCGATACCGAGTGCCCTTCCCGTAGCGGGTGGTGCGTTCCCGCTTGCCGGTGACGGGGTCCTTCTTCTTGTTGATCCAGCGGTCTTCGATGTAGCCGGCCAAGTATCTCCTCGCAGGTAGGGGTTCGGCAGCCGTCTGCCAGGTGGAGAGTCAGGCGGTGGCCGTGTAGTCGGCACGGCGCTGCGGCGCGGCGTTCGCGGGGTTCAGGACGGGATTGGAGCGGGAGTCCGCCCGCTCCTGCTCGCGCACCCAAGCGTCGAGGGCATCGAGCCGGTACGTCACTCGTCCGCGGGCGCCCAGTCGGAAGCTCGGCGGCCCCTGCCGACGGTGCCGCCAGACGTACAGCGTGCGCGGCGAAATCCCAAGATATTCCGCTGCTTCCTTCACTCCGAGAAAGGCTCGATCGATCGCACGGAAGTCCCCGACTACGGACGTGCCGGGAGAGGAAATACGGGTGACGACGGACAAACGAGATTCCTTAGGTCGGAGGGCAGAACGAATCGGCACGCCTCGATGGAAAGGCGTTCCGGGACGACCAATGATCCGGAGAATCCCCGGTTAGGCTAACCGGGGATCGTCGGCTATGTTCCGCCCGCTCCGGCCACCCCTGAGCGTGTCCAGGCGTCGGTGAGGAAAGCCTGGGGCACGGTTCCGAGGGCAGCCGCGATGGCCACGAGGTCGTCGATGTCGCAGCGCCGGACGGTGCGTTCGATGCGGGACAGCACGGTGAAGGTCATGGGTCGGCCGAGTGCGGTGACGCGGGCGGCAAGCTGGCGTTGGGAGTAGCCGCGGGCCGTGCGGGTGCGTTCGATGGCCTGGGCCGCGGCGTGTCCGGCGGGTCCGATTTCGAGGGGGCGTGGCGGCATGCTTGGTGTTGTAGCTTGCGCATCGGCAGCTCGGGAAGTGTTTCCCCGTCTGCCGTGAGCGATGCGGATCGCACGGGGATTTTCGACGGCGATTTCGGCAACCGGGATTTCACCCCTATAGTTGCCGGACCGCAGACACAGGGAACAGCCAACCTGTAACGAATTCCAGTGCTAAATCTGGACTTCCCGCGCCGGGTGTGGCTGTGTTGGCCACGCACACCGTCCCCGCCGGAATCCCTCAAATTCCCCATGCGGTCTATCCACGCGACCGCCGAAGGAGCCGCCCCTTGGAAGCCACCACCCCAATACCTTCCCCCGATGACACTCAGCCCGCAGAGTCCTCCGAGGGCGAACTGGTGCTCTCCGACCTGCGCGCCCAGTTCCGGCGGTACGTGGTGCTGCCGAGCGAGAACGCACTGACAGCCGTGACGCTGTGGGTGGCGGCCACGCACCTCCAGACGGCGTGGCAGCACGCGCCGCGTCTCGCGGTCGTCGGTCCGGCGAAGCGGTGCGGCAAGTCCCGCCTCCTGGACGTCGTCACCGAGACCGTCCACGACCCGCTGATCACGGTCAACGCCTCGGCCGCCGCGGTGTTCCGGTCGATCACCGACGCCCCTCCGACCCTGCTGGTTGACGAGGCCGACACCCTCTTCGGGTCGGCGAAGGTGGCGGAGAAGAACGAGGAGATGCGCGGCCTGCTCAACGCCGGCCACCAGCGCAACCGCCCGACTCTGCGGGTCTCCGGCCCGAACCACGAGGTGTCGAAGTTCCCGACTTTCGCGATGGCCGCCCTCGCCGGGATCGGCGATCTTCCCGACACGATCATGGATCGATCGGTCGTCATCCGGATGCGGCGCCGACGGCCGGGCGAGAAGGTCGCCGAGTTCCGCACCGTACGTGACACCCCCGCCCTGCACGCCGTACGGGACCGGCTCTTGGCATGGCTGACCCCGCTGCACGCGACCGCGATGGACCTCACACCGAAGATGCCGGTGGAGGACCGGGCCGCCGACACCTGGGAGCCTCTGATCGCTATCGCCGACCTAGCCGGCGGCCCCTGGCCCGAGGCCGCCCGCGCCGCCTGCCTGGCGATGACGAACCATGAGGCCGAACAGGACCAGGACCACAGCGCCTTGAACATCCGGCTCCTCGCAGACATCCGCCGTGCCTTCGCCTCCGAAGGAAACCCGGCAGTCATCCGTACCGGCCGCCTGCTCAGCATCCTGAACGAGGACGCCGAGTCGCCCTGGCCCGAGTACAGCGACAAGGGCCTCACACCGCGCGGTCTGCAGATCCTGCTGAACGACTACGGCATCCGCTCGGCCAACCGCCGCTTCCCCGACGGCTTCCAGGCCAAGGGCTTCACCCGCCTGCAGTTCACCGACGCCTGGGCCCGCTACTGCCCCGAGCCCGCACCGGCCGCCGAGCCGATGGCCATGCCGGAACCCGCCACCAGCGCCTGACCCGGCACGACCCGTCCCCACCCGTCGCCGCGCAGGTCAGAGCCGGGACGGGTCACCGGCCCGCAACGAGTCGACCCGACATCGCCACCCTGACCCGTACCTGCTCTGACCAGGCATGCGACGAATCGCGACGGGTCCCACCCGCCACGGCCGCCCCCCCCACCCCCCCCCACCCACTCCCCCTGCCTCATGGAGCCCATTTCCCTTGCCTTCACCCAGCACCGCCGCCACTCCCGCCGCCCTGCCCGTCCTGATCCGCATAGGCGTGGCCCTCCTCGCCCTGGCCGCCTTCGCCCTCTCGTACGACGCCCTGCGCCAGATGGCCGCCGCCAGCCACATCCACCGGGTGCTCACCTACGCCTTCCCCCTCGTGATCGACGGCTTCATCGCCATAGGCATCGGCGCCCTCCTCGTCCTGCGCACCGCACCCCTGCGGGCCCGCCTGTACGTCTCGGCCCTGGTCGGCGTCGCGACCGCCACCAGCATCTGGGCCAACGTCCTGCACGCCGTCCGCCTCAACCAGCAGGCCCGCCGGGGCGGGCTCGCCCTCGACGACCTCACCGTCGGCGCCATCTCCGCCATAGCCCCGCTCGCCCTCGCCGGCGCCGTCCACCTCTACCTCCTCGTCCAGCGCCGCCCCACCCACACCGCGCTACGGGAAGACGCCCGCCACATCACGGCGGCCGCCCCTCCCGACCGTGGCGCAGCAACAGCCACAAGCGATCCGTCGTCGGACGAGGATGTGGCCGAGGAAGACGAACAACCCGCCGAGCAAGTGGCTCAGCCGGAGAAACCGTCCGCCGAACGTGGCGACCAGCCACCTATGGCCACGTGGGAGCA
Organism: Streptomyces sp. NPDC058579; assembly: GCF_042718575.1. Lineage (NCBI taxonomy): Bacteria > Bacillati > Actinomycetota > Actinomycetes > Kitasatosporales > Streptomycetaceae > Streptomyces > Streptomyces sp. NPDC058579. Next base: position 76,436 of record NZ_JBHXPI010000035.1, read on the forward strand.
GGTGGTCGAGATCGGGCGCACCGCTCCCATGGGCCGTGACGGCCGCGTCTCGCGCCGCCACATGGAGACGGCCATCCGCGACAAGGGCCTCAGGCCCGGAGGCCGCGAACGGTTGGAGAGGGCCAAGGACCTGCTCCAAGCGGAGCTCGACCGAAGCCACGCCGACGCCACCGCTGCGTAGACCCATGCCCTTCCACCACGCCAGCCGCTCGCCCCGGAGACACCCTGGGGCGAGCGCCACTCCTTCATCCGTTTCGGACGACCAGAGAGCCAGACCAGATGCACGAACAGCCCCTGCCCACCGCCCAGCAGTCGACCACCACCCAAGCCCCGGACGGGTCGGGTAGCCGGAGCGCATTGCTGCGCCCCGGCCCCCTCAGAACCGGACGTGCGACTTTCACCGCATCCGGCTCAAGCAAGCCACGAGGGCA
>NZ_JBHXPI010000036.1:0-69664 GCF_042718575.1 Streptomyces sp. NPDC058579
CGCTCGGCGTCCGACGGCTCGACGAGCCAGGCGGGCCCGCCCGCCGAGGAGCAGGCACCTGGGGCGGACGGCGCCGCCGACCAGGCGGGTACGCCCGCCGCCGAGGAGCAGGCACCTCGGGCGGACGGCAGCGCCGACCAGTCGGCCACGCCCGCCGCCGAGGCCGAAGGCGCTCCGGAGGCCCCGGCTGCCGGCCGCCCGCCCCGCCGCTCGCGCAGCGCGGCCGACGGCTCCGCCAGCCAGGCGGCCACGCCCGCCTCGCCGCCCCGCACCCGGAGCTCGGACGCGCCCTGGCACCACGCCCGTCCGGCGTTCGACGACGAGCCTGCTCCGACCCCTGAGCCCGCGCCGGAGGCGGCACCCGCCCCCGAGCCTGAGCCCGCGCCGGACGCGGCACTCGCCCCCGAGCCTGAGGCCGCGCCGGACGCGGCACCCGCTCCCGAGCCTGAGCCCGCGCCGGACGCGGCACCCGCCGCCGCGCCCGAGCCCGCGCCGGAGACGGACGCCGCACCCGCCCCCGAAGCGGATGCCGAAACGCGCCCCGACGCCGAGCCCACCGACTCTGAGCCCACCGACACGAACCCCGACCCCGACACCAACCCCAACAACCCCACCCACCCCGCCGGAGGCGATCCCGCGTGAACGACGTACTGGACGTCGCCCTCCGGCTGCTCATCGTCTTCGCCGTGTTCCTCGTGCTGCCCCTCGTCGTCGGGCAGACCGAGCACAAGGTCATGGCGCACATGCAGGGCCGCCTCGGCCCCATGTACGCCGGTGGGTTCCACGGGTGGGCCCAGCTCGTCGCCGACGGGGTCAAGTTCGCGCAGAAGGAGGACGTGGTCCCGGCCAACGCCGACCGCCGCGTCTTCCAGCTCGCGCCCGCCGTCGCCCTCCTCCCGTACCTCCTCGTCCTCGTAGCCATCCCCATCGGCCCGAGCGAAGGCGCCGTCGGCCAGGTCGTCGACGCGGGCATCTTCTTCGTGCTCGCGGTCATGGGCGTCGGCGTGCTCGGCAGCCTCATGGCCGGCTGGGCCTCGGCCAACAAGTTCTCCCTGCTCGGTGGCCTGCGCACCGCCGCCCAGCTGCTCGCCTACGAGCTCCCGATGCTCCTCACCGCCGCCTCCGTCGCGATGGCCGCCGGCACGGTCTCCCTGCCCGGCATCCTGAACGCCTTCGAGTGGTGGTGGCTGCCCTGGCAGATCGTCGGCGCCCTCGTCTTCTTCGTCGCGGGACTCGCCGAGCTGCAGCGCCCGCCGTTCGACATGCCGGTCGCCGACTCGGAGATCATCTTCGGCGCGTACACCGAGTACACCGGCCTCCGCTTCGCGCTCTTCCTGCTCGCCGAGTACGCCGGCATCGTCGTCCTCTGCGGCCTCACCACCGTCCTCTTCCTCGGCGGCTGGCACGGCCCCTTCGGCGCCGACGGCCTCGGCTGGGTCTGGACGCTGCTCAAGACCGCGGTCCTCGCCTTCATCGTCATCTGGCTCCGCGTCAGCTACCCCCGGCTCCGCGAGGACCAGCTCCAGAAGCTCGCCTGGACGACCCTCATCCCGCTCGCACTCGCGCAGATCGCGCTCACCGGCATCGTGAAGGTGGCGATCCAGTAATGCCCATCCCCGGCTCCGGCCTCGCCAAGGGCCTCGCCGTGACGCTCCGTACGATGACGAAGCGCTCGCACACCGCGCAGTACCCGGACAAGCAGCCCGAACTCCCGCCCCGTACCCGCGGTGTCATCGGGCTCTTCGAGGAGAACTGCACAGTCTGCATGCTCTGCGCCCGCGAGTGCCCCGACTGGTGCATCTACATCGACTCCCACAAGGAGACGGTGCCCGCCGCCGTCCCCGGCGGGCGCGAGCGCAGCCGCAACGTCCTCGACCGCTTCGCGATCGACTTCGCCCTCTGCATGTACTGCGGTATCTGCATCGAGGTCTGCCCCTTCGACGCGCTGTTCTGGTCGCCGGAGTTCGAGTACGCCGAGACCGACATCCACGAACTCACCCACGAGCGCGACAAGCTCCGCGAGTGGATGTGGACGGTTCCGGAACCGCCCGCGCTCGACCCGCGCGCCGAGGAGCCGAAGGAGATCGGCGCGGCCCGCAAGGCTGTCGAGAAGGCCGCCGCCGCGGCCGCCGCGGCCGAGGCCGAGGGGGACAAGGAGTGAACCTCGCCGCCACCCACTTCGCCGCCACCCCCCTCTCCGAAGCCGCCACCACCCCCGGCTTCCTCTCGCCCTCCGGCGTCGAGATCGCCTTCCTGCTCGTCGGCCTCGTCACCTTCGGCGCCGCCGTCGTGACCGTCACCACCCGCCAGCTCGTGCACGCCGCGCTCTGGCTGGTCGTGGCGCTCGGCGGGCTCGCCGTCGAGTACCTGCTCCTGACCGCCGAGTTCATCGCCTGGGTCCAGGTGCTGATCTACGTCGGTTCCGTCGTCGTCCTCCTCCTCTTCGGGCTCATGCTCACCAAGGCCCCCATCGGCCGCTCCCCCGACGCGGATTCGGGCAACCGCCCCGTCGCCCTCGCGGTCGCGCTCGTCGCGGCCGTCGCCCTTGTCTGGGTGGTCGTCGACGCCTTCCGTACGACCTGGATCGACCTGGACGGACCGGCCCAGGGCTCCACGAAGGTGACCGGCGAGATGCTCTTCCGGCACTGGGTGCTGCCCTTCGAGGCGCTCTCCGTCCTGCTCCTGGCCGCCCTTGTCGGCGCGATCGTCCTGTCCCGCAAGAACGCCAAGGAGGCCCGGGACTGATGCATCTCGCCTACCCCGCCGTCCTCGCCGCCCTGCTCTTCTGCGTCGGCCTCTACGGCGTCCTCGCCCGCCGCAACGCGATCCTGGTCCTGATGTCCGTCGAGCTGATGCTCAACGCCGTCAACCTCAACCTCGTCGCGTTCGACGTCTGGCTCCGCGACACCCTGCACGCCGGCCAGGCGCTCACCCTCTTCGTCATCGCGATCGCGGCCGCCGAGATCGGTATCGGCCTCGCGATCGTCCTGATGGTCTACCGCAACCGCGGCACCTCGGACGTAGACCGCCTCCGCGACACCGCCGAGTCGCCGACCTCCGACACGGACGCCGACACCGACGCCGAGCCCGGGACCGCCGGGACCGACGAGAAGGCCGAGGCCGCCGCGTGACCACCACGACCCTCGCCGTCCTCGTCCCCCTCCTCCCCTTCCTCGGCTCGGCCGCAGGACTGCTCCTCGGCCGGACCGCCCCCGGCTTCGTCCGCCCGCTCGCGGTCCTGCCGACGCTCGCCGCCGCCGTCCTGGCCGTGCTCGTCGCCGTCCGGCAGGGCGGCGGGAAGACCATCGAGGCCGCCACCCAGCTCACTCCCACCGGGTCGGTCCCCATCGACCTGGCCCTGAACATCGACGGCTTCGCCGCGCTCGTCGCCGTCCTCGTCGGCGTGGTCGCCACCTGCGTGCAGGTCTACTCGACCGGCTATCTGCGCGACGACCCGCGCTACCCCTCGTACGCCGCGCTCGTCTCCCTCTTCACCTCCGCCATGCTGCTCGTCGTCTACTCCGGCGACCTGATGGTGCTCCTGGTCGGCTGGGAGATCATGGGCATCTGCTCGTACTTCCTCGTCGGCCACTACTGGGAGACCCCCGAGGCGCGCGCCGCCTCCCTCAAGGCCTTCCTGGTCACCAAGCTCGGCGACGTCCCCTTCCTGATCGGCCTGTTCGCGCTCGCCACCGACGCGGGCACGTTCCGGATCGACGGGATCCTCGGCGCCGTCGCCGCCGGTGCCCTGGACCACCCCACGCTCATCGCGCTGCTGCTTCTCGCGGGCGTCGCGGGCAAGTCCGCGCAGTTCCCGCTGCACACCTGGCTCCCCGACGCGATGGCCGGCCCCACCCCCGTCTCCGCGCTCATCCACGCGGCGACGATGGTCGCCGCCGGTATCTACTTCGTCGCCCGGCTGCTGCCCGTCTTCGCCGCGTCGGCCGCCGCGATGACGGTGCTCGCCGTGATGGCCGCCGTGACGATGGTCGGCTCGGCGCTCGCCGCGCTCGCCCAGGACGACATCAAGCGCGTCCTCGCGTACTCGACCATCGGTCAGCTCGGCTACATGGCCGGTGCCCTGGCCGTCGGCGACCGGGGCGCCGCCGTCTTCCACCTCCTCGCGCACGGCGCCTTCAAGGCCCTCCTCTTCCTCGCCGCCGGCGTCGTCATCCACGCCGCCGGTACGAACTCGCTCTCGGCCATGTCCCGGATGAGCGGCCTGACGAAGCGGATCCCCGACGCGTACTGGACGATGACCGTCGCCCTCCTCGCGCTCGCCGCCCTGCCCCCGTTCGCCGGCTTCTTCTCCAAGGAAGCCGTCCTCGTGGCCGCCGAGCACACCGCCCTGGGGGAGCGGACCGTCGCCCCCGCCGGGGCCGGCTGGGCCGTCCTCGTCGCGGGCCTGCTCGCCGCCCTCCTCACCGCCGCCTACGCGATGCGGCTCTGGCTCCTGGCCTTCCGCGGCCGCGGCGCCGAGGTCCCGGACCACGGTCGCCAGCCGCTCGCCATGACCGCCGTGCTGTGGGTGCTCGCCGTCCCCTCCCTCGGCTTCGGACTGACCGTCACGTACCTCGACGACTGGTTCGACGGCCACGCCCTCACCCCGACCGTCACCACGGCCGTCCTCGGCACGGGCATCGCCCTCGTCGGCGCCGTCGTCACCTACGCGGTCTGGCGCACCCTCGCCACGAAGGCCCCCGCCGCCATGCCCGCCGCCAAGGCAACCCCGGACGCCCCCGCCCCGGACGCCCCCGCCCGCGAGGCCGCCCCCGCCCACGTCGCCCACCCCGACGCCGAAGCGGGCAAGGTCGAGGCCGAAGCGCTGCACCTGCCGCACCCCGCCGAGGACCCGACCGACCCCGGTCGCGCCCTGCTCGGCCCCCTCCACCGCCCCGCAGCCGCGGGCTTCCACCTGGACGCCCTCTACACCGCCGTGTTCGTCCGCCCCGTCCTGGCCGCCGCCTCCCTGGTCCGCTTCCTGGACCGCGAGGTCGTCGACACGTACGTGCGCGGCGCGGGCACCGGAACCCAGTGGCTCGGCTGGCTCGTCCGCCGTGCCCAGACCGGCAACGTGCAGACCTATCTGAGCGCCCTGCTCGCCGGCTCCGTCGTCCTGGCGATCGCCGCCGTACTCGTCGCCGCCGGAGCGTGAGACGTGATCGATATCAGCGAATCCGTGATGCAGTTCCTTCTCGCGTTGATCGTCGCCGGCCCGCTCCTCGGTGCCGTCGCCGCTCTCCTCCCCGCCCCGCCCGGGCTGAAGGGGAAGTCGCCCGACCAGGCAGTGCTCCGCCACGGCGTGACCGTGACCGGCGTGATCCTCGTCGCCGCGATCGTCCTCACGCTCGGCTTCGACCACGACCAGCCGTCGAAGATCCAGGCGAGCACGGACATCAAGTGGATCCCCGCACTCGACGTGCGGCTCCACCTCGGTGTCGACGGCATTTCCCTCCCCCTCCTGGTCATGACCGCGCTGCTGACCTTCCTCTGCGCGCTCTACAGCTACTACAAGATGCCCAGCGGCCCTTCCCCCAAGGGCTTCGTGGCGCTCCTCCTCGTCCTCGAGTCCGGCACCCTCGCGACCTTCGCCGTCCTCGACCTCATCCTGTTCTTCCTGGCCTTCGAGATGGTCCTCATCCCGATGTACTTCCTGATCGCCCGCTGGGGCGGTGCGGCCAGGCAGGCCGCCGCCTGGAAGTTCATCCTCTTCACGCTGCTCGGTTCCGTCGTCATGCTGCTCGGCCTGCTCCTCATCGGCGTGAAGGCGGGCACGTTCGACATGGTGGCACTCGCCGCTGACAACGGCCGTGGGCTCTCCACAGCCGTGCAGGTCATCGCCGTTCTCGCGATCGGGCTCGGGCTCGCGGTGAAGACCCCGATGTGGCCGCTGCACAGCTGGCTCCCGGACGCGCACACCGCCGCCCCCACCGTCGGCTCGGTCCTCCTCGCGGGCGTCCTGCTGAAGATGGGCACGTACGGGTTCGTGCGGATCCTCCTGCCGATCACCCCGGACGGGATGCGGACCTTCGCCCCCTACCTGGCCGCCTTCGCCGCCGTCGGCATCATCTACGGCTCCCTCGCCTGCCTCGCCCTCACGCGCCCCGGCGTCAACGGCGACCTCAAGCGGCTGATCGCGTACTCCTCCGTCGGCCACATGGGCTTCGTGCTCCTCGGCATCGCGACCATGACCCCGACCGGCGTCAACGGCGCGCTCTTCGCCAACATCGCCCACGGCCTCATCACCGGCCTGCTGTTCTTCCTGGTCGGCGCGCTCAAGGACCGGTACGGCACCGCCGACCTCGACACCCTCGCCGGGGCCACCGGCGCAGCCCTCTACGGCCGCGCCCCGCGCCTCGGCGGACTGCTCGCCTTCGCCGCCGTCGCCTCCCTCGGGCTGCCCGGCCTGGCCGGCTTCTGGGGCGAGATGCTCGCCCTCTTCGGCGCCTTCGAACCGGCCGAGGGCCTCAGCCGCCCCGCGTTCCTCACCTTCATGGTCATGGGCGGCATCGGCACCCTCCTGACCGCCGCGTACCTCCTCCTCGTCGTCCGCCGCGTCTGCATGGGCGGCCCCCGGCCGACCGGGGAGAGCACGATCGCCGACGTCCAGGGGTACGAGTTCGCCGCCTGGACCCCACTCGTCGCCCTCACCGTCCTCGCCGGCCTCTGGCCCGCGGTCCTCCTCGGCCTCACCGACCCGGCCGTGCAGCAGCTCCTCGCGGGAGGAAACTCGTGAACCCCACGAACCTCGTCCAGTCCGTCGACTGGCTCGCGATCGCGCCGCCCACCCTCACCGCCGTGGTCGCGCTCGCCGTCCTCGTCGCGGACCTCTTCCTCCCCGAGCGCCACAAGCAGCTCCTCGGCTGGACCGCGATCGCCGGGCTCGTCGCCTCGATCGCCCTGTTGGTCCCGCTGCGCGCCGGGAACCGCTCGACCTTCTGCCTCACCACCGAACCGGCCGCGACCGCCGCCTGCAGCTACACCGTCGACCGCTTCACCCTGGTCATCCAGCTCCTGGTGTTCGGCGGCGCCCTGCTCACGGCCCTGCTGTCGCTCGCGGACACGCGCGAGAAGCTTCCGGCGGGGGAGTACTGGTTCCTCCTGCTCTCCTCGGCCGCCGGCGCGGCCCTGCTGCCTGCCTCCCGCGACCTCGCGACCCTCGTCGTCGCCCTCGAAGTGGCCTCGCTGCCCGCGTTCGCCCTGGTCGGCATGCGCCGCGGCGACCGGAAGTCCAGCGAGGCGGCGCTGAAGTTCTTCCTCTCCTCTGTCACCGCGACCGCCGTGACCCTGCTCGGCGTGAGCTTCGTGTACGCGGCGACCGGCACCCTCCACCTCACGGAGCTCGCCCAGGCGCTCGACGGCGTCCCCGGACAGCTGGAGACCCTCGCCGGGGCGGGCGTGGCGCTCACGCTCGTCGGCTTCGCGTTCAAGACGGCAGCCGTCCCCTTCCACTTCTGGGTCCCCGACACGTACGTCGGTGCCCCGCTGCCCGTCGCCGGCTACCTCTCCGTCGTCGGCAAGGCCGTCGGCTTCACCGGCCTCATCCTGGTGACGGTCGTCGCGTTCCCCTCGTACGCCGACATCTGGGGCCCTGCCCTCGCCGTGCTCGCCGCGCTCACCATGACCGTCGGCAACGTGGCGGCGCTGCGGCAGGTCTCCACGCGCGCGTGGAGCGCGGTCCGGCTGCTCGCCTGGTCCTCGGTGGCCCAGGCCGGCTACCTCCTGGTCCCGATCGCCGCCGCCGCGTACTCCAGCGACGACCAGATCGGCGCCACCGTCGCGTACGCCCTGATGTACGCCGTCGTGAACCTCGGCGCCTTCGCGGTCGCCGCCCTGGTCGCCCGTACGCACCCCGAGAACCGGATCGCCGACTACCGCGGCCTCTACGCGGCCAGCCCCCTGCTTGCGCTCACCATGGGCTTCTTCCTGCTGAACCTGGCGGGTCTGCCCCCCGGTATCATCGGCCTCTTCGCCAAGGTCACCGTCTTCTCGGCCGCGGTCGACGCCGGTCTCGGCTGGCTGGCCGTGATCATGGGCGTGAACGTCGTGATCGGCCTCTACTACTACCTGCGGTGGACAGCCCTGCTGTTCCGCGAGCCGGTCGGGGAGCGGCCCCACGCGCGCGTGCCCGCTCCGATCACCCTGGCGGTCGGCCTCGCGGCCGTCGTGGGCGTCGTGTTGTCGGGCTACCCGCAGTTCGTCCTCCGCTTCGCGGCGGACACCCTGTTCTGACCGACCAAGACCCCCTCTTCCCCCCACACACAGAATTGCATCAAGGAGCTTCACCCGTGCTGACCGGTTTCAAGGACTTCATACTTCGCGGGAACATCGTCTCGATGGCCATCGGTCTGGCCGTCGGATCCGCGTTCACCGCCGTCGTGACCGGCTTCAGCAAGGCCTTCATCACGCCGCTCATCGGTCTCGCCACCGGCTCGGTCGGCGACTTCAGCGAGGCGAAGTTCAAGGTCGGGCAGACGATCTTCCCGTACGGCCTGGCCATCTCCGCCGCCATAGCCTTCGTGATCACCGCCGCGGTGCTCTACTTCTTCATCGTCGTCCCCATGACGAAGGTGCAGGAGAAGTTCGCCAAGGAGGAGGCCGCCGAGAAGTTCGAGATGCGCGACTGCCCCCGCTGCTTCACCGAGATCCCGGCCGTCGCCACCCGCTGCGGGCACTGCACCAGCGAGGTCGAGCCCTTCGACGCCGCCCTGGAGAAGGCCGGCCTCCCGGCCCCGCGCTGACCCGGCCGCCGCGGGCCTCACCCGTACGGCGCACACCGGCCCCCGTGGGGGCAAGGGAACCGCAGCCTCCCGCCTGGCGTTGACCAGTACGGGAGGGTCCACTGGACATGGGGGTCCCTCCGGATGAAATCCGGGGGCGGACCGCCACCGAGCAAAGGGTTCCCCTGCCGCACCACTTGGAGGGCGTACCGTGCACCGCCGGCACAACGGGCTGAGGACCGCCGTACTCCTCGGAGGGCTCTCGGCCCTCATCATCGTCATCGGCAGCTTCTTCGGCCGTACGGGGCTGATCGTCGCGCTCTTCGTGGCGCTCGGCACCAACGCGTACGCCTACTGGAACAGCGACAAGCTGGCCCTGCGGGCCATGCGCGCGCGCCCGGTCAGCGAGTTCGAGGCCCCCGCGCTCTACAAGATGGTGCGCGAGCTCTCCACCCAGGCCCGCCAGCCGATGCCCCGGCTCTACATCTCGCCCACCCAGGCGCCGAACGCCTTCGCGACCGGCCGGAACCCGCGCAACGCGGCCGTGTGCTGCACCGAGGGCATCCTCGCCATCCTGGACGAGCGCGAGCTGCGCGGAGTCATCGGCCACGAGCTGAGCCATGTCTACAACCGGGACATCCTGATCTCCTCGGTCGCCGGAGCGCTCGCCTCCGTGATCATGTTCCTGGTCAACTTCGCCTGGCTGATCCCGGTCGGCCGGTCGAGCGACGACGACGGCCCCGGCCTGCTCGGCATGCTCCTGATCATGATCCTCGGCCCGGTCGCCGCCTCGGTCATCCAGCTCTCGATCAGCCGCTCCCGTGAGTACGAGGCGGACGCCTCGGGCGCCCAGCTCACCGGCGACCCGCTGGCCCTGGCGAGCGCCCTGCGCAAGCTCGACGCCGGCACGAAGCAGCTGCCGCTGCCTCCGGAGCCGAAGATCGAAACAGCGAGCCACATGATGATTGCGAACCCCTTCGGAGCGGGCAGAGGCGTATCGAAGTTGTTTTCGACGCACCCGCCGATGGCGGAGCGCATCGCCCGACTCGAGCAGATGGCAGGTCACCGCCCGTGAAGACAATTCTGAACATCATCTGGCTGGTTCTGTGCGGCTTCTGGATGTTCCTCGGCTACATGCTGGCGGGCATCCTGCTGTGCATCACCATCATCGGCATCCCCTTCGGGCTCGCCGCCTTCCGGATCGGCGTCTACGCCCTCTGGCCCTTCGGCTACACGGTCGTGGACCGACGGGACGCGGGCGCGCCCTCCTGCGTGGGTAATGTCCTGTGGCTGATCCTCGCGGGCTGGTGGCTCGCGCTCGGCCACATCACGACCGGCATCGTGCTGTGCATCACGATCATCGGCATCCCGCTGGGCATCGCGAACTTCAAGCTGATCCCGGTCTCCCTGCTCCCCCTGGGCAAGGAGATCATCCCCTCGGACCAGGCGACGTACGGCTACCAGCCCCACTGACGGCGACGCGCGCCTACCGCGACGCCGGCCGCCCTCGTCCTCGCCCCCGGCTGACCGCGTACGCGACCGTGCCCGCCGCGAGGACGCCGAGGCCCGCCAGCACGGCGCCCGGGGGCAGCGCGAACGCGAGGGCCACGCAGCCGGCCAGACCCAGGGCGGCGAGGGGGCGGTGGGCGCGGCCCAGGGTCCACGCGGAGGCGTTGGCGATGCCGTAGTAGACGAGCACGCCGAAGGACGAGAAGGCGATCCCGCCCCGCACGTCCGCCGTGGCCGCCACCACGGCCACCACCGCGCCCACCGCGAGCTCCGCCCGGTGCGGAACCTGGAAGCGGGGGTGGACGGCCGCGAGCGCCGCCGGCAGATGGCCGTCCCGTGCCATCGCCAGCGTCGTACGGGACACCCCGAGGATCAGCGAGAGCAGAGAGCCGAGCGCGGCGACGGCCGCCCCGACCACGACGGCGGGAACCAGCCAGCCCGCACCGGCCGCCCGGGCCGCGTCGACGAGCGGGGCCGGTGAGACGGCGAGGGCCTGCGGCCCGAGGACGGCGAGGACGCACACCGCCACGGCCGCGTAGACGGCGAGGGCGATGCCGGGGGCGAGCGGCACGGCGACCGGGATCGTCCGGGCCGGATCGCGTACCTCCTCGCCGAGCGTGGCGATCCGCGCGTACCCCGCGAACGCGAAGAAGAGCAGCCCGGCGGCTTGAAGCACCCCGCTGACCGTCACCTCGGTGTCGAGCGCGAGAAGCCCGAAGTCGGCCTCCCCGGATCCGAGCACCGTGACGACCAGCGCGGCCAGTACGGCGAGCACCAGGCTCACGACGACCCGCGTCAGGAGCGCGGACTTCCGGACTCCGCCGTAGTTCAGCGCCGTCAGCGCCACCACGGCCGCGACCGCCACCGCGTGGGCTTGTTCCGGCCACACGTACGCCCCGACCGTGAGCGCCATCGCCGCGCAGGAGGCGGTCTTGCCGACGATGAACGCCCAGCCCGCGAGGTACCCGAGGAACGGCCCGAGACGTTCGCGACCGTACACATAGGTGCCGCCGGAGGCCGGGTAGCGGGCGGCGAGCCGGGCCGAGGCCATCGCGTTGCAGTACGCGACGAGCGCGGCGAGCCCGAGCGCCGGCAGCAGCCCCGCCCCCGCCGCTCCGGCGGCCGGTCCTAGCGCGACGAAGATCCCGGCGCCCACCATCGAACCGAGCCCGATGACGACGGCGTCGAAGACGCCGAGGGAACGGCGCAGTTCGGGTGTCATGCACGGCACACTACGGGCGCGCGCACGCGTGCGTGGAAGGGTGCGTGGAGGGATGCGCGGAAGGGACGCCGTCGAGGGCACCGCAACCGCGCCAGGCGCCCTGGCGTCCTTCCAGACATGAACGTCATCAGCTGGATCGTCCTTGGCCTGCTCGCGGGCGTCGTCGCCAAGGTCCTGCTCCCGGGCCGTGACCCGGGCGGGCTCATCGGCACGACCCTCATCGGCATAGCCGGCGCCTTCACCGGCGGCTGGATCTCGTCCACGTTCCTGGACCGCCCGATCAGCACCGGCTTCTACGACACGGCGACCTGGATCTCGGCCATCGGCGGCGCGTTGGTGCTGCTGATCGCGTACCGAATCTTCTTCGGCCACTCGCGCTCGCGCTAGAGCGGCTATCGCTGGAGCCGCTGGAGCCCCGTCTCGCGGAGGGTGATGTTGAGCCGTCCGCTGAGCCCGAGCGCGGGATCGCCGGTGCCGGGAAGGACCTTGGGGACGCCGTGATAGGCGAACCGCGAGGCCCCACCGAAGACAAAGAGATCCCCGGACGCCAACTCGACGTCGGTATAAGGCCGTCCCCGATTCTCAGTGTTCCCGAACCGAAACACGCAACGATCCCCGAGGCTCAACGAAACGACCGGAGCTCTGGACCGCTCTTCCTTGTCCTGATGGAGCCCCATCTTGGCGCCGGCGCCGGCGTCGTAGAAGTTCACGAGACAGGCATCGGGCGCGAAGCCGGAGTCCTCCCCGTAGGCCTCAAGAACACCAGCGCGCCCCAAGTCGCAAAGCCACGGGGGAAGTTCCACCTCGACAGCATCGAGATACCGATACGGAACCCAGCGCCGCCCGAGGCAGAGCGACCGCACGGACATGACGCCGCCGCCCGGGAGCACGGTGTGCTCGTACGTCAGCGGCCCGCGCCCCCACTCCCGGCAGGCGGCCACCAACTCCCGCTGCCGGTCGAGGGAGAGCCACCCGGGCACGTGCACGGCACCGGGAGCGACGACGGCCCGCGAACGCGGGAAGAGCCCGTCCATCAGCCCGTCCATCAGCCGGCCCGCTCAAGCCCGAGCAGCAACTCCTTGCGCTCAAGGCCGGCCGCGTACCCCCGCAGGCTCCCGTCCGCGCCGACGACGCGGTGGCAGGGCCGCACCACGAGCAGCGGGTTGCGCCCGATCGCGGTCCCGACGGCCCGCACGGCGGCGCCGGAGGAACCGACCTGCCGGGCGATGTCTCCGTAGGAGACGGTGGTCCCGTACGGGATCTCCTCCAGGGCGCGCCAGACGCGCCGCTGGAACTCCGTACCGCCGTCCGCGAACGGGATGTCGAACCGCTCGCGCCGCCCGGCGAAGTACTCGCCCAGCTGCCCGGCGATGCTCTCGAACGCCTCGGGCTCGTGCCGCCACCCGTCCTCGACGGCGGCGCCACCCTTCTGCCCGGGCAACGACAGCGAAACCAACTCGACCACCCCGGCCTCGCCGCCGTCCCGCCCGACGAGCAACATCCGCCCCAGGGGCCCCTCGGCGTACGCGTACACGGTCATGGCGGTTCCTCTCCTCGCACTCGCTTCCCGTCCAGTGTGCGAGGCCCCACCGGCCCAAAGCTGGCGGTTTTCGGACACGACGATGGCCGCCGTCCGTTGCCCGCCGAACCCCAGGCCCGGGGGAGTCCGAATCAGCGGTAGTTGACGAACTGGATCGCGAACTCGAAGTCCTTGCCCTTGAGCAGCGCCTGCACTGCCTGCAGGTCGTCACGGCTCTTCGAGCTGACCCGGAGCTCGTCGCCCTGGACCAGCGCCTTGACGCCCTTGGGGCCCTCGTCACGGATGACCTTGGAGACCTTCTTGGCGTTCTCCTGGGAGATGCCCTCCTCGATCGTCGCGAAGATCTTGTACTCCTTGCCGGACAGCTGCGGCTCGCCCGCGTCCAGGGACTTCAGCGAGATCCCGCGCTTGATCAGCTTGGTCTCGAAGGTGTCGAGGATCGCCTTCACGCGCTCCTCACCGTTCGCCTGCATCAGGATCTTGTCGCCCGACCAGGAGATCGAGGCGTCGGCGCCCTTGAAGTCGTAGCGCTGCGAGATCTCCTTCGCGGCCTGGTTGAGGGCGTTGTCGACCTCCTGCCGCTCGACCTTGGAGACGATGTCGAAACTGGAGTCGGCCATGACGTGTGGCTCCTTGCGTCGAATGCGTTGCGGTTGCGTGGCGTACGAGGCAAGCCTAGTCAGTCGATCACCCTCGAACCGCTGATCAATCCGGTGGCGAAGCACCCCGGTGGATCGGGTATTGTTTACGTCGTTGCCCCGGAGCACCGCCCAAAAGCGGCTCCGAGCAGCGACATCCCATGGCGGTGTGCCCGAGTGGCCAATGGGAACGGACTGTAAATCCGTCGGCTTAGCCTACCCAGGTTCGAATCCTGGCGCCGCCACGCGATACGAACGGCCCCTGATCAGCGGAAACGTTGATCAGGGGCCGTTCTGCTGTGCAAGTGGAGCAGGCGGGAGTGTCTCGCCCTGTCTCGCTGAATCCCGCTCTCTACCAGCGTGTGTGGACGACGCGTGGACGAGAATCCCGGGCGCCACCTGCGCGGACGGCCGATCGACGGCTCAGGCGGTGGACGGTCCAGCGGGGCGCTGGTTCAGCCGTGCCGAGATCTTCGCGTTGGCCGCCTCGTCCCCGCCCTTCAGGAACTTCGCGTACACCCGGAAGAGGACGGCCGTGCTGTGGCCGGCGCGCTGCGCGACGAGCTGCGGCTCGACCCCAGAACTGAGCCAGGTGGAGACGGCGGCGTGGCGAAGATCATAGGGCCGCTTGGCGAGCTTGCTCTCCTGCTCGGTGGGCGACAGAACGCCCTCGCGCGCTCGCGCCCAGACCTCCCCGTACCCGCTCTCCTGGATCATGCCGCCTCGGGCCGTACGGAAGAGCCGGCCGTCGGAGTGGGTGCCGTACAGGGTGACGTGCCACCGGAGCATGGCGACCAGCTCAGGCGGGATCGGAACGTAGCGGACGGCCTTCCGGGTCCGGTGCTTGAGCCCGCGACGGTCGAAGGCCTCGCCGGTGTCGGTCCAGGACCTACCAGAGCGGGCGAGGCTCTCCCGCAGGCGGATCAGGCCCCACCCCTGTCGGGGAAGGTCACAGTCCTGGAGCCGCAGCCCTTTCAGCTCGCCCGGGCGAGCAGCCGAGTAGTAGATGCACCCGAAGAACGGCTCCAAGTGCCTCCCGCGGGCGCCCTGCCTTCGCACGGACGCCAGGAGCGCGGCGGCCTTCGCCGGATCCGGGACGCACTCGGGGTCCACCTCTTCCTCCACTCGCTCCGGCGCCTTCCAGCGGACGGCTGGAAGGGGGTTCTCCGCCAGGAGCTCCGCGTCCACGGCGAGGCCGAGGGACTGGTGGAAGATGGCCCGCTTCCGGGCGATGACCGACCCTGACGATGTCTTGCCGTCGAGTCGGCGTGCACAGGCATCCAGGGCCTTCCGCACGACCATCCGGTCGGAGAGAGCGGAGGTGGGGACGGACTTCCGCTCCACCCACGCGAGGGCCTCCGCCACGTCGACCGGGGGTTCCTCCTTCCACTGGTTCACGTTGAAGCCCCAGGTGTAGAGCGCGCGCCGGACTGCCTTGTGATCGGGCATGCCCTTGGTGTCCTTCACGAGGGAAAGGGTCACTGTGGCCATGGCCTCGGCGAGGTTCCGGCGCGTGGAGGCAGGTGAGTGGTCCCACTTCATCTCCACGTAGTTCCTGGCGTGCTGGTACCAGGAGATGTCCTTCGCCTTCTGCACCATCGACTTCGGGAGTCCGCTGTCGACGTCCCAGGGCTCGCCCGAGCGGGTCGCGGTGATGAACTGCGCCCGGCGGCTTTCGGCGAGGCCGGCAGTCAGGAAGGACTCGGAGTGCGGCCGAGTGCTCACCTGCCAACGGAGCTGGAACGGCTTGCGGTGGGGCCGCTTGCGGATGCTCCAGATTCGTACGGTGTAGCTCCACTCGGTCACGCGGCCTCCAGCTCGTTGAGGAAGTTGTCGAGGACACTGCGACGGACGCGCAGATGCCCGTTGGGCAGACGTACGACCTGGGGGCCGTAGCCGCGGTTGCGCCAGCGGTACCAGGTGGCGCGGGTGATGCCGATTTCGTCGAGGACGTCGGTCAGGGGGAGTAGCTCATCGGTGGGCTGACGGCGGCGGGCGATGCGGGCCATCGGGTCCCCTCCTCGGGGTGAGAGTCGGAGTGGTCACTGCTCTGGGGTCGCGAGTCAGGGGCGGGCATAGGGCTCCGCGGAGGCCGCGCCCGTCCGAGGTGGTGATTTCTGCGTCATCGCGTCATCTGCGTCGCTCGTGTCCCTGGCCTGCGTGTTTCGGTGACGCGGGGGGTGTGGAGGTGTGTCACGGGTGACGCTGGCCTTTGTCACGGGTGACGCAGATGACGCGGGATGACGCAGCGTCCGCTGTCCTGCGTCACCCCTGGCGCCGCAGCTCACGGGCCGCTTTCCGTCCTGTGGTGACGCGGGTGACGCAGCGTCTCTTCTCTTAGGAAAAGAGGGAGGGGTGTCTGTGGTTGTGCGCGCCTTAGAACGTGAAGAAGGAGCCGCGCGGCGGCACTGCCTTTGCGGCGGCGGTGCCGCCGGAACAGCAAGAGGAGCACGCCTCGCGCAGGGGGCGGGGTGCTCCTCTTGCCTGTGCGCGAGATTCGGCGGCGCCGGTTAGAACATCGACTTGTGCTGCTCCGGCGGCTGCGGGGCGGGTGGCCGGGTCATCTCGACGTAGCGTGCCGAACTCGTGCGGCCCCAGTCGACAAGGACCCCGCGGGCGGCGAGGGTGGGCTGGAGACGCTTGAGGCGGTCGGAGAGGACCTTGCCCGTTGTGGGCCATCCCTTGGGGACGGGGCGGAAGTCCTCGCCGGTGTAGAGCTGGGTGAGGCAGTGCAGCCACTCGGCCGACGTCATCCGGATCTCCGCGCCGGGGGCGAGGGTGCTGGCGTGCTTCAGGACGGTCTGGGCGAGTAGGTCGCCTTCGATGACGTCGTCGTTGAGGTCGTCCAGGCTGGACCGGTAGGCGTTCAGCGCCCCGAGACCGGTGGCCGCGTCGAGCTGCGCGCACAGGTGGGCGAAGTCGGCCATGCGCAGGTCGGTTGGGATGTCGGCCTGCGCGGCGCGGACCTTGACGGTCAGGTCGAGCAGCGAACCGAGGATCACGGGCAGGGCCTCTTCGAACTCGGCCCACAGCTCCGCCTCGGTACGCCGCACCTGAGGACGTTCCAGGCGGAGGGGAAGGAGGCGTTCGGCGAGGTCGGGTCGGATGACGCCGACGTCGATGCCGGTGAGTAGCAGGGGGCGGCGGTAGCGGGAGCGGTAGACGTCACCGTCGCTGAAGAGGGCGCGCTTGATGGTCTCGGCGCCGGTGACGATGCAGCACATGAGGTCGGACAGGTCCGGGCCCAGGTGGGAGAGATTGTCCAGGGCGGTGACCCAGCCTGCGGCCACGGCCGTGATCAGGTTCTCCTCATCCTTCGGGGCCCGACGCAGGTCGCCGCTCATGCCCTCGATGATCCGCACCAGCATCCGGCCGGCGGTGGACTTACCCGCGCCCTGCGGGCCGGTGAGGAACGGGGCGGGCACCGGCGCGGACGGCCCGAGGCAGCCGACCAGCCACGCGAGAGTCAGACTCTCGCCCTGAGCGCTGGCGAAATTGCACAGCTGCATCAGGAGGTCGATGCCCTTGCCGTCGGTGTCCTTGGCCGGCAGGGGCAGTTCGCCGGTGAGCTGGGTGCGGCGCCAGCAGACCTCGCGGGGGTCGGGGGTGAGGATCTTCCAGCCGGTGGGGTGGATGCGGACGGACTTGCCGTCGTCGCGGCCCAGGTCCAGCCAGGTCGCGCCGTCGAACCCCGGGGCGACCCGGATGTGGGTGGGCTGTACGTCCTCGTCCAGCGCGAGCGCTTCGATCAAGTCCAACGCCTCCTTCAACGCGGTGCCGTTGAACACGCCGCACCCGTCCCTGAACAGCCCGACCATGAGTTCCTGCCGGTGGCTTCCCGTCGTTCCCTGGGAGCGGATCGGACGGGCGACGGGGTGGCCGTTCTTCTGCGCGTACACGGTGCCGTCGGTGGTGCGGAAGTACCGGAAGTTGGCCTGCGCGTAGTCGGTGATGATCTCGCGTGCCGGGTTCTTCTCGTCGTCAGCCATGGTCACAGTCCCAACGTCGTGCGGGCGTTGGCCCACGCGTCCGCGCAGTGCCGGGCGGATTCGCCTTTGGTCTGCGCGGCGGTGAACAGCCGGGCGATGTGGACGTCGGTGAGGCAGCCGCACCGGCCGTGCGCGGACAGCACCGCGAGGAACGTCCCGTACACGGTGTTGTGGATCGCGCTCCGGGCGGTGGTGATGCGCTGCTCAGCCATGGCAATGCCACGCTCCAAATAGGAACGCGAACGGTGCGGGCACTCCCCGCCCGCGGCGAGCGCGGGCACGGAGACAGCGCATCCCGCCGGCCGGACCGTGGCGGGATCCTTCACGACCAAAGCGCGAACGGCTGACGGGAGTGCGGACATGGTGCCGGTCCCGGGGCCGAGCCAGCGGGCGTAGGCCATAGACGACTTGATGTCCACGCCGGGCCGGACGTGGTTGGCGGAGCGCATCGTGCCCCGGTAGATCCAGTGCTCGCCCCGCGTCGTGGCCACTGTGCGTGTAGACGGCAGGGTTTCGCGGGCCCAGGTGACGGCGTCGGCGTCGTCCAGGTCGACCACGGTCACTCCGGCGCCGCCGGGGTGGTAGGCGACCCGCTCGGCGTGCTGCCACGCGGCCCTCCAGGCCAGCGAGGCCAGGACGGAGGGGGCGGTGGTGGCGGCGGCCCAGCCGTGGCACACCAGCGGACACGTGCACGGGCCCGGAACCTTCATGTTCGGGCGCCCGCCGCACGCGTTGTCCCCGCAGGCACGGCAGTTGCCGAACGGGCCCTTCCCTGCGCGCAGCGGCAGCACCGGCACACCCTTGAGAGCCAGCTCCAAGGCTGTGCCCAGTAGCCGCGGCGCGAGGGCGTCTCGCCGGATGGGGATGGGATGGGTCATGCTGGAGGTTCTCCTGTTTCTGTCGAAGGGACGGAGAGCCGAGGCGGTCGCGGTCTTGTGGTGAGAGGCGACCGCCTCGGGCGTACCTACTGGTGCTTGGCCCACCGGGCGTACTCCTGGCGGACGTAGCCGCGGGGATTGGCGGTGGCCTCCGGGTGGTCCGGCCAGTACGGGGTGCCGCCGTAGTTGCCGTCTCCGTCGCGGTCGACGTCGAGGAGCTTCCGGGCGGCGTTGAGCGCGAGTTCAGGAGCGTCGGTGTGGATGCCGGCGGTCCGGTCGTCCAGGGCGATGCGGTCGAGCAGTGCGGCCTTGCGGAGCCAGAACTCCCGCACGTTCGCGGAGTGGATGGGCCACAGGGCCTCGCGGGCCCGGCGGGCGGTCCAGCCGATCTCGCCGACGATGCTCGGGGCGAGCGCGTACGCCTGCTCCGGCGTCGGCCACGTCTCGGTGTCCTCGCGGTGTTCGGCGGTGACGTACAGCCGTTCCTTGTCGGACGTCCGGGAGGCGGCGCGGCGGACGTTGCCGGTCGTGAACGACTTGGCGAGCGCGGTGGTGACGCGTTCGGTGTCGGTGAGGTCACAGATGATGCGGATCTCGAACATGCCTCAGTGCTCCTTGGTGGTGTCGATGGCGGGGAGTCCGGCCTTGGTGAGTTGGGCGGGGTCGAAGCCGGGCAGGGCCGCACGCGTGATGAGCGCGGTGGCGAGCTGCTCGGCGTAGGCCGCGCCGCTGCGGGCGACCTCGATCTGCGCTCCCGCGCGCAGGGCTTCGACGCGCTCGATGTGGGCGTGGTCTTCGCGGCGCTCGGTGGTGCGGCGCTCGTGGGCGGTGGTGTCGCGGCGGTCGGTGCGCCAGTAGCGGGCCGCGAGCCCATAGGCGACCGCGGTCGCGAGCGCCCACAGCAGCAGCGGCAGGGACAGGCCGTCGGCGTATCCGGCGACTCCGGCGAGGGCGAGCCCGCCGGAGGTGGCGAACGCGGTCCCGGCGATGACGCTGTCACCCCGGCGCCCGGCGGAGGCGAAGCCGCCGGCCGTGGCGGCCCCGGCCGCGAGGACGACGATCAGCGTGGCGTTGCCGACGGAGTGTTCGGCGCCGTTGGCGTTCCAGATCCGGCCGAGGATCAGCACGGTCGAGGTGGCGATCGCGGGGGCGGCCTTGGGGAGCGCGTGGGCGAGCCAGTGGCGGTGGACGATCGGTTGGTTCATGACGGGGCTCCCTACAGGTTGGGGATGGCGTCGATGACGGCGGTGGCGAGGTTGTTGATGGGTCCGGAGGCGCCGGTGGAGGCGAGGAAGAACCCGAACATCACGGCGATGAACGCGGAGCCGTAGCCGAGGGTCTTGGAGCGCAGGAGGAAGAACAGGACGAGTCCGAAGAGCAGGACCAGGGAGACGGTGACGGCCATGCTGGAAACTCCTTTGACGGTGGTTCGGAGCGGCTGGGTAGGCTGCGGGCACCCTCGGGTGCTGGCAAGCTCGGGGGTCTGGCCGACGGTTGCGCCCGCCTAGCTCCTGCTCGGAGCGGGGTACGTCTCATGACGGGCACCGTCGGCCGCTTCATGTCCGGGGTCAGCGGGTTCCGGCGCGGTAGGTGCGGGCGGCGCGGTTGTAGAGCCAGCGGCCGGCGCGTATGCGCAGTCCGTGGCCCTTGCAGCGGCGGCAGGTCTTGCCGCGCTTGGGCTTGCCCTTGCGGTCGGTGGCGAGCGCGAAGCCGAGACCGTTGCACTTGCGGCAGGTCCCGAACGGCGAGGCCGCACACAGCGACGCATAACTGAGCGTGACTATCAGCAGGAGTGCGATAGCGAGCAGGGCAGGGGTCATCGAGGGCCCTCCCGGGGCGGATTTCGGGGTTCTTGCAGGTGGGCGGCTATCGTCTAGCGGCCTGATCAAGTGCCATGGGGGCCGCTAGCGGGACCTCTAGCGCTAGAGGGTCCGACCCCTAGCGCTAGAGGCCCATCGGGCTCAGCTCGCGTCCCGCTTCCGGTCACGCTCCGCGATCGCGGTGGGGATGCGGGAGCGCTCGAACCCGGTCCGGTTGACGGTCTTGCCATTGATCCGGCGCGCCACCTGGCCGGTGGTCACGCCGTACGGCTTGAGCGCGGTGGTGAGCTGGCGGGCCTTCTCGGCGGGCTCCATCTCCGCCCACGCCCCGTACAGCTCCGGCCGCAGCTCGGCGAGCCGGTCCACCGTGACGTCGTTCCACGGCTTCGCCTCATCCGCGGGTGTGACGGCGAGGACATCATCAAGCAGCGTGTCCGCCGCCGCCCGCCGCTCCGGCGCGATGCCGGCCGCGAGCCCGGTGAGGGTGCCGGCGTCGACGCGGGCCTTGCGGGCGCGGTCGCAGATGGCGTCGGCTGCGGGGTTGTCCATGTAGTAGCCGCGGACGATCTGCGGATCGTCGGAGGCCCCGACCAGGTAGCCGATGCCCTTGTCCGACTTCGTGAACGACGTCGCGCGGATGCCGTTCTTGTACGTGGAGGTGCCGAGGATCATGTCGTTCTCGATCTGGCCCATGACCCGCAGGCAGAACCGCGTACCGACGTTCGCGCTGATCGCGGGCGGCAGCGAGTCCTTGTCCGGGCGCTGCGTCGCGAGCAGGAGAATCACCCCGAGGGCGCGGCCGCGCTTGATGATGGCCGTGCACAGGGCCCCGGCTTCCTTGCCGTACTTCTCGTGGGAGAACAGCTCCTGGCACTCATCAACCGCGAGAACCAGCGGGTGCAGCCCCAGCGACCGGTTGCCCGCGAGCGAGGGGATCACCTTGTTCTCCGGGCACTTGTCCTTCGGCAGCGAGGCGATCACCTTCGCCCTACGCTCCAGGTCCTTGTGGACGTAGCGGATCGAGTCCAGTGCGGCGGCGCAGGTCTCGTCGTCGGGGCCGGAGCCGTAGTCGGCGGCGACCTTCTTCAGCGGCTCCAGGTCGCCGGTGCCCTTCAGCTCCCAGATCAGCAGCTCCGCCAACGGATCCAGCGCAGCGGCCAGCAGGGGCGTACGCAGGGAGAACGTCTTGCCCATGCCCGGCATGGCGCCGATCAGGACGTTGTCGTACATCACCGTGATGTCGACGTTCCGGCCGCGCTGGTCGGTGCCGAACGGCAGCGGCTTGAACAGCGACACTTCCCCGCCCTTGGCCAGCGGCCACGGCGCCTTCGGCGTCTTGTTCAACGCCTTGTCGCCGACCCAGAGCATCATCCGGCCGGCGTGCTCATCGGCCACCGGCTCCGGCCACACACAGCCGAGCGGGCGCCGCAGACCGGAGGCGAGCTTCTCGCGCCGGTCCAGGATGTCCGGCACCGTCACGCCATAGGGCAGGTCGACGTCCGCGCGCCAGCCGGGGCCGTCGCGGGTGATCGGCGCGGGAAACTTGATGCCCTCCCCACCCTTCGCCAGAGCCTTGTTGATCTCGGCGATGCCGAGCGCGCCGAGGGCACGCTCCACGATCCCGGACGTCAGCCGCTCCACCTCCGTCGCCACCACCGCGCGGGAGATGACCGGCTTGTCCGACGGGGCACCCAGGAACCCGAGTCCGACCGTCAGCACCGCCACCGCGATGACCGTGAGCCAGGCAGGGGCCAGGACGTAGAGCAGGAGGGCGACGACGGGGCCGAGGATGAGACCGAGGACGGCAAGGATGCCCCGGAGCTTGACCCGGTTGTCACGCTGCCGGGAGAGCTTCAGGTACTGCTCGACGTCCTCGCGCCGCGCGGCGACCTGCCGCAGCGGCTCCCCCTCCGCGTCGGCCACCCAGCGCATCGCACCACCGATGAGCTTCGCCGCACCAGCAGGGGCTTGGAACGCGAGGCGCAGGCTGTACCAGGGCAGCCGGACCGTGTGGAACGCGGCGGTGTGCCACGCGTACCCACCCAGCCACCCGAGCGCGTCCAGGAACTCCGGCTTCGAGCGGGCCCATCCGGGGATCACGTCGCGACGCTTGCCGCCCCGGACCCGGTCCATCAGACCCGGTCCCGTCGGGGTAGGGCCGTCGACCATCACGCTCGCCGATCCGTCGTCGTCCGGGTCGGCCGACCCGTCCGTCATGGTGCGGCTCGACTCGTTGGGGCGGGAGTCGGGCGACGCGTCGGCGCCGGGTCGGGTGCTCGGGTCGGCCGACTCGCTGCGGGCGGTGCGGGCCTTGTCGAGGTCGACCACGTCGGCCCCCTCGTCGACCGTCCAGTCGGCGGCCATGTCGGCTTCGAGTCGGTTGAAGAACTCGTTCTCTTCGTCGGGGTGCTTCACTGAAGCTTCCTTCTCTCGGGAGGGAACGGCGGGCCCGGACGCGTGCTGTGGAAGGTGGGCGACCGGGCCCGTACGGGAGTCGTGAGGCGCCGCAAGGGCCGTAACTAGCACGACTTTCTGCTAGCTCTGGCCTTAGATTCACGCCTCGTGTTCAGGCGGTGCGCTGTTCGTCGGGGTAGGCGCAGGGGACGCAGGTGCCGAGCGAGGTGGGGATTACATATCCGGCATCTGTGCGGCACTGCGGGCAGGTGCGGCGGGCGAGCATCGCCAGGGCGAGCGCGCCCCACTTGCGCGACGTCATCGGCCGCACGGGCTTGGCCAAGTCGACCCGGTAGAGGTGGCCGACCAGGACGCCCGACTTGCGGCCGCGGCTGCGGCGCATGACCTGAGCAGCCACCGGCTGACCACCGGGGCGCAGGCCGAGGGCGCGGAGTTGGCGGCGGGTGGCGTAGCCGTCGGGGGCGTAGCGCCAGGGGTAGGTCGGAATCCCGTACTTCGCGCCGGTCGGGTCGAAGCACTTGCCGAACGTCGGGGACATCAGGCAGCCGCCACGATCGCCGGGGCGTCGGTGCGGGCGCCGCGTCGTCCGGAGCGGCGGCCGGCCACCGTGGCGAACAGCCGCCCCAGCCCCGCCCGCCGAACCCCGGCCCGTGCCTGCTTCGCCGCGTACATCGCCTCATCCGCCCGGCCGAGCAGCGCGGACAGGTCCTCGCCCTGGTGGTCGGCGGCGCGGACCCAACCGAGCGACACCGTGGTGGCCACGTGCGGGTTGGTGTCGTCGGCGGGGCGGGCGAGCACGCCGTGGAGGACGGCCAGGAGGTCCGCGACGGTGCCGTGGGCGTCGATGACGACGGCGGCGAACTCATCGCCCCCGAGCCGTCCGGCGACACCGTGACGGCCGACGTAGTGAGCGAGCCGGTCAGCGGTGGCCTTCAGCAGCGCGTCTCCGGCCGCGTGGCCGTGACGGTCGTTGATCTGCTTGAAGTGGTCGACGTCCGCCAGGACCACCACCGCCCGCTCATCGCGCAGAAGCGCGGTGGCACGGCGGGTGAAGCCCTCACGGGTCCGCAGACCGGTCAGCGGGTCACGGCGAGCGGTACGGAGCCGACGAAGCAGCCACAGGACATGGCCCGACCATCCGGCAGCGAGCGGCCCGGCCGCCGCGAGGACGGTTAAGAGGGTGTTCATGCGGCGACCTCCTCGGCCGTCTCGACGGTCTCGATGGAGTGAAGCGGCCGGGCGTCGGCCCGCTCGGCGAGCAACGCATCCCGCACGGTGCGGGAGTTCGCGGCCGAGCAGCGCAGCGCGGTACGGATCGCCTCGGCATTGATCGCGTCGTCAGCCCACTCGGCCGTCAGCGCGCGAGCCTCGGTCAGTAGCTCAGCCGCTGTCCGGGGCGCCTTCGTCGCCTTCGATTTGGCGCGGGTCGGGCGCTTGCGCGGCGCCCGCTCCTCCGGCTCCTGAGGCGTCGGGGACGCCATCGTGGCCTCGGCTTCGACGGCCACCGGTCCGGGGTCCGGTTCGGCCCCCTCAGGGGCGAGGTCGCCGAGGCGGAGCAGGACACGCTCACGCCGTGGAGTCTTCGACCTCCAGCGCCGGCCGTACTGCTCGCGCAGGTCGGCACGGGCGAGCTGCCGCTCCTTCTCACGGGCGAGAGCGTCCGCGTAGGAGGTGATCTCCCACAGCGTCATCCGACGCCACAACGAGAACGTCGAGGGGAACGCGAGCAGCCAGCGGGAGGCACGGATCTTGTCCATCCGCCGGCCGGTCGCGGCCCCGATCCGTACGGCGTAGACGTGCGCGCCGATCTCGGAAAACACCACCCACAACAGCGGCATCGTGCCGTGCGCGACCCTCGCCCACACCCCCTGCCCCGCGGCGACGTTCAGCCCACAGGTGACCAGGGTGAGGACCCAGGGAACGAACCTGACCCATGCCAGGGCCATGTCCATCCGGATCAGCAACAGGTTGGCCACCGTGAACACCGGGATCGCCACGTCGATGCCGACCGGCAGCATCCACGGCTCACCGAAACCCCAGCGCAGCGCGGCGGCCGACACGGCGTCGAACGAGGAGATCAGCCCGAGCGCGCCGACGCCGGCCGCAGCGAGTGCGCCGACGCCGGCGAGGCCCATCTCCGGACGCGTGAGCGGCGGAACACCCGGGCGCTCCTCGACCAGGGCGGTCACGCCGCCGCTCCCTTCCGGGGACGGTTCCGGCGGGCGGCCGGCCGGACCAGCGGGACGACGTTGAACAGCTCCGGCGCGAACGCCTCGATCGCCTCGGCGGCGACCCGGGACACGTCGTCCGGCAGGCTCGGGTTGTCCGCGAGGATGTCGCGCGCCGCGTCCAGCCGCGCCGCGCGCTCCATCTCGCTCTCGCCCTCCACCCCGAGCCACAGCTCCACCGGGGTACCGAGGGCGAGTTCCACGAAATCGGTGCTGCTGACGGCCTGATGACCGCCGATGTACATACGCATGCCTGATCACTCCTGGTGGTCTCGAAGGGACACCGGAAGCGGCCTCGGTCCGTGGTGAGAGGCAGCCGCTCCGGGGCGTGGGGCCAGTAGCTACCGGCTCCCCTCAGCCCCACCCGTACGGGACCCGTGAGGGCCGGACGGGCGGAGGAGGCAACCGGCCGCAGCGTGAAGCTGCGGTGGGGTTGTGTCGCGCGGACCTTTGCCGCGCCGGCCGCCTTGTTGTGCCAAGGACAGGCGGCGAACCCTCATCACGCTGTTCAGTTCTCAAGGAACGACCGCTTCCTTCGAAGCCGTTTCACGGGCTCCTCTGGGCGGCACATGCCCTGACCTGCGTCGATGAGGACACAGCTCACCCGTTCAGCCTGACTTACTTGGCTAGCCCGGTGGGTACGAGAACAACGTAGCCAGCCTGGCTAGCCACGTCAACACTTGGCTATCCAAGCTGTCCAGATAGTCAGGTTGGCCGTAGCATCGAGGCATGAACTTCGTGCTTGAGCCTCTGGACCCGGACGACGATCGACCGCCGTACGAGCAGGTGGCCCGCAGCCTGGGCGCGGCAATCCGCACCAGGAAGTTGGGGCCCGGGGAGAAGCTGCCGTCGCACGCGAAGCTGACGGAGCACTACGGATTCGCGCGCGCCACGATTCAGCGCGCGATCCGCGACCTGGAAGACGAAGGGCTCGTCGTCTCACGCAAGGGCAGTGGAGTCTTCGTCCGGAATCGGACCGAGCGGCCGGCGGGCCTCCGGCCATACGTCGAGCAGGCATTCGCCAGTCGACAGGTGACGATCGACTTCGCCGGGTTCTCGAGCGAGACCCTTCACGGGGCTCTGCAAGAGCCGCTCGACAAGATTCGCGTCGGACGGCTCACGCCCACGAGCATCCGAATCAGGATCCTCGTACCCGACATGGCTGTCCCTCAGGCAGCGCCAGTACGTCGAGAGGACTGCGCCGATGACCCGCGTCTACGAGCGCGAATGCACGACATCATGGCCAGCTACACCCGCAGCATCTCGGACTCGATAAGCGAGCTTGAACACCTGGGCCTTGTCCAGGAGAGCAGCGTCAGCGTCCGCGTCCACAGCGGCACGCAGTTCTTCAAGCTCTACGTGATCAACAAGGAAGACGCGTTCTTCGGCTACTACCCCATCCGGCCTAACAAGGTGGTCGCGCAAGGTGAAGCCATCGAGATTTTCGACCTCGTGGGCAAGGACACGATCCTGTTCCACCACTCCGTCAACGAGGGCGACTCGTCTAGCGGGGCGCAGCAGGTAGAGCAGGCACAGATGTGGTTCGACAGTGTGTGGGAGACGATCGGAAGGGACCGCACACCGGATGCGCTCTGACCCTCTGACGGGCCTGCTCGAACGATGCGATGCCGTGTTGTTCGACTTTGACGGTCCCATCTGCCACGTATTCCGGGGGGTCCCGGCCCCGGGCGTCGCCCGAGAGCTCTCGGACCTCCTCACCGAACTGGCACCGGAGCTTGAGCGCCAGGCGCGTGCCACGGACGACCCGATGGAAGTCCACCAGCTCTCGGTGCAGGCCGGGAAGAGTGTCCTTGCGGCCGTCGAGGCCGCGCTCACTGCGGCGGAGGTGAGGGCTGTTGCTGTTGCCGGGCTACCCACCGAGGGTGCCGTCGAAGCGATGAAGGCCGCGTGCGAGTCGGGAAGGCGTGTGGCGGTCGTGAGCAACAACTCGGCTGAGTGCGTGCGCGCCTACCTCTCGTCGAACGGCCTCCTTGGCGTCGTTGACGAGGTAGTCGGCCGCCCAGTCCTGAGGCCGGACCTCATGAAGCCGTCGCCTCATCCCCTGCTCGAAGCCGCCGCGCTCCTCGGCTCCACCCCAGAGCGGACCGTCCTCATCGGAGACTCTGTGTCCGACATCGAGGCGGCCCGAGCAGCCGCGGCGACGAGTATCGGTTTCGCCAACAAACCGGCGAAGGAGGCGACTCTCGACGAGGCCGGCGCGGACGCGATTGTTCTCGACATGAGCGCCATCGCGCGGGCACTCGCGGAACCGAGGCCCTGATGCCCTATGGGCCATGTTGGCGGCGCCTGGGTGAGGCGGGGTGCTAGCGGGCCTCGCGCTGGACTTCGGGGCCATGGCCTCCGCAATCCTCGTTGACAGAGTTTCCGTGACCGCCGTGATCCAGCAGCTCAACCGGCCGAGTGAACTCATTGACCTAGTGCCGTAAGCCTCCCCGCCACGGACAGCAGGGAAGGCCACTCTCGCAGGGTTGGAGTGACAGGAGCGAAAGGACCGAGCTTGTGCACGACCCCCTGGATAAGATCCTTGCGCAGGACTCGGATGCGGAGCTTGTTCACGATCTACGCTCCCTGGCAGGAGATGTCCTTCTGATTGGGCACCGTCTGACTCAAATCAGAGAGCGCGCCGTCGAGGACGATGCTCGGCCAACCAGGAGAACTCTGCTTGATCTGTCGACAGCGGCGTCCGCCTTGGGGCTCGCTGCTACAGCGTTGCTCGTTGCTTGCGACTCGAAGTGCACCCTGGAAGAGCCAATCTCACCCCTCATTACTCGTCCGCACGGGCCGGGGGGATCCCTGATCACCATTTGTGAGCATGAGCCTCCCCATTGTTGGGACGGCAGCGGTTCTCCTATCAACTGTCCATGATCGGATGGATGACGAGGAGCAAGCGCCAAAGTCGCCCAAGGTGGTTGCTGTCGCCGCGGGGCCCGGCATCTATTACGCAGCTGTTCGAGAAGTCTGGTGGCCCTTGTGGCTGTCGGGGGTGCTGCTCGCGCTCGGATTCTTCTGCCTTGTGGTGGGTCGCGGCGTGATAGACCGGGTCCCAGTACTTGCAGTGTTGTTAATTCAACTCTGGCTTGCTGCGCCGGTAGCCATCGGGGCCATGGCATCTGCCGGGGCGATCTGGGTGGTGGTTCTAGCCCAGGTCCACTTCAAGAGTGCGTTGCCCGAAGCTGACAGCGACACCCTGACACAGTGGGTGTCGGTAGCGATCCTTGGCGGACTGGGGTGGTTGATCTTGGGGTTGCTGAGCGACAAAGAGAGTCCCCTGTGGCCTGCAAGGATCACCCAGAATGCGTTCGTTTCCTCGTTCGCCGGGTACGACCGCAACTCGCACGAATTCCAGGCTGTGAATGAGCCCCTTGTGAGGGTCGATCCACCTATCAAAGGTTGGTCGTTTCATGCGCGGCTGCGACGCGCGTGGCTAATCTTCAACACATTTCGGTAGCATTCCCGCCGCTCGACAGCCGTCTCAGACTGGGCCGGGAGGTCACCTTTGCGGTGCTCGTCTCCCTCTGGAGGGAACGGCTATCCCGTCCGACACCCCGAAGCCCGGACACGGAGAACGCGGCGTGGGCCACGGTGGTGGCCGCCGCGACTGCACTCAGCCCTGGCCTGCCTACTTGGTTCCGACGAATTGCCCAGAGTCACTGATGTGGCGCCCTGTGTGGGCGAACGCCTGTTTCACATCAGCTCCAAGTCGTCTCGCCGCAGATTCGCGCACACTGTCGCTCAGGTTGGCGATTCTCAGGGCGATCAGTCGCGATGTCATCTTCAGAACTTCGCTGACAAGGTAGGTTTCTGTTGGGTCTGGAAATTCCCCGCGGTCGAAGTGCTTGATCGTGTTGTAGTTATTTGAGAGCGCCTTTGCAAGGCCAACAGTGGATGCTGCGATGCCTTCGCAATCAATCCCGAGCGAAGAAATGCAACGGTATGAGTAGGTGGATGTCGTGGCCTTCCCGTTCTTCTGTAGAGTCCCTTCTTCTCCGGCTACGGCGCCGAAGAGATGCCCTGCTGCCTCAAGGCTCATCGAAAAGCTGATTACGTTGTTCTCCAGGGCATCTCCCTGCCTGCTGAGTGCGCTTTCCGCCGGATGGATGAAACGCCCCCACTGGTCGTACGACCTGGCCCACGACTCAAGTCCCTCTATGCCCACCTCCGCGAGGGGGGCAAGGGGTAGCAGGGATCTCTTACTCGGCTTGGGGCTGGAAGACTCCTTGAAGGTGCGACGGCTGATCAGGTCGAGCGGGGGGAGTCGAGCCTTCGACTCGCTTGATGGGGTTTGGCTCGCGAAGCGGTAATCGCTCACTCGATGCTTTCGAAACGCGACCTGGCCGCCGAACAGGAACTTAAGAAATGAGGAGACTTTTCTATGCTCGATGAAATGGCGATCAAGGGGAACGGGCGTATCGAACGCGCTTCCTAGGGTGACCCATTCCTCAACTTTGGACTCTCGGTCCTTTGATCCAGTGAACCATCCTGTACGGAGCTCCATTTGAGCTTCGCCTTGCATCCACTGGATGGACTCGGGTTTTCCGGCGGTAATGGTGAACTGCTGGATTCTCCCATCTTCGCCCGCCCGTGCCTCATGTCTTACCGATCGAAGATTCGTCCACTCGGCAAGTCCGTCCAGATCGGAATAGAATTCCCTGACTTCCAGAGGGTCGGCTAGGTTCCCCTCCCTGATCCCTGATACGACTTCCTGAGGCTGGATCAACGCAAGGGTGAAGCTGGATCCGGAAGTCATCGTGTGGCCCGCGTAGCGGCATCCAAATAGCGAATACGTTTTGGAGTTCGTCACGAACTGGAGGTTGCGTGGAGGGCGTTCGCTCGTGAACCACTGCCTGACATGATCAAATTGATCGGTGTCTGCGGCGTACAGGAAAGGGACTTCGATGCGGATCCCGTTCTGCTCGTCGTAGGTGAGCGTGGCCCCGACGTAGGGCGTTTCGGGTGCCCCGTCAATGAGTAGGCCGGCCAAAGCGTCGCCCTGCCTGAGGTTCTTGATCACCATGTGCCCTCCCCTGATGCGTGGAGGATACGTTCGTGCGCTCAAGCGCGGGCGCGATCGCTCGATCTCAGTGCAGGTCCCTGTTGGGCCATGCTCGGGCGGCGGGCGCCAGATACGGCCCTAAACGGTCCGGTGCACGGTGGCGGCGCCTCGTTCTTGGCTGACCTGATCTTGAGGCAGAGCGAACCGGCAGGTGCCCATTGGGGCTGACAGTCAGGCCCTTTGCTGCGGGACTGTGGACGACACGTGGACGAACGCCTGTCACTCGCAGAGCGTTTGGTGCTCCGTCCCAGTTCAGTGCGAGTCCGCAAGGCAGAGAAACGGAAGTCTGTAAATCCGTCGGCTTAGCCTACCCAGGTTCGAATCCTGGCGCCGCCACGCGATAGAGAAGGTCCCCGGTGTTCGCACCGGGGACCTTCTTCGTTGTCCGGGGAGTGGGGCGGGGTGGGGGTCAGTTGCCCGCTACGGCCTTTACCGCGACCGTGACCGGGGTCGAGCCGCCGATCAGTTCCAGGGTCAGGCCCGCCGTCGCCGGGGTGTCCAGGAGTTCCGCCAGGACCGCTGCCACGTCGTCGCGGGCGATGGGGCCCCGGCCCGTCGCAGCCTCCAGGCGGACCAGGCCCGTGCCCGCGTCGTTCGTCAGCATGCCGGGGCGCAGGATCGTCCAGTCCAGGGCGCCACGCGCGCGTACGTCGTCGTCCGCCGCGCCCTTGGCGCGCAGGTAGATGTCGAAGACCTCGTCGCCCGGGTGCGCGGAGTCGGCGCCCATCGACGAGACGACGATGTACCGGCGTACTCCCGCCCGTTCCGCCGCGTCGGCGAAGAGGACCGCCGCCCCGCGGTCCACCGTGTCCTTGCGGCCCACGGTGCTGCCCGGGCCCGCGCCCGCCGCGAAGACCGCCGCGTCCGCGCCCCGCAGGGCCGCCGCGACCGTCTCCGCGGTGGCCGACTCCAGGTCCAGGACGATCGGTTCCGCGCCGGCCGCCCGCAGGTCGTCCGCCTGGGCCGGGTTTCTGATGAGCCCCGCGGGCTCGTGCCCCGCCGCCGAGAGCAGCCGCTCCAGACGCAGGGCGATCTGACCGTGTCCTCCAGCGATGACAATGCGCATACTCACGACCGTACGACGGGACCGGCCGGAGGGCTTCCCGGCTCCGGACGTTCCGGCCGGGCCTGGCGCGGCAGATCGAGCGCCGCCGCCGAGTCGCAGTACTCCCGTACGGCGCTGGTGCGCGCCACCACCCGGCCCCGGTGCACCACGATCCGGCTGTACGCCAGCGACAGCACGCCCGAGAGGCGCTCCCCGCGCACCGCGAGCAGCTCGGCCGGGAACCCGGCCTCCACCCGGACCTCCGCGAGCCCCATCGCCGTGCGCGCCGCCGCGCTGACCGCCCCGTACGCGTCCTCGACCGCCATCCCGCCGAGCGAGGCCAGCAGATACGCGGCCTCCAGCGGGTCCCCGCGCCCCACCGGGTTCGAGACGTCCCGCAGCGCCCCGCTGCCGGCCGCGAGCAGCACCCCCGCCGACCGCAGCAGCCGCACCGGCGCCGCCCCGCGCCGCTCGGTCGCCTCGCAGCCGCCCTGCGGCAGGCAGACGACCGTCACGCCGGCCGCCGCCAACTGGTCCGCGGCCCGCCGCGCCGCGTCCGGGGGCAGCCGGGAGAGGCCCGCGCACGGGCCGATCGTCACGCCGGGCCGCAGCCCGCCCGCCATGGCCGCGAACCGGGCCAGCCGCGCCGGGTCGTCCGCGTCGGTGTGCAGGTCGACCGGGCAGCCCTGCTCGGCCGCCACCTCCAGGACCGCCTCCACGTACCCCGCCGGGTCCGGATCGAGGTCCGGGCAGCCGCCCACCACGCTCGCGCCCATCTTCACGGCGTCCCGCAGCATCGCGAGCCCGTCCGCGCCCGCCGTGCCGGTCAGCAGCCGGGGCACCGCGACCGTGGTCAGGTCCACCAGGCCGCGCAGCGAGCGCCGGGCCTGGAGCACGGCCTCCAGCGGGCCGAGCCCGTGGACGTCGCCGATCCGCACGTGGGCGCGCTGCGCGGTCGAGCCGTGGCCGAGCTGGAGCAGCGCGGCCTCGGTGGCCCGCCGCTGCACCTCCTCGGGGGCGTACGAGACGGGGCCCGGGGAGTCGGCGCTGAGCGCGGTGTCGGCGTGCGCGTGCGGCTCGGCGGGGGCGGGGAGCAGCAGATAGCCGGCCAGGTCGACGCGGGCTCCGACGGCGGTGAGGCTGCCCGCCGTGCCCACGGCCTCGATCCGGCCGCCGACCAGGCGTACGTCGACCGTCCGGCCGTCCGTGAGCCGGGCGTTGGAGAGCAGGAGCGAGGTGGAGTCGGCGGTGGCGGCGGACCGGTCGTCGGGCGGCTGGGGCTGCTTGCTGTCGGCTGACATCGGCCTCCTCAAGGCTCCTCGAGCTCACGGTCAGGTTCAGCTCAAGATCAAGATCACGCAGCGTGGGGCCGAGCCTAGGGGCGGGGCGCCCGCCCTTCGAGGAGGTGGGCAATAGTCGTACTGATGAGTGCCACGAGTGGCGTACGTGTGGCGTACGGGACGGGCGTGGTCAGCCCCCGCGTGCGCCGGTCCGAGGCACGCGCGCGTGCCCGTCGGTGGGGCTTCGAAACGGATTTGGGCGATCGGCGGAGGACCGTGTAATGTCTTCATCGCTCGCCCCAATAGCTCAGTCGGTAGAGCGTCTCCATGGTAAGGAGAAGGTCTACGGTTCGATTCCGTATTGGGGCTCTGGTGAGAAGGGACCTACCCTCGGGTGGGAGCCAGATCATCAAAGCGGTGTAGCTCAGTCGGTAGAGCAAGCGGCTCATAATCGCTGTGTCACCGGTTCAAGTCCGGTCACCGCTACACACGGTAGCCGATTGTGGGGTCGGTCCTTCGATCGGCTACTCTTTTATGCGTTCATCCGTCCATCCGTCCGTCCAAGGAGCACTCACGTGGCTGCCACCGACGTCCGCCCGAAGATCACGCTGGCCTGCGTGGAGTGCAAGGAGCGGAACTACATCACCAAGAAGAACCGGCGTAACAACCCGGATCGCATGGAGATGAAGAAGCACTGCCCTCGCTGCAACTCGCACACGGCGCACCGCGAGACGCGCTAAACAGGCTCGTACACGAGGCCGTCCCCACCAGGGGGCGGCCTCGTGTCGTTTGTCGGCAACAAAGCACAGGAGGTAACGAGTCCATGGCGCTCGACCAGTCCTTCGTGGGCCGGACCTATCCGCCCACCGCGCCCTACGAGGTCGGCCGGGAGAAGATCCGCGAGTTCGCCGAGGCGATCGGTGACGCGAATCCCGCCTACGTCGACCAGGAGGCGGCGAAGGCCCTCGGCCACCCCGATGTGATCGCCCCGCCGACCTTCCCGTTCGCGATCACGTTCAAGGCGGCCGGTCAGGTCGTCGAGGACCCGCAGCTGGGCCTGGACTACAGCCGTGTCGTGCACGGCGACCAGAAGTTCGTCTACACCCGTCCCGTACGGGCGGGGGACCGGCTCTCGGTCACCACGACCATCGAGGCGATCAAGTCGATGGCGGGCAACGACATCCTGGACATCCGCGGTGAGGTCCACGACGCGACCGGCGAGCACGTCGTGACCGCCTGGACCAAGCTCGTGTCCCGCGCGCCCGAGGAGGCCTGAGCCATGACCGCGAAGATCGCATACGACGAGGTCGAGGTCGGCACCGAGCTGCCGACGGCCACCTTCCCCGTGACGCGCGCCACGCTCGTGCGGTACGCCGGTGCCTCCGGGGACTTCAACCCGATCCACTGGAACGAGAAGTTCGCCCGCGAGGTCGGCCTGCCGGACGTCATCGCCCACGGCATGTTCACCATGGCCGAGGCCGTCCGCGTCGTCACCGACTGGGCCGGCGACCCGGCCGCCGTCGTCGAGTACGGCGTGCGCTTCACCAAGCCCGTGGTCGTGCCGAACGACGACGAGGGCGCCCTGATCGAGGTCAGCGCCAAGGTCGCGGCGAAGCTGGACGACGGCCTGGTCCGGGTGGACCTGACCGCGATGTCGGCCGGCCAGAAGGTCCTGGGCATGTCCCGGGCCGTGGTCAGGCTGGCGTAACCGGACCGGTTTCGGGAGGGGCGGCCGCCTGTGCGCGGTCGCCCTTTTCTTCCGGGTTGCGCTGTTAGTGATTGAGTACTAACTTCGAAATATGGCCAGGATGAGTGCGGAGGAGCGACGCGAGAGTGTGATCCGTGCCGCGATGAGCGAGTTCAGTCGCGGCGGGTACTACGGCACGTCCACCGAGGCCATTGCCAAGCGCGTCGGAGTCTCGCAGCCGTACCTCTTCCGCCTCTTCCCCGGAAAGAAGGCGATCTTCCTCGCCGCCTCCGAGCGCTGCGTCGCGGACACCATCAAGGTCTTCGCGGACGCCGCCGAGGGGCTGTCGGGGGAGGAGGCCCTGCGTGCCATGGCCAACGCGTACACCAGGATCGTCGCCGAGGACCCGGACCGGCTCCTGATGCAGATGCAGGTGTACACGACGGTCGCCGCCGCCGAAGCGGCCGGCGACCATGAGTTCGGCGAGGCCGTGCGAGCGGGCTGGATGGAGCTCTGGGAGACCGTCCACCTCGCGCTCGGCGCCGACGTGAACGAGACCACGACCTTCCTGGCGTACGGGATGCTCATCAACACCCTCGTCGCCATGGGATTCCCGCCCGAGCACCGGGTCTGGGAGGGCTTGTACCCCTCCGCCCGGAATCTCGGACGGCTGGAGAAGTAGCGCCACGCGTCGTCCTTCCTCCGCGGATTCTCATGATCGCGGAAGTTAGTCATCAATAACTAAGTGGCGTTGGGAGAGGCAGAGCCATGAACCAGCCCGCAGCCCGCCGCGGTTCCGTCGTCTGGGCCCTCGTGATCACCAGCGTCGCCGGATTCATGGCGGCCCTCGACAACCTCGTCGTCACCACCGCCCTGCCCTCGATCCGCGAGGACCTCGGGGGCGCGCTGGACGACCTCGAATGGACCGTGAGCGCGTACACCCTCACGTTCGCCGTCCTGCTCATGTTCGGCGCCGCCCTCGGCGACCGCTTCGGCCGCCGCCGGCTCTTCGTCGTCGGCATCGCGGTCTTCACCCTCGCCTCCGCCGGCGCCGCCCTCGCCCCCGGCATCGACGCGCTGATCGCCGCCCGGGCCGTCCAGGGCGTCGGCGCCGCGATCATGATGCCGCTCACCCTCACCCTGCTCACCGCGGCCGTCCCGGCCGCCAAGCGCGGGATGGCCTTCGGCATCTGGGGCGCCGTCAACGGACTCGCCGTCGCCTCCGGACCCCTCATCGGCGGCAGCCTCACCGAGCACATCTCCTGGCAGTGGATCTTCTGGCTGAACGTTCCGCTCGGCCTCGCCCTGCTGCCGCTCGCCCGGCTGCGCCTCGCCGAGTCGTACGGCACCGGCGCCCGCCTCGACATCGTCGGCACCCTCCTCGCCAGCGGCGGCCTCTTCGGCATCGTGTACGCGCTGATCCGCGGCCCGATCGACGGCTGGGCCTCC
Organism: Streptomyces sp. NPDC058579; assembly: GCF_042718575.1. Classification (NCBI taxonomy): domain Bacteria; kingdom Bacillati; phylum Actinomycetota; class Actinomycetes; order Kitasatosporales; family Streptomycetaceae; genus Streptomyces; species Streptomyces sp. NPDC058579. Next base: position 35,495 of record NZ_JBHXPI010000036.1, read on the forward strand.
GTCACCGTGCTCACCGGGCTCGTCGCCGGCGGCGCGCTCCTGGCCGCCTTCGTCCGCCACGGCATACGCGGCAAGGCGCCGATGCTGCCCATGCGGCTCTTCAGGAACCGCGCCTTCGCCGGCATCAACGCGGCGAGCCTGCTGATGTTCCTCGGCATGTTCGGCTCGATCTTCCTGCTCAGCCAGTACATGCAGGGCGTCCTCGGGTACTCGCCCACCGAGGCGGGGCTGCGGATGCTGCCCTGGACCGGCATGCCGATGATCGTCGCGCCCATCGCGGGCGCGCTGTCCGACCGGATCGGCGGCCGCCCGGTCGTCGCGGCCGGTCTCGCCCTCCAGGCCCTGGGCCTCGCCTGGTTCGCGCTCGTCGTCACCGCCGACGCCTCGTACGCCGCCCAGCTCCCCGCCCTGATCATCAGCGGCGTCGGCATGGCGCTGTACTTCGCCCCGGCGGCGAACCTGGTCATGTCCAGCGTCCGCCCGTCCGAGCAGGGCATCGCGTCCGGCGCGAACAACGCCCTGCGCGAGGTAGGCGGCGCGCTCGGCGTGGCGGTGATGGCCTCGATCTTCGCGGCGCAGGGCGGCTACGGCTCGGCACAGCAGTTCGTGGACGGCCTGCAGCCCGCACTCTGGGTCGGCTCGGGCGCCGTGGCCCTCGGCGCGGTGGCGGTCCTCTTCGCGCCGTCCAGGCGGAGGCAGGAGCGGGAGAAGAAGGATGCGGAGGCGGAGGAGGCCGGTGTCGACGTCGACGGCGGCGAGCGGGACGTGGTCGCCGCCTGACGCGGAGCGAGCCGGGGCCGGGCCGCAGCCGATCGGGCTGCGGCCCTGCCCCGGCCGCTCACGGCCGGCGCGGGCCACAACCTATTGCGCACGCAATGGGCCCGTACTCTTGAGCCCGTGCAGGAACTCCACGACGCCCCCCTCGCCCCCCTGACCACCTTCCGGCTCGGCGGCCCCGCCGCGCGGCTCATCACGGCCGTCACCGACGACGAGGTGATCGCCGCCGTCCGCGAAGCCGACCGCGCGGGCACCCCGCTGCTGGTCATCGGCGGTGGATCCAACCTGGTCATCGGCGACAAGGGCTTCGACGGAACCGCCCTGCGCATCGCCACCACCGGCTTCACGCTCGACGGTACGAAGCTGGAGCTGGCCGCCGGCGAGGTCTGGACGGACGCCGTCGCCCGGACCGTCGACGCCGGGCTCGCCGGGATCGAGTGCCTGGCCGGGATCCCTGGATCGGCTGGCGCGACCCCGATCCAGAACGTGGGCGCCTACGGGCAGGACGTCTCCGCGACGATCACCGAGGTCGTCGCGTACGACCGCCGGGCCGACGAGACCGTCACCCTCACCAACGCCGAGTGCGCCTTCTCGTACCGCCACAGCCGCTTCAAGGACGACCCGGACCGCTACGTCGTGCTGCGCGTCCGCTTCGACCTCGAGGACGCGGACGGGCTTTCGGCGCCGATCAAGTACGCGGAGACCGCCCGTGCCCTCGGCGTCGAGGCCGGTGACCGTGTCCCGCTCGCCCGGGCCCGGAAGACGGTCCTCGGCCTCCGCGCCGGGAAGGGCATGGTCCTGGACCCGGCCGACCACGACACCTGGTCCGCCGGCTCCTTCTTCACCAACCCCATCCTGACGGCGGGGGAGTACGAGACCTTCCTCACGCGCGTCGCCGGACGCCTCGGCCCGGACGTGACCCCGCCCGCGTACCCGGCGGGCGAGGACGGGCAGGTCAAGACCTCGGCCGCCTGGCTCATCGACAAGGCCGGCTTCACCAAGGGGTACGGCTCCGGCCCCGCCCGTATCTCCACCAAGCACACCCTCGCGCTCACCAACCGGGGCGAGGCCACCACCGAGGACCTCCTCGCGCTCGCCCGCGAGGTCGTCGCCGGCGTGCGGGACGCCTTCGGGGTCACGCTGGTCAACGAGCCGGTGACGGTCGGCGTCAGCCTCTGATCCTTCGGATCCGATGTATTGGATCCAATATCTCGGATCCAATGCGTCGGGCCCATGCTTCGGATCCAATGTTTCGGATCCGAAATATTGGATCCGAAACACCCGTGGAACCTTTCGGGTCCCCCACGTTGTCGAGTGAGTGACAGGCTCCCGGGTAGCGGGGCCGCACGCTCGTCGAGGGGGAGCTGTGGAGGGGACCGCCCCACCGGAGTTCGCCGACTTCGCGGAGTCGGCGTACGCCTCACTCCTGCGCACCGCCCGGCTCCTGACCGGGGACCCGCATGCCGCCGAGGATCTTGTGCAGGCGGCGCTGGTCAAGGTCTATCTGCGCTGGGGCGGCGCGGGCCGCTGGGACTCGCCGCAGGCGTACGCCCGCAAGGTCGTCGTGAACCTCTACGCGACCTGGCGTCGGCGCCGCTGGCACACCGAGGTCGTGCGTCCCGGCGACGAGGGCGCGTCCGTGCCCGGCGCCCACGACATGGCCGACGGTGCCGACGCGCGCCTCGAACTGGCCCGCGCGCTCGCGACCCTGCCCCGCGGGCAGCGCGCGGTGGTGGTGCTGCGCTTCTACGAGGACCTGTCCGTGGAACAAACGGCCGCACTGCTCGGCTGCTCGCCCGGGACGGTCAAGAGCCGGACCAACAGGGCCTTGGAACGGCTGCGGGCCGCCGGCGCGCTCGCCGGATACGCGGGAACGGGAAGGGGCGCGTGATGGACGGTTCCGAGGAGTCCCTGCGGCGCGGACTGCGCGACCTGGCCGAGGAGACGGACGCGGCCACCGCGCCCGTGAACACGGTCAACACGGAATACACGGTCAACACCGTCATCGGACGCGGGCGGCGGATCCGGCATCTGCGGCGCTCCCTCGCCGCCGGCGCGGCGACGCTCGCGATCGCGGGCGGCTCGGTCCTGGGCGTCCAGGGACAAGGGGCGGACCCGGGCCCACCGACCGCGCCCTCGCCTTCGGAGCCCGTCGCCACCCCCTCGTACCCGTACGAGGGGAAGTACCGGCCCCAGCCGCCGTCGGGTCCCGACGACCCACTGGACACCGGGCCCCGCGCGCCGGTCGAGAACACGCGCTACCGCTACGACCTCTCCGCCGCCTGCGACCTGCGGTACGCCGTCTTCGGCGGGCGCGTCTGGGAGCGGGCCGACGACGGGTCCGCGGTCACGGTGCGGTGGGCGAGCGACCGCATGCCGGGATACATGAGCTGGACGGACGGCCACAAGGACCGTGCCGAACCCGACACGGCGGTCTTCGAGACCGACTCGCCCGGCCTGACCGGAGTCCGCTTCCGCCCGCTGGCCGGGCCCGCGCCGGAGTGCCTCGGCCAGGAGCCCGCGCGGCGCTACCGGGACGAGCCTGCGGCCACCCTCGGCCCGGAGCGGCCCGAGCGGGGCGTGCGGTACCCGTACGACATGACCAAGGAGTGCGACCTGCGGTACGCGGTCTTCGCGGGGCGCCTTTGGCAGGCCGAGAGCGACGGGCGATCCCAGACGATCATCGACTGGGCGAACGACCTCCCCCTGGCGGCCTTCATGACCCTGAAGTCCGATCGGACGGCGGTCCTGGAGTGGCCGTCAGGGTCCCTGGAGACCCCGCGGACGACCACGTACCGCCCGGTGGAGGCGCGGGGTGACGACTGCCTGTGAGGGGCGCTCGCCTCCTCAGTACGCCACCCCCAACCCTGCCCGGCCGTCGCTCGCCCGCACCCTCACGGCGGGGATCAGTTAGCGGCCGGCGACGTCGGCCGGTGTCGCCAGCCAGTCGTCGACGCCCGAGAGCAGCTTCTGCCGTACGTCCTCCGGAGCCGCCGACGCGCGGATCGACTGGCGGGCCAGCTCGGCCAGTTCCGTGTCCGTGAAGGCGTGGTGGCGGCGGGCGATCTCGTACTGGGCGGCCAGCCGGGAGCCGAAGAGCAGCGGGTCGTCCGCGCCCAGGGCCATCGGGACGCCGGCCTCGAAGAGCGTCCGCAGCGGGACGTCCTCGTGCTTCTCGTAGACCCCGAGGGCCACGTTCGACGCCGGGCAGACCTCGCAGGTCACGCCCTTCTCGGCGAGCTTGCGCAGCACCCGGGGGTCCTCCGCCGCCCGCACCCCGTGGCCGATCCGCGCCGCCCGGAGGTCGTCCAGGCAGTCCCGTACGGACGAAGGGCCCGTCAGTTCGCCGCCGTGCGGGGCCGCAAGGAGGCCGCCGTCGCGGGCGATCGCGAAGGCCCGGTCGAAGTCGCGGGCCATGCCCCGGCGCTCGTCGTTGGAGAGCCCGAAGCCGACCACGCCCCGGTCCGCGTACCGCACGGCGAGCCGGGCGAGCGTACGGGCCTCCAGCGGGTGCTTCATCCGGTTCGCCGCCACCACGACCCGCATCCCGAGACCGGTCTCCCGGGCGGCCGAGTCGACCGCGTCCAGGATGACCTCCATGGCCGGGATCAGGCCGCCGAGCAGCGGGGCGTACGAGGTCGGGTCGACCTGGATCTCCAGCCACCCCGAGCCGTCCCGCACGTCCTCCTGGGCCGCCTCGCGCACAAGGCGCCGGATGTCCTCGGGCTCCCGCAGGCAGGACCGGGCGATGTCGTACAGCCGCTGGAAGCGGAACCAGCCGCGCTCGTCGGTGGCCCGCAGCTTCGGCGGGGTGCCGCCCTTGAGCGCCTCCGGGAGATGGACGCCGTACTTGTCGGCCAGCTCCATGAGCGTCGAGGGCCGCATCGAACCCGTGAAGTGCAGATGCAGATGGGCCTTGGGCAGCAGATTGATGTCGCGGGAAACGTGCTCGGAAACGTGCTCCATTGAAGGATCTTGCCGCACCCGAATGGACGAACACAGCCCCTTTCCCCGATCGGGACCTTGCTAGAACGTAAAAACGGGCCCCCGGTTCCGGAGAACCAGGGGCCCGGGAGCGGAACCGCGACTAGTCGCGGGCCTCCGCGAGCAGCTTCTGGATCCGGGCCACGCCCTCCTTGAGGTCGTCGTCACCGAGGGCGTACGAGAGCCGCAGGTAGCCCGGCGTGCCGAAGGCCTCGCCCGGGACGACCGCGACCTCGGCCTCGTCCAGGATCAGCGCGGCCAGCTCGACCGAGGTCTGCGGGCGCTTGCCGCGGATCTCCTTGCCGAGCAGCGTCTTCACCGACGGGTACACGTAGAACGCGCCCTCGGGCGTCGGGCAGTAGACGCCCTCGATCTCGTTGAGCATGTGCACGATCGTCTGCCGGCGCCGGTCGAAGGCGCGGCCCATCTCCTCGACGGCCTTCAGGTCGCCCGAGACGGCGGCGAGGGCGGCGGCCTGCGCGACGTTGCTCACGTTCGACGTGGCGTGCGACTGCAGGTTCGTCGCGGCCTTCACGACGTCCTTCGGGCCGATGATCCACCCCACGCGCCAGCCGGTCATCGCGTACGTCTTGGCGACACCGTTGACCACGATGCACTTGTCGCGCAGCTCCGGCATGACCGCCGGCAGGGAGACGGCCGAGGCGCTGCCGTAGACCAGGTGCTCGTAGATCTCGTCCGTCAGCACCCACAGACCGTGCTCGACGGCCCAGCGGCCGATCGCCTCGGTCTCGGCCTCGCTGTACACGGCGCCGGTCGGGTTGGAGGGGGAGACGAAGAGGACGACCTTCGTCCGCTCCGTGCGCGCCGCCTCCAGCTGCTCCACCGAGACGCGGTAGCCGGTGGTCTCGTCGGCGACGACGTCGACCGGGACACCGCCCGCGAGCCGGATCGACTCGGGGTACGTCGTCCAGTACGGGGCCGGGACGATGACCTCGTCGCCCGGGTCGAGGATCGCGGCGAAGGCCTCGTAGATCGCCTGCTTGCCGCCGTTGGTCACCAGGACCTGGGAGGCGTCGACCTCGTAGCCGGAGTCGCGCAGCGTCTTGGCGACGATCGCGGCCTTCAGCTCGGGCAGGCCGCCGGCCGGCGTGTAGCGGTGGAACTTCGGGTTCTTGCACGCCTCGACGGCGGCTTCGACGATGTAGTCAGGCGTCGGGAAGTCGGGCTCACCCGCGCCGAAACCGATCACCGGGCGCCCGGCGGCCTTGAGGGCCTTGGCCTTGGCGTCGACGGCGAGGGTGGCGGACTCGGAGATCGCACCGATGCGGGCGGAGACCCGGCGCTCGGTCGGAGGGGTAGCAGCGCTCATACGGCCCATGCTCCCAGACCCGCTTCCCGCGCGGCACACAGGTTTCAGGGAGCGGACACGAACGGTCATTCCTGGTCGCGGGTGGGGCGGCCGGGACGCTTGGCTGCTTTCTGTTCGACGTGGGGCTCATGAACACGTACACTCACTGCTCGTTGGCCCTCACCGACCACGTCTCACGATGCGGTAGGTTGGGGAAGCCGCAAAGGGTCGTAGCTCAATTGGTAGAGCACCGGTCTCCAAAACCGGCGGTTGGGGGTTCAAGTCCCTCCGGCCCTGCTACACACACCGCCAGGATGTGTGCGCATGTACGTACTTCTATGCACCGCCGTGCGGATCCACCCGGCACGGCACTGCCATGACCCGGGATCAGGTGAGAAGCGTGACGGACGCCGTGGGCTCCATCGACATGCCTGATGCCGAGGACGAGGCTCCGGACTCGAAGAAGAAGGCCCGCAAGGGCGGCAAGCGCGGAAAGAAGGGCCCTCTGGGCCGTCTCGCGCTCTTCTACCGCCAGATCGTCGCGGAGCTTCGCAAGGTCGTCTGGCCCACTCGCAGCCAGCTGACGACGTACACCACGGTAGTGATTGTCTTCGTTGTCATCATGATCGGCCTTGTCACCGTGATTGACTATGGCTTCCAGGAAGCAGTCAAGTACGTCTTCGGCTGACTTCTTGTTCCACCCCATCTGTAACCAGGAAGAAGCAGCCACCGTGTCTGACCCGAACCTGAACGAGTCTGTGTCCGAGGACGAGCTCGACATCCTCGAGGCGGCCGACGAGGACCAGGCCGAGGCTGCTGACGCCGCTGCGGGCGAGGCTGCCGAAGAGGCCGCCCTCCAGATCGAGGACGAAGACTCCGACGTCGAGTCCGAGTCCGACGACGTCGAGTCCGACGAGTCCGACGTCGAGGTCGAGTCCGACGAGGACGACTCCGACGACGTCGAGGCCGAAACCGAAGAGGACGCCGAGGCCGAAGAGGCCGAGGAGGAGCCCGCCGCTCCCGTCGACCCGATCCAGGCGCTGCGTGACGAACTCCGCGGCCTGCCCGGCGAGTGGTACGTGATCCACACCTACGCGGGCTACGAGAAGCGCGTGAAGGCCAACCTGGAGCAGCGCGCCGTCTCGCTGAACGTCGAGGAGTTCATCTACCAGGCCGAGGTGCCCGAGGAAGAGATCGTCCAGATCAAGAACGGCGAGCGCAAGAACGTCCGGCAGAACAAGCTGCCCGGCTACGTTCTCGTCCGCATGGATCTGACGAACGAGTCCTGGGGCGTCGTCCGCAACACCCCCGGCGTCACCGGCTTCGTGGGCAACGCCTACGACCCGTACCCGCTGACCCTGGACGAGATCGTCAAGATGCTCGCCCCCGAGGCCGAGGAGAAGGCCGCTCGCGAGGCCGCCGAGGCCGAGGGCAAGCCGGCTCCGGCCCGCAAGGTCACCGTCGAGGTCCTGGACTTCGAGGTCGGCGACTCGGTCACCGTCACCGACGGCCCCTTCGCCACCCTGCAGGCCACGATCAACGAGATCAACGCCGACTCGAAGAAGGTCAAGGGCCTCGTCGAGATCTTCGGTCGCGAGACCCCGGTCGAGCTCAGCTTCGACCAGATCCAGAAGAACTGACCCCACGGGGTACATCGGTTTCCGACCAGGTCAGAGTGGCTCTCACAGCCGCTCTGACCTGCTCGGTTTTTAGCCGCACGTCTATACCCGTTATCGTTGTGCGGTATGCCTGCATCCGGATGACCGGATGGCGGGCTGAACACTCTCACTAGGACCCGGAGAGAGCAATGCCTCCCAAGAAGAAGAAGGTCACGGGGCTTATCAAGCTCCAGATCAACGCTGGTGCGGCCAACCCGGCCCCGCCGGTCGGCCCCGCGCTCGGCCAGCACGGCGTCAACATCATGGAGTTCTGCAAGGCCTACAACGCCGCGACCGAGTCGCAGCGTGGCATGGTCGTGCCGGTGGAGATCACGGTCTACGACGACCGCAGCTTCACCTTCATCACCAAGACTCCGCCGGCCGCCAAGCTGATCCTCAAGGCCGCGGGTGTGGCCAAGGGCTCCGCCGAGCCGCACAAGACCAAGGTTGCCAAGCTGACGGCCGCCCAGGTCCGCGAGATCGCCACGGTCAAGCTTCCCGACCTGAACACCACCGACCTTGACGCCGCGTCGAAGATCGTCGCCGGCACCGCCCGTTCCATGGGCATCACGGTCGAGGGCTGATCACCCCCCCTCGTGACCTCCAGTGGTAGGGCCTGCGCGGCCCGCACCACGACTCCATACCTGAACCAACAGGAGCAGAAGTGAAGCGCAGCAAGGCTCTCCGCAGCGCGGACGCCAAGATCGACCGGGAGCGTAACTACGCCCCCCTCGAGGCCGTCCGTCTCGCCAAGGACACCGCCGCCACCAAGTTCGACGGCACCGTCGAGGTCGCCTTCCGCCTGGGCGTCGACCCGCGCAAGGCCGACCAGATGGTCCGTGGCACCGTGAACCTCCCGCACGGCACCGGTAAGACCGCCCGGGTCCTGGTCTTCGCGACCGGTGACCGTGCCGAGGCCGCAGTCGCCGCTGGCGCCGACATCGTCGGTTCCGACGAGCTCATCGACGAGATCTCCAAGGGCCAGCGCCTGAACGAGTTCGACGCCGTCGTCGCCACCCCGGACCTCATGGGCAAGGTCGGCCGCCTCGGCCGCGTCCTCGGCCCGCGTGGTCTCATGCCGAACCCGAAGACCGGCACCGTCACCCCCGATGTCGCCAAGGCTGTCAACGACATCAAGGGCGGCAAGATCGAGTTCCGCGTCGACAAGCACTCGAACCTGCACTTCATCATCGGCAAGGTCTCCTTCGACGAGACGAAGCTGGTCGAGAACTACGCCGCGGCTCTGGACGAGATCCTCCGTCTGAAGCCGTCCGCCGCCAAGGGCCGCTACATCAAGAAGGCGACCCTGACGACGACGATGGGCCCCGGCATCCCGCTGGACTCCAACCGCACCCGCAACCTCCTCGTCGAGGAGGACCCGGCCGCGGTCTGAGCCCCATCGGCTCACTGAGTGGTCAGCCGGCCCCCAGCCCCTCTCCGGAGGGGCCGGGGGCCGGCTTTTTTCGTACGGCGCTGTCGGAGCGGTGGGATACCGTTCAGATGACCGAGCAACTGAAGATTTTTTGGGGTGGGGACTCATGGGCAAGACCGCGTGGAAGCGCGCCGGCGTCTCGCTGGTCGCCGTGGCCGTCGTGGCCGGCGTCGCGGGCTGTCAGGACGGCGACGAGGGGAAGAAGAAGGCGGCGGACGCGCCCGCGAAGCCGCAGCTGCAGACCCAGGCGGCCGTCACGAAGGTCATCCAGGCCGCGTACGAGAAGACCTCGGCCGCGAAGTCGGCGAAGGTCAAGATGACCATGACGATGCCGGCCGGCCTGGAGGGCGGCGGCACCATGGAGATGACCGGCGTCCAGGGCTGGGACCCGGCGGCGATGGACATGACCGTCAAGGGCTCGATGCTCGCCGCCGGAGACCCTGACGCCCCCGACCAGGTGCGCATGATCATGCTCGACGGCGCGATGTACATGGACCTCGGCACCAAGCTGGCCGCCGAGACGGACGGCAAGCGCTGGATGAAGCTCGACCTCAAGGCCGCCGCGGGGATGTCCGGGGACAAGGACCTCCAGAAGTCGATGACCGGCGGCCTGGAGAACATGAACCAGGACCCGGCCAAGCAGATCGCCCTGATGCTGGACTCGCCGAACCTGAAGCACGTGGGCCCGGAGAAGGTCGACGGCGTGGAGGCGCAGCACTACAAGGGCTCGCTGACCCTCGAGCAGATGATCGCCACGAACAAGTCCCTCGACGTGCTCTCCGAGCAGGAGCGCAAGGACCTGATCGCGAACATCAAGAAGTCCGGCATCACGGGGTACGACACCGAGCTGTGGGTGAACGGCGACGGCTACCCGGTGAAGATGGACATCGGCATGAAGACGCCCCAGGGCGCGGTCTCGATCGTGGCCCACTACTCGGACTACGGCGCCGAGGCCGCGGTCAAGGCCCCGCCGGCCAAGGACACCGTCGACCTCTTCAAGATGCTGAAGGAGATGGGCGAGGCGGGCGGCGAGGGCGGCAGCGGGACCGGCAGCCAGGCCTGAGCCGACTGAGCGCCGACTGAGCCGTACGGGCGGATTTGCTCCTGGCCGCCACCGTCACGTACTCTTCCACAGAAGCCAAAGACCGCTGGTCGTTGCCGTGCTCTCGCAAGAGGGTCCGGTGGCCGAAGGTTCGCTGAGATGCGAACGGCCCGCGCAGGTGATCGTGGAAGAGTTCCCGGTTCGATTTCGATCCGGTGGAGCTGAGCCCCGTGCGCCTGCGCCGGGGCGTTTTTCATTGTTCAGCCCCTTCTGAGCGGTCCTCATCACCCGGAAGGAGGCCGACGCTCTATGGCAAGGCCCGACAAGGCTGCCGCGGTAGCCGAGCTCAAGGACATGTTCCAGAGCTCGAGCGCCGTCGTGGTGACCGAGTACCGGGGTCTCACCGTGGCCCAGCTCAAGACGCTGCGCCGTTCGCTCGGTGAGAACGCCCAGTACACCGTGGTGAAGAACACGCTGACCAAGATTGCGGCCAACGAGGCCGGGATCACCTCGCTCGACGACCAGTTCACCGGTCCGACGGGCGCCGCCTTCATCACCGGTGACCCGGTGGTGTCGGCGAAGGGTCTTCGTGACTTCGCCAAGGACAACCCGAATCTCATCATCAAGGGCGGTGTCCTTGATGGTAAGGCGCTCTCCGCCGATGAGATCAAGAAGCTTGCGGACCTCGAGTCCCGCGAGGTTCTGCTCAGCAAGCTGGCCGGTGCCTTCAAGGGCAAGCAGTCCCAGACTGCTTCGCTCCTCCAGGCGCTGCCGTCGAAGTTCGTCCGCACCGCGGAGGCGCTTCGCGTCAAGCTCGCCGAGCAGGGCGGTGCCGAGTAATTCGGCTCGCGCACTGATCCGCGCCGCCTAGTGCGTGGGTCGTAGCGGGCCGTTACGCCCGCCTCTATATACATCCGGCACCTGCCGAATTAGTGGAAGGATCGCCCATCATGGCGAAGCTCTCTCAGGACGACCTCCTCGCCCAGTTCGAGGAGATGACCCTCATCGAGCTCTCCGAGTTCGTGAAGGCCTTCGAGGAGAAGTTCGACGTCACCGCCGCCGCGGCCGTCGCCGTTGCCGGCCCGGTCTCCGGTGCCCCGGTCGACGCTGTCGAGGAGCAGGACGAGTTCGACGTCATCCTCGAGGGTGCCGGCGAGAAGAAGATCCAGGTCATCAAGGTCGTGCGTGAGCTCACCTCCCTGGGCCTGAAGGAGGCCAAGGACCTCGTCGACGGCACCCCGAAGCCGGTTCTCGAGAAGGTCGCCAAGGAGGCCGCGGAGAAGGCTGCCGAGTCCCTCAAGGCCGCCGGCGCCTCCGTCACGGTCAAGTAAGACCCTGCGAGTCTCCTGACTCGTTCTGGCGCCTCTCAGGCGCCTCGCCAAGGGCGATCACCCATCCGGGTGGTCGCCCTTCGGCGTACCCGGGGATGGGCGTGGCGGCGGTCGTACGGGCCGTTCCGGGCGGAGTATGGTGATCTTCGCCGTGCGCCCCGCTGACCGGGGGGCCTTGACGAACCGCACGCAGCGCGCAATTCTCAGGACGCGTCGTCACAACGATCCGTATCCGAGGCATGGATCGACGGCGGAACGGGCAGTATCGAGGTGCGCCACACGGCGCGAGGTACCGCGGAGTTGAGAACAACGAGGGTCGCGAAAAACTCGCCCTGGACATCAGTGGGCCAAGTGGCTACACTGACCCTTTGCGCTGCCTGTTAGCTGCCCCCTGCCCGTCACCTGGGGCATGACCTCGCGAGAGCATTGTCGGCAGACCTGACCTGACCTGGGCTTTTGACCATATCGGGAAATGTCTGTCCCTCTGCGTCGCTGGGGACCGGTACGCGCGTAGTGAGTCCGAGCCCTCGGAAGGACCCCCTCTTGGCCGCCTCGCGCAACGCCTCGACCAATACGAACAACGGCGCCAGCACCGCCCCGCTGCGCATCTCCTTTGCAAAGATCAAGGAGCCCCTCGAGGTTCCGAACCTCCTCGCGCTGCAGACCGAGAGCTTTGACTGGCTGCTCGGTAACGCCGCCTGGAAGGCTCGCGTCGAGGCAGCTCTCGAGTCGGGACAGGACGTCCCCAGGAAGTCGGGTCTGGAAGAGATCTTCGAGGAGATCTCTCCGATCGAGGACTTCTCCGGGTCGATGTCGCTGACCTTCCGCGACCACCGCTTCGAGCCCCCGAAGAACTCGATCGACGAGTGCAAGGACCGTGACTTCACGTACGGCGCCCCGCTCTTCGTCACGGCCGAGTTCACCAACAACGAGACCGGTGAGATCAAGTCCCAGACGGTCTTCATGGGCGATTTCCCGCTCATGACGAACAAGGGCACCTTCGTCATCAACGGCACCGAGCGTGTCGTGGTCTCGCAGCTGGTCCGTTCGCCGGGCGTCTACTTCGACTCCTCGATCGACAAGACGTCCGACAAGGACATCTTCTCCGCCAAGATCATCCCGTCCCGGGGTGCCTGGCTGGAGATGGAGATCGACAAGCGCGACATGGTCGGTGTCCGCATCGACCGCAAGCGCAAGCAGTCCGTCACCGTCCTCCTCAAGGCTCTCGGCTGGACCACCGAGCAGATCCTGCAGGAGTTCGGCGAGTACGAGTCCATGCGCGCCACCCTGGAGAAGGACCACACCCAGGGCCAGGACGACGCGCTGCTCGACATCTACCGCAAGCTCCGTCCGGGCGAGCCGCCGACCCGTGAGGCCGCTCAGACGCTGCTCGAGAACCTCTACTTCAACCCGAAGCGCTACGACCTCGCGAAGGTCGGCCGCTACAAGGTGAACAAGAAGCTCGGCGCGGATGAGCCGCTGGACGCCGGTGTCCTGACCACCGACGACGTCATCGCCACGATCAAGTACCTCGTGAAGCTTCACGCGGGCGAGACCGAGACGATCGGCGAGTCGGGCCGGGACATCGTCGTCGAGACCGACGACATCGACCACTTCGGCAACCGTCGTCTGCGTAACGTCGGCGAGCTCATCCAGAACCAGGTCCGTACGGGTCTGGCTCGTATGGAGCGCGTCGTGCGTGAGCGCATGACCACGCAGGACGTCGAGGCGATCACGCCGCAGACCCTGATCAACATCCGGCCGGTCGTCGCCTCCATCAAGGAGTTCTTCGGCACCAGCCAGCTGTCGCAGTTCATGGACCAGAACAACCCGCTGTCGGGTCTGACGCACAAGCGTCGTCTCTCGGCGCTGGGTCCCGGTGGTCTGTCCCGTGAGCGGGCCGGCTTCGAGGTCCGAGACGTGCACCCGTCCCACTACGGACGCATGTGCCCGATCGAGACCCCCGAAGGCCCGAACATCGGTCTGATCGGTTCGCTCGCCTCGTACGGCCGCGTCAACGCGTTCGGCTTCATCGAGACGCCGTACCGCAAGGTCGTCGACGGTCAGGTCACCGACGAGGTCGACTACATCACGGCCGACGAAGAGGACCGCTACGTCATCGCCCAGGCGAACGCGACCCTGAACGACGAGCTCCGCTTCACCGAGCCGCGCGTTCTGGTCCGCCGCCGTGGTGGCGAGGTCGACTACGTCCCGCCGACCGAGGTCGACTACATGGACGTCTCGCCGCGCCAGATGGTGTCGGTCGCGACGGCCATGATCCCGTTCCTCGAGCACGACGACGCCAACCGTGCCCTCATGGGCGCGAACATGATGCGGCAGGCGGTGCCGCTGATCAAGTCCGAGGCCCCGCTCGTCGGCACCGGCATGGAGTACCGCTGCGCCACCGACGCCGGTGACGTGCCGAAGGCCGACAAGGACGGTGTCGTCCAGGAGGTCTCGGCCGACTACATCACCGTCGCCAACGACGACGGCACGTACACCACGTACCGGATGGCCAAGTTCTCCCGCTCGAACCAGGGCACCTCGGTCAACCAGAAGGTCGTCGTCTCCGAGGGCGACCGGGTCATCGAGGGCCAGGTCCTCGCCGACGGGCCGGCCACCGAGAACGGTGAGATGGCGCTCGGCAAGAACCTGCTCGTGGCGTTCATGCCGTGGGAGGGTCACAACTACGAGGACGCGATCATCCTGTCGCAGCGCCTCGTGCAGGACGACGTCCTCTCCTCGATCCACATCGAGGAGCACGAGGTCGACGCCCGTGACACCAAGCTCGGCCCGGAGGAGATCACCCGGGACATCCCGAACGTCTCCGAGGAGGTCCTCGCCGACCTCGACGAGCGCGGCATCATCCGTATCGGTGCCGAGGTCGTCGCCGGCGACATCCTCGTCGGCAAGGTCACGCCCAAGGGTGAGACCGAGCTGACCCCGGAGGAGCGTCTGCTCCGCGCGATCTTCGGTGAGAAGGCGCGTGAGGTCCGTGACACCTCGCTGAAGGTGCCGCACGGCGAGACCGGCAAGATCATCGGCGTCCGCGTCTTCGACCGCGAGGAGGGCGACGAGCTTCCCCCGGGCGTGAACCAGCTGGTCCGCGTCTACGTCGCCCAGAAGCGCAAGATCACCGATGGTGACAAGCTCGCCGGCCGTCACGGCAACAAGGGTGTTATCTCCAAGATCCTTCCGATCGAGGACATGCCCTTCCTCGAGGACGGCACCCCGGTCGACATCATCCTGAACCCGCTGGGTGTCCCGTCCCGAATGAACCCGGGACAGGTCCTGGAGATCCACCTCGGCTGGCTCGCCAGCCGCGGCTGGGACGTCTCCGGTCTCGCGGACGACTGGGCGAAGCGCCTGCAGGCCATCGGTGCCGACCAGGTCGCCCCGGGCACCAACGTCGCCACCCCCGTCTTCGACGGTGCGCGTGAGGACGAGCTCGCGGGTCTGCTCCAGCACACCATCCCGAACCGCGACGGCGAGCGCATGGTGCAGCCGACCGGTAAGGCGCGCCTGTTCGACGGCCGCTCCGGCGAGCCGTTCCCGGACCCGATCTCCATCGGGTACATGTACATCCTCAAGCTCCACCACCTGGTCGACGACAAGCTGCACGCCCGGTCGACCGGTCCGTACTCGATGATCACCCAGCAGCCGCTGGGTGGTAAGGCCCAGTTCGGTGGCCAGCGCTTCGGTGAGATGGAGGTGTGGGCGCTGGAGGCGTACGGCGCCGCTTACGCCCTCCAGGAGCTGCTGACGATCAAGTCCGACGACGTGACCGGCCGCGTGAAGGTCTACGAGGCCATCGTCAAGGGCGAGAACATCCCTGAGCCCGGCATCCCCGAGTCCTTCAAGGTGCTCATCAAGGAGATGCAGTCCCTGTGCCTCAACGTGGAGGTGCTGTCCTCGGACGGCATGTCCATCGAGATGCGCGACACCGACGAGGACGTCTTCCGCGCAGCGGAGGAGCTCGGTATCGACCTGTCCCGGCGCGAGCCGAGCAGCGTCGAAGAGGTCTGACGGGAGTCCGGTACGGGGACTCGGTGAATTCCGCTGAGTCCCCGGCCGGCCCCAAGACCCCCGTTTCAGACCCCAAGACTTACAACCCTGAGAGGGATTGACGCATAGTGCTCGACGTCAACTTCTTCGATGAGCTCCGGATCGGTCTGGCCACCGCTGACGACATCCGTCAGTGGAGCCACGGCGAGGTCAAGAAGCCTGAGACCATCAACTACCGCACGCTCAAGCCTGAAAAGGACGGACTCTTCTGCGAGAAGATCTTCGGTCCGACCCGGGACTGGGAGTGCTACTGCGGCAAGTACAAGCGTGTCCGCTTCAAGGGCATCATCTGTGAGCGGTGTGGCGTCGAGGTCACCCGCGCCAAGGTGCGCCGTGAGCGGATGGGCCACATCGAGCTCGCCGCTCCCGTCACCCACATCTGGTACTTCAAGGGCGTCCCGTCGCGCCTCGGATACCTGCTCGACCTCGCGCCGAAGGACCTCGAGAAGGTCATCTACTTCGCCGCGTACATGATCACGTTCGTCGACGACGAGCGTCGTACGCGTGACCTGCCCTCGCTGGAGGCGCACGTCTCCGTCGAGCGTCAGCAGATCGAGAACCGTCGCGACTCCGACCTGGAGGCCCGCGCCAAGAAGCTCGAGACCGACCTGGCCGAGCTCGAGGCCGAGGGTGCCAAGGCCGACGTGCGCCGCAAGGTGCGCGAGGGCGCCGAGCGCGAGATGAAGCAGCTCCGTGACCGCGCCCAGCGCGAGATCGACCGTCTCGACGAGGTCTGGAACCGCTTCAAGAACCTCAAGGTCCAGGACCTGGAGGGCGACGAGCTCCTCTACCGCGAGCTGCGTGACCGCTTCGGCACGTACTTCGACGGTTCGATGGGTGCCGCGGCGCTGCAGAAGCGCCTGGAGTCCTTCGACCTGGAGGAGGAGGCCGAGCGCCTCCGCGAGATCATCCGTACCGGCAAGGGCCAGAAGAAGACCCGTGCGCTCAAGCGCCTCAAGGTCGTCTCCGCGTTCCTGCAGACCGCGAACAGCCCCAAGGGCATGGTTCTCGACTGCGTGCCGGTGATCCCGCCGGACCTGCGTCCGATGGTGCAGCTGGACGGTGGCCGCTTCGCGACCTCCGACCTGAACGACCTGTACCGCCGTGTGATCAACCGCAACAACCGTCTGAAGCGTCTGCTCGACCTCGGTGCTCCCGAGATCATCGTGAACAACGAGAAGCGGATGCTCCAGGAGGCGGTCGACGCCCTCTTCGACAACGGCCGTCGTGGTCGCCCGGTCACGGGCCCCGGCAACCGTCCGCTGAAGTCCCTCAGCGACATGCTGAAGGGCAAGCAGGGTCGATTCCGTCAGAACCTGCTCGGCAAGCGTGTGGACTACTCCGCGCGTTCCGTCATCGTCGTGGGTCCGCAGCTGAAGCTGCACCAGTGTGGTCTGCCGAAGGCCATGGCGCTGGAGCTCTTCAAGCCGTTCGTGATGAAGCGCCTGGTCGACCTGAACCACGCGCAGAACATCAAGAGCGCCAAGCGGATGGTCGAGCGCGGCCGCACGGTCGTGTACGACGTCCTCGAAGAGGTCATCGCCGAGCACCCGGTTCTGCTGAACCGTGCGCCCACGCTGCACCGCCTCGGCATCCAGGCCTTCGAGCCGCAGCTGGTCGAGGGCAAGGCCATCCAGATCCACCCGCTCGTCTGCACCGCGTTCAACGCGGACTTCGACGGTGACCAGATGGCCGTCCACCTGCCGCTCTCCGCGGAGGCGCAGGCCGAGGCCCGCATCCTGATGCTGTCCTCGAACAACATCCTGAAGCCGGCCGACGGCCGTCCGGTCACGATGCCGACCCAGGACATGGTCCTCGGTCTGTTCTTCCTGACCACCGACGGCGAGCTCCGTGACACCAAGGGCGAGGGCCGTGCGTTCGGCTCCACGGCCGAGGCGACCATGGCGTTCGACAACGGCGAGCTCGCGCTGCAGTCGCCGATCGACATCCGCTTCCCGATCGGCACCGTTCCGCCGCGTGGCTGGGTTCCCCCGGTCGCGGAGGAGGGTGAGCCGGAGTGGCAGCAGGGTGACTCGTTCCGTCTGCGTACGTCGCTGGGCCGCGCGCTCTTCAACGAGCTGCTGCCCGAGGACTACCCCTTCGTCGACTACTCGGTCGGCAAGAAGCAGCTCTCCGAGATCGTCAACGACCTCGCCGAGCGCTACCCCAAGGTCATCGTGGCGGCGACGCTCGACAACCTGAAGGCGGCGGGCTTCTACTGGGCGACCCGTTCCGGCGTCACCGTGGCCATCTCCGACGTCGTCGTGCCCGAGGCCAAGAAGGCCATCGTCAAGGGCTACGAGGAGCAGGACGAGAAGGTCCAGAAGCAGTACGAGCGCGGTCTGATCACCAAGGAAGAGCGCACTCAGGAGCTCATCGCGATCTGGACCAAGGCGACCAACGAGGTTGCCGAGGCGATGAACGCGAACTTCCCGAAGACGAACCCCATCTTCATGATGGTTGACTCGGGTGCCCGAGGAAACATGATGCAGATGCGTCAGATCGCCGGTATGCGTGGTCTGGTGTCGAACGCCAAGAACGAGACGATCCCGCGTCCCATCAAGGCGTCGTTCCGTGAGGGCCTCACCGTCCTCGAGTACTTCATCTCGACGCACGGTGCCCGCAAGGGTCTGGCTGACACCGCCCTGCGTACCGCCGACTCGGGTTACCTGACCCGTCGTCTGGTGGACGTCTCGCAGGACGTGATCATCCGCGAGGAGGACTGTGGCACCGAGCGCGGTCTGAAGCTGCGGATCGCCGAGAAGGGTGCCGACGGCATCCTGCGGAAGACGGACGACGTCGAGACCTCCGTGTACGCGCGGATGCTCGCCGAGGACGTCGTCGTGGACGGCAAGGTCATCGCGCCGGCCAACGTCGACCTGGGTGACGTGCTCATCGACGCCCTCGTGGGCGCCGGCGTGGAGGAGGTCAAGACCCGCTCGGTCCTGACCTGTGAGTCCGCCGTCGGTACCTGTGCCTTCTGCTACGGCCGTTCGCTGGCCACCGGCAAGCTGGTCGACATCGGTGAGGCCGTCGGCATCATCGCGGCCCAGTCCATCGGTGAGCCCGGTACCCAGCTGACGATGCGTACCTTCCACACCGGTGGTGTGGCCGGTGACGACATCACCCAGGGTCTGCCCCGTGTTGTCGAGCTCTTCGAGGCCCGTCAGCCCAAGGGTGTCGCCCCGATCTCGGAGGCGGCCGGCCGCGTCCGTATCGAGGAGACCGAGAAGACCAAGAAGATCGTCGTCACCCCGGACGACGGCAGCGACGAGACGCCGTTCCCGATCTCGAAGCGTGCCCGTCTGCTGGTGGGCGAGGGCGACCACGTCGAGGTGGGCCAGAAGCTCACCGTGGGTGCCACCAACCCGCACGACGTGCTGCGGATCCTCGGTCAGCGCGCGGTCCAGGTCCACCTGGTCGGCGAAGTCCAGAAGGTCTACAACTCGCAGGGCGTGTCGATCCACGACAAGCACATCGAGATCATCATCCGGCAGATGCTGCGCCGCGTGACGATCATCGAGTCCGGCGACGCGGAGCTGCTGCCGGGCGAGCTCGTCGAGCGCTCGAAGTTCGAGACCGAGAACCGTCGGGTCGTGACGGAGGGTGGCCACCCGGCCTCCGGCCGTCCGCAGCTGATGGGTATCACCAAGGCCTCGCTGGCGACGGAATCCTGGCTGTCGGCCGCCTCCTTCCAGGAGACGACCCGAGTCCTGACGGATGCGGCGATCAACGCCAAGTCCGACAGCCTCATCGGCCTCAAGGAGAACGTCATCATCGGTAAGCTCATCCCGGCCGGTACGGGCCTCGCCCGCTACCGCAACATCCGGGTCGAGCCGACCGAGGAGGCCAAGGCCGCGATGTACTCGGCCGTCGGCTACGACGACATCGACTACTCGCCGTTCGGCACCGGCTCCGGCCAGGCCGTTCCGCTGGAGGACTACGACTACGGTCCGTACAACCAGTAAGCGAGTCGCTTGATCGACCGAAGGGCGGTCACCCCGTTTCGTACGGGGTGGCCGCCCTTCGGCGTGTTCGGCGTCTCTACCGGCTCGCGATCTCCCACAGGGCGAAGCCCAGGCCTGCGGTGGCGGTGAGGGCGGCGACCGAGGCCAGGGGCCAGCGGGCGCGTTCCAGGGCGTCGAGGCGGGCCTCGTGGTCGGCGAGCTGTTTGTCGGTCTGGTCGCTGCGCTGGACGAGGAGGGCGAGCGAGCCGTCGACGCGGGCGAAGCCGGCCTCCAGCGTGCCGCGGAGCCGCTCCAGTTCCAGCGCCACCGCCACCGGGTCGTTCGGATCAGATTCGGTCATCCGCCGCCCCCGGGGTGGTGCGCAGCCAGGAGGGCAGCAGCTTCTGTACGGCCGGCACCGCCATCACCCGCGTCAGGGCGGCGGCGACGGCGAGCGCCCCGGCGACCCAGGGGAGGGTCGCGGGGAGGCCGGAGGCGTCGACGATCGCGGGGAGGACGACGGCGATGCCGACCGCGCTCTGCAGGACGGTGCGGACGGTCCGCTTGGTGTTCTCGGACAGGGCCATGGGGACTCCTCAGATGGTGTGGGGGACCTTGAGCGCGTTCCAGGAGGTGGCGCCCGGCCAGCCGTCCGCGTCGGTGCCGCGGAAGCCGAGCTTGCGCTGCCAGGCGGCGTACGACTGGCGGTCGGACTCGGACCAGCGGGGGCTCGGGCCGACCTGGTAGCGGCCGCAGCCCTCGGCCATCAGCCGGCGGCCCATCGCCGTGACGATCGGGGAGCTGGGGCCGGCCTTGAAGAACGCGGTGCCGGGGAACGGCTGGTAGCGCGGCGGGGCGGGCTTCTGCGGGGTGGTCGGGGGCTGCTTCGACGGGGCCGTGCCGAGCCGCTTCTGGACCCGCTCGCGCATGCCCGGCATCGCGAAGCCGCGCGGGTCGCTCTTCCAGTCCGACCACTCCAGGTGGCCGATGACGGACTTGGCGCCCCAGCCGTGGGCCCGGCAGAGGGCGGCGGAGGTCCGTTCGATGGCGTCGAGCTGGGCGGCGGGCCAGGGATCGGTGCCGTTGCCGAGGTTGACGCACTCGAAGCCGTAGAAGCGGGAGTTGCCGTCGACGGCGCCGGGGCTGCCCTGGTGCATGCGGGAGACCGGCGGCCGGGCCCCGTACGTCTCGGTGATCACGGCCTGGAGGACCGAGGGGTCGCCGCCGCCGGCGTGGTTGGCGCGGCCGTTGGCGACGAGATGGACGGTGCCGTCCTTGGCGATGACGCCGTGGCAGAGCGGGCCCGGCAGTCCGGCGTAGCCGTTGTAGCAGAGCTCGACGGAGGAGGCGGTGCCGCTGGAGACGGTGTGGTGGATCATCACGCCGACGACGGGACCCCAGGCTCCCGCCTGGTTGCGGTGGTGCGTGCGCCAGCTGTCGTGCTCGACGACCTTGACGCCTTCGGCGCGGAGCGCGGCGACGAGCCGGTCCGCGGTGAGGGGAGTGGCCATGGGGGACCTCCGGGGCATGGCTTGCGGGCATGAAAAAAGCCCGCTCGGGGGCGGGCGTGCGGGTGGCGCGGGTGCTGACTGCTTACGGAGCGGGCTGGAGCTCCGGCTGGGGCTCCGGCTCGGACGGTGCCCAGGTCGCGCAGAGTGCGGCGTAGGCGGCGCGGCGGGTCTCGAAGTCGGCGAGGGCTGTGGTCACGGCACTCTGGACGGCGGTCGGGTCGGGGACGACCGGGTCGGCGTCCAGCGGGTTGACGACGACCGTGGCGTGGCCGCGCAGCGCGGAACCGGCCTCGCCGACCGCGGTGACCTGGGCGGTCACGTAGACCGCCGGGTACGTGCCGGTCAGCTGGTCGGGTTCGAGCGGGCCGCCGAGGGTGTTGTCGTACAGGCGGACGCTGACGGTGTGGCCGTTCTCGGTGACGGTGCCGCGGCCCGCGTAGTCGATGGCCAGGCCCCAGGGCTGGGTGGGGTCGGGGGTCATGGGTGGCTCCTTCCAGGGGAGGGGGTGGGACCGGTCAGGTCTGGCGGCCGTGCATCAGGACCGGCTGGGCGTAGACGTTGCCGGAGCCGCTCGTGACGATGCCGTGGATCTCGATCGTCATGGTGGTGCCGAAGCCGCCCTGCATGTCCGCGGTGACCGGGCCGGTGTGGTCGAACGTGGTGCCGGCGGCGACGGTCGGGCCGAACTGGACGCCGTCGACCATCACCCGGATCTGACCGACGGCCGTGCCGGAGATCCGGGTGTACATCCGAAGGCGCATCTTGGGCTGCCAGATCGGGTTCTGGGACTGGGCGATGGTGGTCCAGGCGGTGGCGCTGGTGGCCGGCCAGTGCGCGCTGGCCATGCTCTGCGGCGGGAGCATGGTCAGCCAGGGCCGGGCGAGACCTCCGGTGAGGATGTCGTCCGAGAGGATCTCGTGGCTGAAGGAGTCGTTGACCCGCAGCACCGGCTTGGTCGCGCCCGGGCCGCTGCCGCTGATCTGGACGAGGGTGATGGCCGTGTTCGCGTCCTGGGCGTCCGTCTGACGCTTCACCGTGAGCGAGCCGTTGACGACGTCGTTGAGGACGGGGCGGGTGTTCACGGCGGTGGACAGGGCCTGGATCCGGCGCTCCATCTGGATCAGCCGGTCGATGATGTCCTCGGGCAGCTGGGGCATCACGCCTCCTCGATGTAGAGCTCGGCGGTGTCGGGGCGGCCGCGTTCCGGGGGGCTGACCTTGACGCCGATGACGCGGTAGCGGCGGTCGAGGCCTCCGGGGTGCCACTCGTCGGTGATCCGGATCCGGGCGGTCCGGCCGAGGAGCGCTGGCGGGACGATGCCGCCGAGCCTGATGCTGATCTCGGGGATCAGTACGGATCCGGCGGCCTTGGCCAGGTTGGCGGCGGCCAGGGAGTTCAGCGTCGGGACGTCGCTGACCTCGTTGTGGTCCGAGGACAGGTCGATCCGCGGCCAACCGCTGCTCAGCAGCGTGCTGTTGACCTTCTCCGCCGACACGGTCGGCCGGGACTCGGTGGCGGCGTTGGTGTTCGCCGACGCGCCGCGGGCCAGGGCGGTGGTGCCGCCACGGGTCGCGTCGTCCGGGAAGGAGTACGACAGGATGACGCCGGGCCGGTCGAAGATCATGTCGGTCGCGCCGGTACGGATCTTCGGGTGGCCGAGCCGGAGCTGGCGTACGCGCTCGCCGGTGACCGGGTCGCGGTAGACGAGGATCTGCTGCTCGAAACCGTTCTCCTGGGCGGCGAGCTGGTCGAGCGCCTCCTGGTAGACGGTCTCGTCGCCCGGCCGCCAGGCCGCCGTCCGCTTCACCGGGGACGTCTCCTCGCCGACGTCGATGCCGCTCAGGCCGAGGCCCGCCTGGACCTCGGTCCACAGTCGGCGGGCGATGACCAGCTGATCGGTCGGCGTGGTGTACGTGATGTCGGTGCGGATGCGGCGGCGGGTGGCGTACGAGTCGAAGGTGGCCGCCTGGATGCCCAGGGTCAGCACACCGCGCCCGCTGGACTGCAGGGTGGTGGTCCAGACGATGCCGCCCCACCACAGGTCCCCGCCCCGCTCCAGGTAGATCGTGGTGCGGCCGGCCAGGACCTTGCGGACCCGGTCGGCGATCTCCCGGTTGGGGACGGGAATGGTGCCGGACAGGGAGCCTGCCCTGCCGATGTAGTCCTCGAACTGGACGTCCCGCAGCGGCAGGATGTCGATGGTCTGGTCGGTGAACAGGTCGCAGAAGATCGCCCGGTAGGGCGTGTCGAGTGCCATCGCGAACCCCCTTACAGGACGTAGGTGGCGGAGACGTACAGGGTGCGGCCGGTGGGGATGACCGCGGTGGGCGTCCAGGAGCGGAGGGTGACCTGGGCGGTGGTGGCGTAGATCGTGCCGACACCGCACCCTTGGGTGTCCGTGGCCGCCGTGTCGAAGGTCATGGCCGGGGACCAGCCGGCCGGCAGGGTGCACAACGGCTGTTCGGCGATGACGCCGTTGGCGGCGGCGGTGATGTTCCCGCCGGTACGGGTGAGCGCGACCCGCACCATGACGACACCGGCGCGGGTGCGGCGACCGGAGAAGGAGACGAGATTCCAGCCGGTCTGCGCCGTCGCACCCGTGAAGACGGGTTCGATGTCGTACGGCGCGTGGTAGTTGACCCACGTGGTGCCGCTCCACCGCTGCAGCACCCCGTTGTTCTCGCGGAACTGCCCGATGTAACTACCGGTCGACAGCGTCCCGTTGGCGGCGACGCCGCCGATCTCCTTCGGGTAGGCGACCCAGGCGGTGCCGTCCCAGCGCTGGAGGTAGTGGGAGTTGTCGTTGTCCTGGTACTGGCCCGGGTACGCGCCGGCCGCGCCGGCGTTGTTGTAGACGGGCAGGATGCCGCCGGCGCTCACGATCGTGGTGCGCAGGTCGGTGACGACGCCGTTGTCGGTCCAGCCGACGCCGCCCGTTCCCGCCGAGGCCCCGGGCTTCACCCTGATGGCGAACAGCGTGAGCGAGAGCGGGGGCGGGGTGGGCGCGACCGGAGTGGCGCCCGGCTCGCCCCGGACGATCTCGATGGCCGCCTCGTACTTGCCGAGCGCGTCGGCGTCGTTGTCGTAGACACGGACGACGACGAGGTCGATGCGCGGGTTGAGCGGGTCGCCGTCGGCGAAGGTGAGGGTGATGTCCTCGTCCAGGGCGACCGGGTAGGCGCCGTCGGTGGTGGCGCCCTGGATGACGGCCTTTCCGTGGTAGACGGTGGCCGTCATCGGGCCGTTTCCGCTCAGCCACAGACCGCCGACCCGGAACTTGCCGTCGTACGTGCCGGGCAGGATCCCGGAGCGGGAGGCGAGCGGGTTGGCGGGCGTGGTGGCGCCGAGGGAGGTGATACGGGTGTTCTGGCGGGTCTGCCCGGTGGGCAAGAGCCAGCCGGAGCGTACGGGCATGGGGGCTCCTGTCGGACGGTCTGTGGGCCGGGTCAGTTCTGGGGGGTGACCATGATGAAGGTGCTGTCGAAGTTGCCCTTGATCTGGGTCGTGTTGGCGCCGACCTTGAACATGCCGGTGATCGTGTAGGTGAGCCCGGGTGTCATGCCGTAGAAGCGCGTTACGGACGCGATCGACGAGGCGGTGGCGCTGGTGTGGACGACGGCGATCTCGTCGTTCTCCGTGTAGTACGTCGTGGTGCCCTGGGTGATCCGGAGAGCCATCCATGCTGCCGTGGTCGAGGCCGAGCTGATTCGGGCGCCGTAGTTGACCAGGACAGCGCCCGACGCCGGCACGACGAAGTTGACCTTGAGGGGAGTGTCGACCGTCTCCGAGAGCGTCGGGGTGTATGTGGTCGACGTCGTCCACCCCGCGTCGTTGGATCCCCAGAAGTACGGCCCCGGGACCGCCGGCTTCCACGCCGAACCGTTCCAGCGCTGGAGCACACCGCCCGCGGTGTCCCGGTACTGGCCCGTGTAGGTGGCCGTGAGGGTGCCCGCGCTGTTCGGGATGATGCCGCCGAGCGCGGACGGGTACGGCACCCACGCGCCGCCGTCCCAGCGCTGGAGCGCGCCGCCGGAGTCCTGGAACTGGCCCGGGTAGGCGCCCGGGACGACCTGACCCTCCACGGGGAGGATGCCGCCGAGGGAGACGACCGCGGTGCGCAGGTCCTTCAGCGCGGTGTTCCAGTTGATGCCGCCGTTGCCCGCGCTGGCCCCGGCGGGCACCGTCACCTCGTACAGCGGGAGGCTGCGCGGCGGGGCGGCCGGGGCCTTCGGGGCGGCGTCGGCCCTGCCCACGATGACCTCGACCACGGCCTCGTTGCGCCCCGGTCCGTCGTACAGCGGGTCGTAGACCTTGAGGACGACGAGGTCGACGCGGTTGTACTGGGCGTCGCCCGGCCCGAAGGTGACCGTCTCCGCGGCCGGCAGGGTCACCGGGTAGGCACCCTGGGAGATGTCGCCCTGGATGACGGCCCGGCCGTCGGAGACGGTCGCCGACATGGCGGAGGCGCCGGTCATCCAGAAGCCGGAGAGCCGGTGCTGGCCGTTGTAGGAGCCCGGCAGGATGCCGGAGCGGACCTGGACGGGGTTGGCCGCGGTGGTCGCGCCGATCTGGGTGAGGCGGGTGTCCTCGCGGGTCTGGCCGGTCTCGGTGACCCAGCTGCTGCGCAGGTTCATGGGGTTCTCCAATCAGGAAGGTGTGCGGAGGCCGCGGAGGTCAGGACTTGATCCACTCGGCCGTGAGGGTGCAGGCGTAGCCGGAGCCGCCCAGGGTCTTCACCGCCGCGGTGTGGCTCTGGTAGGCGGCCAGCTGGAGGGTGTTGCCGGCGGTGAGCTTGAGCAGGCAGGTGCCGCCGATGGCGATGGCGCCGTTGCCCGCGGGGGTGAGCCAGGTGGCGCGCTGCACGCCGGAGCCGTTGACCACGACGCGGGCGCCGCGCATGCCGGTCTGGGCGTCGTTGGCGAAGACGGCGTGCCCCGAGACCCGCCACCAGCCGGTGCGCGGCACGGTGTAGGTGTGGGTTCCGTTCCAGCCGGTGGCCTCGTCGACGTCGACGGTCGGCAGGTTGAGCGCCGTCCAGGTGTTCGGCGCGATGCTCTGAACCTGGCCCGAGAGCGTCTGCGAGGTGGAGAGCAGGATGCTCGCCCGCCCCTGTGCGTACTGCCAGACCTGACCGTCCCAGCGCTGCAGGACACCGGAGTCGTCGCGGTACTGACCGCTGTACGTGCCGGCGGTCGCCGTACCGCTCGGGGCTATGCCGCCGAGCGCCCTGGGGTACGAGACCCACGTCGTGCCGTCCCAGCGCTGCAGGCTGGAGCCGGCGTCGCGGTACTGGCCGACGTACGCGCCCTTGAAGCCGCTGGTGGGCGTGATGCCGCCGAGCGCGACCACCGGCCAGTGCTGGGTGGTGACCCCGCCGGTGGTCCAGGCGATGCCGCCGGTGCCGGCGGAGCTTCCGGCCCGGACGGTAACCGTGTAGAGCGGGACGGTGGAGCCGGGGCCGGGGGCCGGGGCGGCCGGAACGGCCTTCGCCTCGCCCTTGACCAGGCGTAGGACGGCTTCCGTGGTGCCGGTCCGGTCGTACGCGTCGTCGACGACGGCCAGTTCGATCAGGTCGATCCGGTCGTACTGCGGGTCGCCGTCCTCGATCGTGAGGGTCTGCGGTGAGACGGCGGCGACCATATAGGCGCCCTGGTCGGTGTCCTTGCCCTGCACGATCGCCCGGCCGGTGCCGATCACGCACTGCATGGGCGAGGTCCCGGTCAGGACGAAGCCGCCCGGCACGATGCCGGGGCGGGAGCGCAGCGGAGTCTCCTCGGCGCTCTGGCCACTGGGCGTCAGCAGGGCGGCCAGGGCGAGGCGGGTGTCCTCGCGGGTCTGGCCGGTGGCGGTGAGCCAGGCGGCGGTGACGGTCATGGTGCGCCTCTCTGTTCGGAGGTGGTCGGAGGGACGGTGACCACCCGGCTCACCACTCGGCGCTGCGCCAGCGGACCGTCATCAGGGCGTCCTCGCCGGCCCCGTCGGGGCGGAACGCCAGCTCGGTGCGGCCCGGCTCCAGGAGGAAGAGTTCCTCGGGGCTGGAGTCGGCCATGGCGGTGTGCCGGCGTGAGGCGGTGTTGTTGAGCGTGACCGTGCCCTCGGCGGTGTCGACGACAAGTTCGTCGCCGGCGGCCAGGTCGATGGCGTACCGCAGCCGGCGTCGGCTGGTCCGCTCGGTGACGGTCGGCATGGAACACGGGCCGCGGAAGACGATCACCGGGTGGGTGGGCGCGGAGCCGGTGTTCAGGGCGACGGCGTCACCGGTGCTCTTGGCCTGGCCCCAGTCGAGCGGCCAGGTCAGTGGCCAGGTGAGCCCGGACTCGGGCTGCGGGGCGGTGGTGGTGGCGGTCTCCTCGTTGACGACGTACCGCCGGGGGTCGGCCGCGAGCCACTGGATGGACATCTTGGAGCTGCCCTGGGTGGCGAAGCCCTGGTCCGCGGGGACGATCCGCTGGGCGATCCGGGCGCGTACGGTGAGCAGTTCGCCGTGGAGCCGGACGGTGAGCCAGCGCTCCTCGTCGAGGAGGGCGAGGGCCTGGCGCAGGGCGCGGATGGCCTGGGTGGCCGCGCTGTACTCCGGCATCAGCACGATCGTCCCGCCGACCTTGCGCGGCTTGGCGTAGCGGGAGCCGGGCCAGGCGCCGTGGGAGGTGGGCCGGTCGGCGTCGGAGGTGTCGTACTCCGGCAGGTCCTCCCAGCCGGTGAGACCGGAGCGGTCGACGGCGAACGGGGTGCCGGGGCCGATGAGAAGCCCGGCCCACTGGATCTGCCCGTCCTGGGTGATCAGCGAGCCGGGCGCGACGTCGGCGGTGTATCCGGTTCCGGTGGCGTATGCGGTTGTGGTCTCGGCCATGGGGGCCGTCACCTCACTTCGGATGGGGTGTCAGGGGTGCGCGGTGAGGGGTGCGCCGTCAGCGGTGCGCGGTCGCGAGGAAGAGCAGGTCCTCGGCGGTCGACCGGGGGCCGGCGCCGGGCCGCTCGTGGAACTCCCGTACGCGGTGCGGCCGCGGGGGTGCTTCGGCGATGGCCGGGACGCGACGGTTCTCCAGCTGGGAGAGCGAGTCGATGCGGTAGTCGTCCGGCGAGCCGGGGGAGACGATGCCGCCCTCGGCGAGCATCGGGATCTTGTCGAGGTCGACGCCGAACTTCTTGCCGGTGAGGGGGATCTCGAAGCTGAGCTCGTTGAGTCCGTCGATGATCCAGTTGGCGAAGGCGATGAGGCCGTTGATCGGTCCCTTCACGACACCGAGCACGGTACTCAGAGCGCCCTCGATGAGATCGCCGATCCCGCGCAGGGAGTTGGTCACCGCGTCCTTCGCGGTGCGGAAGAACCCGGGCACCTTGTCGGTGATCCAGCGGCTGATCGGCTGGATCGCGCTCTTGATGCCGCCGATGGTGCGGGAGGCGATGGTGCGCAACGCGTTGGAGGCGGAGCGGACGGCGGAGCCGATCCTGGAGATCCCGCCGATCGCGGATCCGACGATCTTGAGCGCGGTCTTGAACACGGTGAGGTACGCCTTGACGTACGTGCCCACGGCCTGCCCGAGGACCTTCATGATCGGCTGGATGAACGTCCAGACCGCCCGCAAGCCCTTCAGCGCCTGCTCGAAGACCTGCTTGATGATCCGCTGGCCGGTCTGTGAGGTGACGGCCAGTTCGATGAGGTACGCCGCGATGGGCACGATCAGGCCGACGAGGAAGCCGAGCGGGTTGGCCCGCATGGCGACGTTGATGCCGGTCATGGCGACGGAGGCGACGGTCATGACGGTGCCGAAGGTGCCCAGGAGACCGGTGATGACATCGGTGATGGGCAGCAGCGGCAGGAGGATGCCGAGGACGGCTCCGGTGCCGGTGGCGATCTTGGCGGTGGCGGTACGGGCTTTGCCGGCCGCGGTGCCGATCCGCCGGACGCCCGTGGGCGCGGCGGACCGGCGGATCCTGGTCACGGCGGTGGCGGCCCCGGCCGCGCTCTGGCCGAGGCCGCGGAGGGAGGTGCCGGCGTTGCGGATGCCGGCGGCGAGGCTGTCGAGGCCGCCGGACGCCCGCTGGACGTCCTGCTTGAGCCGCTGCAGTGAGGTGCCCGCCTGGCCGAGTCCCTGTCTCAGCGAGTCCGTGACCGGGGCGACGCCCCGGAACGGGTTCGGCAGAGCGGCCGCGGCACTCATCCGCGTGCCTTCACCAGGTACATGAGCGCCTTCGCGGTCGAGTGCGGATCACTGCCCCGGGCCGCGTGGTAGTGCTCGATGTGCAGCCCGGCGACGGCGCCGACGGCCTGGGGGCCCTGGGCCATGCGGGCACGGCGGGCGGTGAGTTCGAGCAGCCGGTCCAGCTTGGAGAGCGGGAGCACGGCCTCGGCCTCGCCGGCCTCGGCGAGGATCGCCGGGACACCGCCGGTGCGGGGCATGACGACGCCGCCGGTGGCGAGCATGGGGATGGTCGGCAGGTTGACGCCGAAGGTCTTGCCGCCGACGATCGGCACCCAGCCGGGGACGCTGACCTTGACCCGGTTCAGGGCGCCGATCATTCGGTTGATCAGGCCGATGACGGAGTTGATCGGGCCCTTCACGCCGCTCTTGATGCCGTCGAACGCCCGGGACGCGATGTCCTTGAGGCCGTTCCAGATGGACGACATCTTGTCCTTGACGGCGCTGAACGCCTTGGGGATCGCTGTCTTGATCCAGTTGACCACCGGGGTGATCACGGCCTTGATGCCGTTCCAGACCGAGCTGATGACGGTCTTGATCGCCTTCATGACCGTGGTGATGACCGTCTTCCAGATCTTCACGTAGGTCTTGATGACGGTGGCGACGGCCTTGACGACGGTGGAGATGGCCTTCTTGATGCCGTTCCACACCGTCTTGATCAGATCGCCGGCCTTCTTCATGATCGGCCCGACGGCCTTCATGACCGAGCTGATGACGGTCTTGATGGCGCTGAACGCCTTCTTCATGATCGTCTGCATCGTCTTCGAGCGGGACGCCATCTCGACGACCTTCTCGATGAGCGGCATGAAGAGTTCGAGCAGCCGGGCGAGGATGTTGCCCTTCATGGACTTGTTGAGCTTGTCCTGGCCCTTGGCCGCCTTACCGGCGCCGGACTCGTACTTGCCGAGCTTGCCGCCGGCCGACTGAGCGGTGTTTCCGGCCTTCTTCATGGCGCGCTCGGCTTGGTCCGAGGCGGTCTTGAGGTTCTTGAGCTGGGTGCTGGAGCCCTGGGCGGCGGTCCTGAGGTTCTTGATCTGACCGTTCGCCGACCGGCCGGCGTCCCCGACCTTCTTGACCGAGGAACCGGCCCCGGACGCCTGTGTCTTGAGCGTGCGCAGGGAGTCGGACGCCTTCTTCATGGAACTGACGAGAGACATGGGTGTACCTCCTTTCGTGGCGGGGACGGGTCAGGAGCCGCCGGCGCCGGCGATGGCGGCGGCTGCGTCCGCGGCATCCTGCTTGAGGGTTCGGAATCGGGTCTGTAGGTTCTGACCGGCGCGGTCGAGCTTCTCGGCGGCTTCTGTGGCCGAGCGGAGATTCTGCGGAATCTTGTTGGGCGCGAAGTCCGCCATGTGGCTCTTGAGGGTGCCGGATTCCCTCGTGACGTCCTTGAGCCTGTCGAGGTCGGTGCCGTCGATCGCCAGGCCGAGCTTCTCGACGCCCTTGGCCGTCTTGCCGAGCGCTCGGCTGGAAGGCATGTTCGCGACGCGCTCGTTGAAGGTCCGGATGTGGGGGTTGACGTCGATGAGGGCATCCTTGAGGTTGCCCAACTCCGTGGGGCTGAGGGCGCCCCGGGCCATGGCGATGATCGGCGCGGCCTCGGCTTCGGCGCGGGGGCGGGCCCAGGGAATGCCGCTGTCGGTCAGCGCGAGAATCCGGCCCTGGGAATTCGGGTTGCCACGGCTGCGGCCGATTTTGGCCGTCACCTTTTCCAGGCCGGTGTTGAACAGCTTTCCGAGATCGAAGATCTTTCCCAGCATCATGACGCCGAGAGCTCCGATGGCCAGCGGAATGAGGCTGGTCAAATCCTTCTGATCCTTGATGGCGGCAAGCACGTCCTTGAAGCCCAACCCTTCGATGAGGGCTTCCCACCATGCCTTGTTCTCGTCCTTCCCTCCCTTGACCGCATCGATGATCTCCTTTGCCTTGGCGTCGAGTTCGGCCTTCGTGGCGGCAGCCGGAGGCGGAGTCTTATTGGCGGCGACAGCCTTGCTGACTTCTTCGAGCTTTGTTTTCACCTCGCCAATTCTGGCGAGTACTTCTGCGTGATCATCAGCCATTGTGCTCCCTCGAATCTTTTCTCGGGGTTGACCGGTAGGCAGGCCGTTGCTAGCTTTTTTGCGTCGTGTGGGCTAGGGAGGGGCGACTGTGGGGCAGTTCTTTGTCGTGGTGGGATCCTGTCTCGCCATCGTGGGGGGATTTACAGCCCTTGTGACGACCGGAAATGTCGTGATGTTTCTCCGGCTGCGCGCGCTCGAGCGCCGGGGCGTCCAGGGGGAGGCGGTCTCCTGGGCCCATGACGTCATGAACGGCAAGATCCGCGTCCACTACCGGGTCTCCCTTCCGGAGGGCGAGCGCGACGGGAACTTCTACGAACTGCAGCTCCAGGAGCCGGCCCCGGTGGGGACAGTGGTCCCCGTCGTCTACGACAGGAAGCGGCCGTCGAGGGCGAAGACGGGCGCCCCGGAGGACATTGACTCGTCCTCGGAGGGCTGGATCGCGAAGTACGTCACGGGCGGCGGGCTCGTCGTGCTCGTGCTCGGAATCGTGCTGGCCAAAGCCTTCTCCTGACGTGGCTCGGCTTCACGTGCCGTGAACAACGCGACAGCCACCCGCCCCAGTGATCGGGGCGGGTGGCTGTCGTGTCGGTTGCGCCGGCGGCGGTTCAGTCCTGACGCGACGTGCGGTCCAGGCGGTTGTCGCCCCGGGAGATGCGGCGGGACTCCGCGAGGGCGTCGCTCCAGCCCGCCGTGTACGCGAGGGTCTCGCAGCGGGAGACCTCGGCGTACAGCCTGCCGAGCAGCGCTCTCTTGTCGAGGGCGACGGGTCCGTCGAGGAGCTGGCGGAGGCGGTCCTGGAGCGGGATGTGCGGTCCTGATGCCCCGGCCTGCTGAGTCATGGACGCCTGCCTTCCGTTGCTTGCCCGTGCCTGTGTGGCGGCGCCGCGGAGCGGAGAGCGAGGGCGCCACAGTTTCGAACGTTTGTACGACTAGAGTGTGGAACACCTGTTCGGTGTTTGTCGAGCCGGAAACGCCTGACGGTGTGTCTTCCAGCCTGATCCCGGGCGAGGTTGGCTCCGGAATCTGCGCTGGTGTTCGACAGGGGTAACCTGGAGGCCGCGTTCCCTGGACCCGACTACTTCGGGGGGCGAGGGGCGGCGCGGGGGCGCGCGGGGGGACCCCCTGGGGGCTGGAAGGCAACTGACGCATGGATACGGAGCCGGGTGGCAGCCGGCAGGAGCGGGCCGTCGACTGGTTCGTGCCCCAGCCGGACCTGCCCCATCTCTTCGCGCTCCTCTCAGAGCTCGTCCATGTCCACGGGTACGCACCCGAGGAGCTCGTCGTGATACCCAGGGCCGAGGTCGACCGGCGGGATACGAACGCCTTCACGTCCGGTTGGGCCGAGGCCGTCTCGAACGAACTGCCGCGCATCCGCCGCGAGTACGAGAAACGCGTGGCCGACGCCTACGCGCAGGGGCAGAGTGACGCGCGTGGAATCCGTCGCCCCCAGCGCCGTACCGACGTCGGCTCCGAGGGGGCCCGGGTCATCGAGCTGCCCTTCGCCCGGTTCCTCGAACCGCCCGCGGCCGTGGTGGAGGCCGAGGAGCGGGTTCGTAGGGAGCGCCAACAGTTCGAACGGCAACCCGAACGCCCCGAGCGCCCAGAGCGCGCCGAACGCCCAGAACCCGAACCCGAGCACCAGACGGGACCCGAACCGGAGTCGGAACTCGACGTCGTCGTGACCGCGCACGAGAGCCGCGCCCGCAGGAACGCCCAGCCGGTACGGAAGGTCGTCCGGGGCAAGGGAGGCCGCCCGATCGTGCCGCCGCTGGGCGTACCGGCACAGCCCAGCCCCGCCGCGGAGCGCCGTGAACCCGATCCCACCGAACCCGGGCGCCCGGGTGGCAAGGGCCGCAGGCTCTCCGAGCGGGCCAGGGCTCTGGAGGGGGAGCTGGCCGAGCGAGCACAGGAAGCGCCCCCGGAGACCGATCCCTGACGGGAGCGGCTCCGGGGGCCGTGGGGGGTGTCAGCCGAAGAACCGGGCGAGGGCTCCGGGGGAGACCACCTCGCCGGTGTTCCCCTGCTCCGCGGAGTCATCGTCCTGTCCTTCTCCGTCCTCGTCGGTGGCACCCGGACGCGGAACGGGCTTCGGGGGCTCGGGCGAGTCGTCGTCCT
Organism: Streptomyces sp. NPDC058579; assembly: GCF_042718575.1. Lineage (NCBI taxonomy): Bacteria > Bacillati > Actinomycetota > Actinomycetes > Kitasatosporales > Streptomycetaceae > Streptomyces > Streptomyces sp. NPDC058579. Next base: position 68,927 of record NZ_JBHXPI010000036.1, read on the forward strand.
CGCCCGTGTTGACGCAGGTGAACATCCAGTTGGCGACGGCCAGATGGTCCACCGCCGCCGCGAGGAGATGGTCGGTGATCGACCACTCGGCGGCCTCGCCGTGCAGTTCCAGCTGCACGGCGCTGTCCCGCGGCAGATGCTTGATCAGCGTCATCACGCGCCGGCTGGAGAGTTCACCCCGGTGCCAGTCGAGGAGATCGACGCGGTAGTAGCGGAGGAGATCCGCCTCAAGGGCCTCGGCGTGTTCGTCGACGAACTCGACGAGGCTCAGTCTTCCCCCAGGCCGAGCCCGGTCTCCTTGCCGTAGGCCTCCAGGATGGCGGCGATGTCCTGCATCGTGATGTCGTGCTGTTCGAACCGGGCGAACTGCTCCTCACCCATCAGGAGCGCGAGCAGGCCGTCCACGTCGTTGTCGTCGAGCTTGCGCAGGCCCTTGGCGGTCGCGCGGGAGAGCTCGGTGGGCAGGGTGTAGGACTCGCCGTCCAGTTCGAAGGACCAGGCGCGGCCGTGGGCCTCCTGTCGCTGGGCGCGGGCGGCGTTGACGTCGAAACGGGCCATGGTGATGCGTACTCCTTGTTCGAGTGAGTGAGGAGGAGAGGGGTGGGGGGGGGCGGCGGGGGGGCCGGCCCCCCCCCGGGGGGGGGGGGTGAAACTGGCGCCGGGGTAAGTCGGTACAAAAAGAGTTAAGTGGGCCCCCCCGAGACCACGCCCCAAAACCAAAGGGGGCAAATTTTTAAC
>NZ_JBHXPI010000036.1:69674-71438 GCF_042718575.1 Streptomyces sp. NPDC058579
CCGGGCGCGGCGGGGGCCCTCGTGCGGCGGGGGGGGGCGGGCGTTCCCCACACCCCGGTCCTTTTTGTCCCCACCCTTTTGTGGGGGGGGGGGGGGGGGGGGGGGGGGGGGGGGGGGGGCGCCCCCCCCCCCCCCCCCGGGTGGGGGAAGGATCAGACGGTCGCGGAGTACTGGCTGTCCTTCATGAGGAAGGTCGCCAGCGGCTTGCCGTCGCCCTTCGACATGGCGGAGAAGGTGATGCCCAGCTGCGAGGCCGCCTTGCGGGCCAGCTTGATGTCGTCGGACGCGGTGACCTGGCCGCGCGGGATGATGAAGCGGTACGTGACCGCGGTCGTGCCACCGGCCTTGACGTCGGTGAACTCCAGGCCGAGAGCGCGCACGTCCGCGAACGGACGCTCGGCGACCTCGTACTTGTAGGTGTCGGTCGCCGGGGCGCCCACCGCCTCGACCTTGCCGCCGCCCATGAAGAACGGCAGCGTGTTCTCGTTGAACTGGAGCATGGAGAACTTCAGCGAGAGGTCACGGGCCGAGTAGATGTAGTGCACCGGGGAGACCGACTGCCACGAGTCGATGGCCTCCAGCTTGTCCTTCTTCGAGAAGGTGACGCCGTCACCGGTGGTGAAGCCGAGGTCCGTCCAGGACGCCCAGTCGGTGGCGGAGTCGGCGCCGAAGGCCGGGATGTCGGTACCGGCGTTGGCCACGTAGAGCTTGCCGATGCCTGCGACGCGGATCTCGGCGGAGTTGTTTCCTGCCATGGTGGATTTCTCCTTGGGTTGAGGGAGGGGTGGCGGCGCCGCCCCGGGCGTAGGGCCCGGGCACGGCAAAGGCCCCGCCGGACGGCGAGGCCTGGTCTGTGGGGTGAGGGTCCGTCAGGGAGCCGGAGGGGCTCGGAGGACGCTCAGAAGACGCTCACGGAGAGCTGGATCACGCAGAGGTAGCGGTTGGCGCCGCGGTAGACGTAGTCGGGCAGCCAGCGCGGCCCGTCCTGCTCCTCGACATCGCTGACGAAGTTGACGCCGATCTTCTTGCCGATGGTGGCGAGCAGCGCGCGCCGGGCGCCGTTGGCGAGCACGTGGGCCGCGTTCTTGGTCGGCCCGTACACCTCGAACTCGATCAGCGGCTTGTCGACGTGCAGGTCGCCGATCCAGGCGCCGCCGCGGCGGTTGACCAGGACGGCGCTCTGCGTGCCGTCGAAGCCGGCCGGCGCCTGGACGGCGATCACGGCGCCGGCCAGGGCCGGGTCGGCCTTGAGGACGTCGACGACCAGCTTCTCGACGTCCGGGAACGCACTCGGGGGAGTGGTCATGACGGTTCTCCTCGGTGGAAGGGGAGGCGGGACGGGGTGGTGCGGGGAGGTGCGATGCGGTGCGGGCCGTACGGGGCCGTCCGGGGCGCTCGACGCGGGCGAGGGGGAGGGGGCGCGGAGCGCTCCCGGACGGCGAACGGCGAAGCCGTTGCCCGTTGCTCGGGCACAGCTCCGCCGCTGCACCAACTGTGACAGAGAGCGTGCGCGCACGCAACTAGTTCGCGGAATGGGTGGGATCTCCCGGCGGGGAGGGCCCGGTCGGCCGGGGGCGCGGGACCAGCTTGGCGACGCTGACGCGCAGGTGCCGGGAGTGCTTGATCGGCCCCGAGGCGCGTTCGTGCCGCACGAAGCGGGACTTCCCTACGAGCCAACTCGTCGGAGACGTACGGAAGACGAGACGGCCCTCCTCCTCAGGCAGGGCGAACGACGAAGCGCCCCGCGTCTCTCCAGGAGCCGCG
>NZ_JBHXPI010000037.1:0-68506 GCF_042718575.1 Streptomyces sp. NPDC058579
GGCGACCACCTATATAAACACATCAATTCTGGGCGGCTGTTTATGTTTTTTTTAATAGACTGGGGGTTCCCGTCCGACGCGCGACGGGCGCCCCCTACGGGGGGCGCCCTTCGCCATGTCATCGTCGGCTACGCCACGAACGCCCGCGGCTGTTCGTTCCCCGTGCCCGCGCCCGACTCCACCAGGCGGGCCGCCGCCGCGAGCCGGGCGGCGGCTTCCTCCGCGAGCGGGCCGCCGACGGTGAACGGCAGGCGTACGTACCCCTCGAAGGCGCCGTCGACGCCGAAGCGCGGACCCGAGGGCACTCGGACCCCCACCCGCTCGCCGACCTCCGCGATCCGCGAGCCGGAGAGGCCGCCCGTGCGGACCCAGAGCGTCAGGCCGCCCGCCGGGACCTCGAACTCCCACTCCGGCAGCTGCGCCCGCACCGCCGCGACGAGCGCGTCGCGGTTCTCGCGCGCCTGGGCGCGGCGGATGGCGACCGCCTGCTCCCAGCCGCCGGTCCGCATCAGCCAGTTGACACCGAGCTGCTCCAGGACCGGGGTCCCGAGGTCGGCGTAGGCGCGCGCGGCCACCAGCGAGCGGATCACGTCGGGCGAGGCCCGGACCCAGCCGATCCGCAGGCCCGCCCAGAACGCCTTGCTCGCCGAGCCGACCGTGAGGACCGTGGCGCCCGACGGGTCGAAGGCGCAGACCGGCGGAGGCATCTTCAGGCCGTCGTCCAGATGGAGCTCGGACATGGTCTCGTCGACGACGAGCACCGTGCCGGCCGAGCGGGCCGCGTCCACCAGCTGCCGCCGCTGGTCCTCGTCGGCGAGGGCGCCGGTCGGGTTGTGGAAGTCGGCGACGACGTACGCGAGGCGGGGCGCCGCGTCCCGCAGGACCTGGCGCCAGCGGTTCAGGTCCCAGCCGGCGAGCCCCTCGGCCATGGCCACGGACACCAGACGGGCGCCCGCGGCGCGCATGAGCTGGAGGATGTTGGCGTACGAGGGCGACTCGACGGCGATCCGCTCGCCGCGCCCCGCGAAGAGATGGCAGATGGCGTCCATCGCGCCCATGGCGCCGGTGGTGACCATGATCTGCTCGGGCATCGTCGGGATGCCGCGCTCGGTGTACCGGTCGGCGAGCATCTGCCGCAGCGCGGGCAGCCCCGCCGGGTAGTCCCCGTGGGTGTGGGCGTACGGCGGCAGTTCCTCCAGGGCGCCCTGCACGCTCCGGGTCAGCCACGGCTCGGGCGCCGGAAGCGCCGCGCAGCCGAGGTCGATCATCGAGCCGAGGGACTCCGGGGGCAGCGGTTCGAGGCCGCGCGCGGGCAGCGGGTTCCCGGCCGGTACGGCGGTCCAGCTGCCGGCCCCGCGCCGCGACTCCAGGAACCCTTCGGCGCGCAGCGCCTCGTACGCGGCGGCCACGGTCGTCCGGCTCACCGTCAGCGCGACAGCGAGCTCGCGCTCGGCGGGCAGCCGGGCCGCGACCGGCACCCGGCCCTCCAGGACGAGGAGGCGGATCCCGTCGGCGAGCGCGCGGTAGGCGGGCGGCTTGCGCGTGCCGGGCCCGGCGGGGCGGGGCTGCTGCGCCTGGAGCTGCCGGGCGAGCTGAGCCGGCCCGACGGCCGAGGTCCACTGAGCCATAGAATCCAGTCCACCTTCCTCGAATTGGCCATGGTTGGCATCCGATCCCCCGCCACAGAGTGTCATGAGTCAGTCCACTACCACCACACAGGGGGCACCACCTTGTCCATCGCCTCCGGCCTGCGCGGCCGGCTCACCGCTCGCCATCTGCCCCGTCGGCTCGCGCAGCTGTACATCGGCCTCGCGCTGTACGGGATCAGCTCGGCGCTCCTCGTCCGCGGCGGGCTCGGCCTGGAGCCGTGGGGCGTTCTCCACCAGGGTCTCGCCGAGAAGACGGGTCTGACCATCGGAGTCGTCTCGATCATCGTCGGCGCGGCCGTCCTGCTGCTGTGGATCCCCATCCGGCAGAAGCCCGGCCTGGGCACGGTCTCGAACGTCTTCGTCATCGGCGTGGCCATGGACGGGACCCTCGCCCTTGTCCCGGAGGTCCAGGCCCTCGCCGTACGGATCCCCCTCCTCGCCCTCGGCATCGTCCTCAACGGCGTGGCGACCGGCCTCTACATCGCCGCCCGCTTCGGCCCCGGCCCGCGCGACGGCCTGATGACCGGGCTGCACCGGCTCACCGGCCGCTCGATCCGGCTCGTGCGGACGGCGATCGAGGTCGCCGTCGTCGCCACCGGCTTCCTGCTCGGCGGCTCGGTCGGCGTCGGCACGGTCCTGTACGCGCTGGCCATCGGCCCCCTCGCGCAGTTCTTCCTGCGCCGGTTCGCCATCCCCGAGCAGGACACGAGCAGCGCCGTCGTCGCCTCCGGGACACCGGAACAGGCCATACTGCGGCGGTGACTCGCGTACGCCACCCCTATCTCGACCACCCGTCCCCCATCCCGTTCGCCCATCGCGGCGGCGCGGCGGACGGCCTGGAGAACACCGCGGCCGCCTTCCGGCGGGCGACCGAGGCCGGTTACCGGTACTTCGAGACCGATGTGCACACCACCGCGGACGGCGCCCTGGTCGCCTTCCACGACTCCACGCTCGACCGGGTGACCGACACCACCGGCCGGATCCGCGACCTCCCCTGGGACGCGGTCCGTGAGGCGCGAGTGGCGGGCAAGGAGCCGCTGGCGCTCTTCGAGGAGCTGCTCGAAGAGTTCCCCGAGGCCCGCTGGAACGTGGACCTCAAGGCGGAGTCCTCGCTGATCCCGCTGGTCGACCTGGTCCGCAGGACCGGGGCCTGGGACCGGGTCTGCGTCGGCTCGTTCACCGAGAGCCGGGTGGCCCGCGCGCAGCGCCTCGCGGGGCCGCGGCTCGCGACCTCGTACGGCGTGAAGGGCGTCCTCGGGCTGCGGCTGCGCTCGCTCGGCATCCCGGCCGCGATCCGCGCGGGCGCCGTCGCGGCGCAGGTCCCGGAGAGCCAGAGCGGCATCCCGGTCGTGGACCGCCGTTTCGTCCGCGAGGCCCACGCCCGGGGGCTCCAGGTGCACGTGTGGACCGTCAACGATCCGGAGCGGATGAACGCTCTCCTGGATCTCGGGGTGGATGGCATCATGACCGATCATCTGGAGACGCTGCGCACAGTCCTGACCGAGCGGGGCGTGTGGGTCTGAGCGCGCGTCCCGCCACGGGGACGAACGAGGGGGCCGCGGTCTTGACTGCCGACACCACCGAACCGGACCGGCCGGCCGCCGATCCGGCCGATCCCGCCGCTCGCAGACGCGAGCAGCGCGGCTGGTACTTCTACGACTTCGCCTGCTCGGTCTACTCGACGAGCGTGATCACGGTCTTCCTCGGCCCCTATCTGACGTCGGTCGCCGAGGCGGCGGCGGACGCGGAGGGGTTCGTCCACCCCCTGGGCATCCCCGTGCGAGCCGGGTCCCTGTTCGCGTACGCGGTCTCGGCCTCGATCCTGGTGGCGGTGCTCGTGATGCCGCTGGTGGGCGCGGTGGCGGACCGTACGGGCCGCAAGAAGCCGCTCCTCGCCGTCTGCGCCTACATAGGCGCGGCCGCGACCGGAGGCATGTTCTTCCTGAGCGGCGACCGGTATCTGCTGGGCGCGTTCCTGCTCATCGTGGCGAACGCCTCGCTCGCGGTCTCGATGGTGCTCTACAACGCCTATCTGCCGCAGATCGCCGAGCCGAACGAGCGGGACGCGGTCTCCTCGCGCGGCTGGGCGTTCGGCTACACCTCCGGCGCCCTGGTCCTCGTCCTCAACCTGGTCCTGTACTCGGGGCACGACTCCTTCGGGCTCTCCCAGGGCGAGGCGGTGCGGATCTGCCTGGCCTCGGCGGGCCTGTGGTGGGGCGCCTTCACCCTCATACCGCTACGGCGGCTGCGCGACCGGCGGGTCGAGCCGCAGGGCGAGGGCGCGGTCGGCGGTGGCTGGCGGCAACTGGTGGCGACGCTGCGGGACATGCGGCGGTACCCGCTGACGCTCTCGTTCCTGCTCGCGTACCTCGTCTACAACGACGGGGTGCAGACGGTGATCTCGCAGGCGTCGATCTACGGCTCCAAGGAACTGGGGCTCGACCAGACGACGCTGATCACGGCGGTGCTGCTGGTGCAGGTGCTCGCGGTGGCGGGCGCGCTCGGCATGGGGCGGCTCGCGCGTTCGTACGGTGCCAAGCGCACGATCCTGGGGTCGCTGGCGATCTGGACGCTGATCCTGGCCGCCGGGTACTTCCTGCCCGCGGGCGCGCCGGTGGCGTTCTTCTGTCTGGCGGCGGCGATCGGTCTGGTGCTCGGCGGGAGCCAGGCGCTGTCGCGTTCGCTGTTCTCACATCTGGTGCCGCGCGGCAAGGAGGCGGAGTACTTCTCGGCCTACGAGATGAGCGACCGGGGCCTGAGCTGGCTGGGCCCACTGGTGTTCGGTCTCGCGTATCAGCTGACCGGCAGCTATCGGGATGCCATCATCTCCCTGGTGATCTTCTTCGCGGCCGGTTTTCTGCTGCTCGCGCGGGTTCCGGTACGGCGTGCCGTGGCCGCCGCGGGCAACCCGGTTCCGGACCGGATTTAGACGCGGCAGTCAAAGGCCGGTAGTGTACGCCTTTGGCCTGCCAGGCGGACCGTTACTGCGTGCTGCTTTGGTGAAGACGGTGGGTGACATCTGTTGCCAGATGTGACAAACCGGGCACTGGTGGGTAGAACAAGGGGCGGCACGACGGGCGACGCATGACCCGGAACGGGAATCTTTACCGCCGACCGGACGTTGACCGGATGACGACGACAGCGACACCTGTCCTGTGGGCGACAAGCCCGGGAGGCACGATTCATGAGTGAGCGAGCTCTTCGCGGCACGCGCCTCGTGGTGACCAGCTACGAGACCGACCGCGGCATCGATCTGGCCCCGCGCCAGGCCGTGGAGTACGCATGCGAGAAGGGCCATCGTTTTGAGATGCCCTTCTCGGTGGAAGCGGAAATTCCGCCGGAGTGGGAGTGCAAGGTCTGCGGCAGCCAGGCACTCCTGGTGGACGGGGACGGCCCCGAGGAGAAGAAGGGCAAGCCGGCGCGTACGCACTGGGACATGCTGATGGAGCGGCGCACCCGTGAGGAGCTGGAGGAGGTGCTGGCCGAGAGGCTGGCGGTCCTTCGGTCCGGCGCCATGAACATCGCCGTGCATCCGCGCGACAGCCGCAAGTCCGCCTGACGGACGGCACGGCCCGAGCGACGCCGCGGGGCCCGGTACACACATCGTGTACCGGGCCCCGCGGCGTTTCTCGTTTTCTACGTCTCCCGCGTCATGTCTCCCGCGTTCTCCACGTCTCCCGCTACGGCGTCAGCGGCGGGCGGGGGTCCTGGGGCTGCCGCGGGCCCTGAGGGGCGTCCTCGCGGATGACCTCGCCCGGGACGACCTTGCCGTCCGGACGGTGGATGCGGGCCTGCTGGAAGGCGTCCTGGAGGCTGCCGGGCGGTGCCGCGGCCATCCGGCGCTCGGCGGCCTTGTCCGCGTACCGGCCGAGGAGTGAGCGGACGGGCGGTACGAGCAGCAGCAGACCGGCCACGTCGGAGATCAGGCCGGGGATCATGAGGAGCAGACCGCCGAGCATCAGGAAGCCGTTGCGGTCGCGCGCGCCCGCCCGCTCGCCGGCGGTCGGCGGGACTCCGGTCTGCGCGGCCGCCTGGGCCTGCTGGAAGGTCTCGGTGAGGTTCTTGAAGGCGCGGCGCCCGGCGCGCTTGATCACCACGGCGCCGAGGACGGCGCCGCCGACGAGCAGGCCGAAGACCGTCAGGCCGCCAGCCGCGTCCGCCACCGCGATGAGCAGCCAGATCTCCAGGACCATCCAGGCGGCCAGGGCCAGCGGGAGGAACGTACGCGCGCGTGAGCGCTTGGGGGCGAGGGGAGGCGGTGCGCCGGTCGTCATGTCCCCCAGTGTGCCTGGCGCCCCGCCGGAACGTCGTAAAGAACGGATCAGCGCGAACCGTCGGCCGAAACCGACGGCTTCAGCTCCCGGACCTGCGCCCGAGGATCTTGCCGACCTTGTTCGCACGGGCCGTCAGACCCCAGCCGGTGACCCGCCACAGCGCCTCGACGACGATGTTGCGGCTCATCTTGGAGTCGCCGATCTCCCGCTCCACGAAGGTGATCGGGACCTCCACGACGTGGAAGCCGGCGGCGACGGCTCGGCGGGCCAGGTCGACCTGGAAGCAGTAGCCGGCCGAGGCCACGTCCTCCAGGCCCAGGCCCTCCAGGGTCTCCTTGCGGAAGGCCCGGTAGCCGCCGGTGACGTCGCGGATCGGCACGTCGAGCATGACGCGCGAGTAGAGGCTGCCGCCGCGGGAGATCAACTCGCGGGACTTGGGCCAGTTCACGATGCGGCCGCCGGGGACCCAGCGGGAGCCGAGCACGAGGTCGGCGCCCTTGAGGGCGGTCAGCAGCCGGGGCAGCTCCTCGGGCTGGTGCGAGCCGTCGGCGTCCATCTCGACGAGGACGCCGTAGCCGTGCTCGATGCCCCAGCGGAAACCGGCCAGGTAGGCGGCGCCGAGCCCTTCCTTGCCCTTGCGGTGCAGCACGTGGACATGGTCGTCCTCGGCGGCGATCTCGTCGGCGAACTTGCCCGTGCCGTCGGGGCTGTTGTCGTCGGCGACGAGGATGTGCGCCTCCGGTACGGCCTCCCGTACGCGCGAGACGATCGGCTTGATGTTCTCCGCCTCGTTGTAGGTCGGAATGATCACCAAGGCTCTGCCGAGCGGGCCGTAACGCCTCTGGCCACCGTCGTTCACTACTGCCCCTTCGGATACATACGCGAACCCCCACCATAGCGAGCCCGTCTCGCGGCTCGGTCGCGGCGGGGCGCATCGCGTGCCGGGGCGACAGCACGGACGGCCGCACGCGTGGCGTGCGGATCGGGGCCCGGCGCCCTTCGGGCCGACCTGGAACCCGCTGGCTGCGGGTCGACCGAGAGCCGTTGTCTACTGGACGTCCGGGCCCCACCCGGGTCGCACCCTCCGCCGGAAAAAACCTTCCCTCGCCCCCGAGGCACGGGTGCTGGACCTGAGGCTTGAAACCGGTCGGACGTCCCTTGGTGGACGCGGGAGAACCTACCCGCCCCCCGCCGCACACTGTCAACACTCGTTTGACCTGCGGAGATGACCGATACTGCCAGGTCAGTGGGGAGGATCCGCAGGTCGTCGACCGGCCGGTTGATCATCGATCGGCGGTACGAAATGTCCCGACGTCACTCGTTCGGTCGCACGAAGACCGTTTGTCCGAACACCACCGTGCGCAGACAGACCGGCAGCTCGCCGCCGGGGGTCAGATCGGGCAGACCGGGCGTCCCGGAGCGCGGGTCGGTCGACCAGCGGGCCACCCGGTCGTCCGGCGCCTGCACCACGAGCTCCTCGGCGCGCCAGATCGCGTAGTCGGCCGGGGCGCCGGGGACGAGGGTGCCGGCGTCGTCGCGTCCGACGGCCCGCCAGCCGCCCCGCGTGTGGGCGGTGAAGGCGGCGCGGACGGAGATCCGGTGCTCGGGGGTGCGGTGGAAGGCGGCGGCCCTGACGGTGCCCCAGGGGTCGAGCGGGGTGACCGGGCTGTCCGAGCCGAAGGCCAGCGGGACACCGGCGCGGAGCAGGGCGGCGTACGGGTTGAGGGTGCGGGCCCGCTCGCCGCCGAGGCGCTCGGCGTACATGCCGTCCTCGCCGCCCCAGGCCGCGTCGAAGGCGGGCTGGACGGAGGCGGTCAGACCGAGTTCGGCGAAGGCCGCGATCGTCTCGGGGGTGAGCATCTCGGCGTGCTCGACGCGGTGCCGGGCGGCCCGGATCCGGGCGAGGCCGAGCTTCTCGGCGGCGGCCCTGACGCCGTCGACCACGGCGCCCACGGCGGCGTCGCCGATGGCGTGGAAGCCGGCCTGGAGGCCCGCCTCGGTGGCGGCGGCGACATGGGCCGCGACGGTGTCGCCGTCGAGGTGGGCGACCCCGGTGTGGCCCGCGTGGTCGGCGTACGCGTCGTGCAGGCAGGCGGTGTGGGAGCCGAGCGAGCCGTCGGCGAAGAGGTCGCCTGCCGCGCCTACGGCGCCGAGCGCGCGGGCCCGTTCGACGTCGAGGTCGGCCCAGTAGCCGACCACGCGCGGGCCGCGCTCGGTGCGGGCGAGGTCCAGGAGCCCGGTGAAGTCGTCCTCGGAGGAGATCTCGGGGCCGCCGCACTCGTGCAGGGTGCCGATGCCGAGCGAGGCGGCGTGCTGCCGGGCCGCGCGCTGGGCCTCGGTGCGCTGCGCGGGCGAGAGAGCCGCGTAGGCGGCGGCGCGGACGGCGTGGTGGGCGTCGCCGGTCAGCGGCTCGCCGTCGCGGAAGCCGGTGCGGTCGCGGACGCCCGGGACGAGGTCGAGGAGGGCGGTGGTGACGACGGCCGAGTGGACGTCGATCCGGGTGAGGTAGAGCGGGCGGCCGCCGGTGAGTTCGTCCAGTTCCTCGCGGCGCGGGGCGCGCCGCTCGGGCCAGCGCGCCGCGTCCCAGCCGTGGCCGATGAGGATCCGGTCGGCGGGGCGGGACCGGGCGTACGAGCGGATCAGCTCGGCGGCCTCGGCGAGCGAGGCGGCGGCGGACAGGTCGAGCCCGGTGAGCGCGAGACCGGTCGCGGTGGTGTGCACATGGGCGTCGACGAACGCCGGGGTGACGAGCGCGCCTTCGAGGTCGACGACCTCGTCCACGCCCGAGGCGAAGGCGTCGGCGGCCCCCTCCGAGCCCACCCAGGCGACGTGCCCCCGCTCCACCACCATCGCGGTGGCGAAGGGGTCGGCGGGGCTGTGGACTTCTCCACCGCGCAGGAGGACGGTGCGGTGCTCGCTGTCGACAAGGGTCTCGCTCATGGTGACCAGGCTAGAGGCGCGGCAGGGCACGGCCGCACGCCGGGGCCACGACGGGACCGAAGGACGCTAGGGCCTGTCCGGCGGATCAGGGCCTAGACGCGCGGCGGCCTGGCTTCGTACGGGGTCGACAGGACGACCGTCGTACGGCTGGAGACGCCCGCCTGGGTGCGGATCCGGGTGAGCAGGTGCTCCAGTTCCAGCGGGGTCGCGACGCGCACCTTGAGGATGTAGTTCTCCTCGCCCGCGACGCTGTGGCAGGCCTCGATCTCAGGGATGTCGGCGAGCCGGTCGGGGGTGTCGTCCGGGGCGCTGGGGTCGAAGGGTTTGACGGAGATGAAGGCGGTCAGCGGGAGACCCACGGCCTCCGGGTCGACGACGGCGGCGTAGCCGCGGATGACACCGCGCTGCTCCAGTCGGCGGACGCGCTGATGTACGGCCGAGGTGGACAGGCCGGTGGCCTTGCCCAGGTCGGTGTAGCTCATGCGTCCGTCTCTGACGAGCAATTCGACGATCTGACGATCCAGCTCCTCCATGCGGTCAACCTATTGCCCCGGGGTACCTTCAGCACAGCGGGGGTACGGAACCGTTCCGTCACCGCCCCGTCGCTATGGACGGCTATGCGCATCCTCGGGGCACCTGCGAGGGGCATGTGACGAACACCACAGGTTTGCCGGAGGCTCGATCGAGACCTCACGGTTATGCGGCCGACCGTATGGGAATTGCTAGCTGTGGTCGAGGCCATACGTACTTCGGTCGACCCACCCGAGGGGGAGATTCTCCATGCAGGAGCCTGTTGATTCGGTCGAGACGACCGACGAGCTCGACGCGTACGACACGTTCGAGATGTACCGGGTGATCTGCCCGGACTGCGTCCAGCCGATCGCGCTGCTCGCGGACGAGGACACGCTGCCGGAGCACGCACTGTGCCCGTCGCCCTGGAACCCGTTCGTGCTGACGGTCTGCTCCGGCACCGGTCTGGCCGCCGCGGAGGCGCACCCCGCCGACGAGACGCTCGAGGTCCAGGAGCAGGACACCGCGCTGCTGCTGACGCTCCCCCAGGGACTCGACTGGCGGACGCAGCCCTTCTCGCACGTCGGCGGTCCGGGCTCGCGTCCGCTCAAGGTGCCGCAGATGCGGCGCGCGGCGTAACGACGCCTACCAGTAGCTTCCCCGCACCATCGCCGCGAGCGTGGCGTGGTGCAGGATCAGGCCGTCCGGGTTCTCCGGCACCTGGACCTCTCCGAAGTGCGCCTGGCGGTACGCGACTCTGAGCATCACGATCGCGTGCCGCAGCGCCGCGTAGAGGGTGTGGAACTCCATGTCGCGCGGCGTGTGCCCGGTGAGGGCCGCGTACCGCCGCTCGATCGCGTCCCGGCGCAGGAAGCCCGGCAGCCCGGGCTGGCCGAAGCTCACCGTCAGGTCCTGGAAGAAGCGGTGGAGATAGACGGTCCAGCCGAGGTCGACCTCGCGCGGGGCGAAGCCCGCCATCTCCCAGTCGAGGACGGCGGCCGGCCGGAAGCCGTCGTAGACGATGTTCCCGATGCGCGCGTCGCCCCAGTTGAGGACGGCGGGCCCCTCGTCGGCGGGCCAGTGCGACTCCAGCCGGTCGAAGGCCGACTCGATCAGCGGGGACGGCGCGAGGTCCTTCACGACCCAGGCGTAGTAGGCGCGTTGCGCGTCGACATGGCGCCGCAGCGGGCTGCCGGCCCCCTCGGGCAGCAGGAACTCCGCCTCCTTGGTGGGGAACTGGTCGTGCAGCCGGGCCAGCACGGAGACGGACTCGGCCTCCAGAACGGCGCGTTCGGCGTCGGTGGCGGCGTGCAGCCAGTTCCCCTCGTACGTGTAGGGCATGACGTCCGGCGGTACGCGGCCCTCGGCGCGGGCCATCACGAAGAACGGGGCGCCGAGCGGCTCCGGGTCGCTCTCCAGCCAGAGGACGCGCGGGACGGGTATGTCGGTGTGCTCTCCGACCAGGCGCATGACCCGGTGCTGCCGCTCCATGTCGTAGACCGGGAAGATCGTGTACGCGGCGGGGTCGGCGGCGAGGCGAAGTGCGCAGCCGCGCACGGGGGCGTCGGGGTGCTCGATGTCGAAGAGCAGGGTCTCGCTGGACATGCCGTTGGACCCGGGTACGGCGAGCCCGGTGATCCGGGCGCCCGGGAGCCGGGGTTCGAGCCAGTCGCTGAGCCGGCGGCCCAGCTCCTCGGGGTCGCGGGTGCTGGTGCGCGGGCGGGGGGCGGTGGCCATGAGCACTCCTTTGCGTGGGCGGCTCGGTTCGCCTGCGGTCAGTCGGCCGTGGAGGTGTAGTCGGCGAAGCCGCTGGGGTCGTGGCGGCCGAAGGAGCCGTGCTCGAAGATCCCGTAGCCGGTGCGGCCTTCGAGGGTGAAGCGGGCCGCGTGGTCGGTGACGCCGAAGGCGGCCATGGGGTGGGCGGCCGGGTCGGAGAGGTCGTAGACCCTGCGGTCGGTCCACTCGCGGCCCTGCCAGGTGCCGTGCTGCCAGTCCGTGGCGGGCGGGTAGCCCGCGCCGACGGCGAGCGGGGAGGAGGCGAGGATCTCGACCTCGACCTCCAGGGGCTTTCCGGCCGGGTCGGCGAGGTGGACGACGGCCCGTTCGGGGGTGCGGGTGCCCGGGCGGTACGTGATGTCGGTGCGGGGCCAGCCGAGCTGGGCGTCGCGCTGCCCGTTCCGTACCAGCAGGGCCTCGTTGAGGGTGCGGTAGCCGTCGGCGTCCTCCTGGGCGATCACCATCAGGAAGCGGTCGTCGAAACGCATGGGTATCCAGAGCCAGTGGAAGCCCTCGGGCCGGAACTCGTCGGCGCGGCCGGGTTCCTCGCCGGGGATGGGCCGGACGCCCCAACTGCGGTCGCGGGTGCCGGTCCACTCCCCCGCCGTGACGGCGAACTCCTCGCCGCCCGCCCGGACGGTGCCCGTGCAGTGGCCGGCCTGGACGAAGCGGCGGCCCTCCAGGGTGAGCCGGTCGCCACGGCGCTGGGTGTGGTGCGGCTCCCAGACGGGCGGGAAGTCGCCGGTCCAGGTGAGGTCGAAGGAGAGCGCCTCGGGGTCGGCCGGGTCGGGGTCGCAGTGCAGGCTCAGCGTCTTCAGGGGTTCGTCCACCGTGATGCGCAGCGGGCCGACGGCGAGGTTCATCCGGTCGTCACCGAGGGCGTCGGAGGCGCGGACCGCGTGCAGCCGGTCGCCGGTGCGCAGGGTCGCGTAGGCGTCCACGACCCCGGCGTTGGGGTAGACGCCGAGTCCGGCGATGAGCAGGGCGCGGCCCTCGTGGTCGAAGACGTGGAAGATGCACCGGTCGTAGGCGTTGCGGTCGCCGCTGACGTGGTGCTTCATCGAGAGCGGCGCCTGGTGCACGGGGTACTCGTCGAGCGGGACGGGCCGGTCGTCTGACACGTGTGACCTCCTGGTCGACAGCGGGATCTGACGGTAAGTCAGAAACCTGGTCGGAGGCCAGAGCCGTGCGGGACCCGATCACCCGCGCGCTCCGGAGCCTGGGCGTCCGGGTAGCCGTCGAACGCCTCCTCGAATCCGCCCGGCGGTGACCCCGCGGGGCAGGGCGCGTTGGGTACGGCATGACGACGCTGTACACGGCTCCCATCGGCAGCGGGCGGCGGCGCCTCGCCGAGCCCCGCTTTGAAGAATCGGTTCCCCGCCCGCCGGCACCGGCACCGGCACAGGCGCCGCCACCGGCACCGCCGCAGCTCGCGGACCCGCCCATCTACCGGGCGATGCTCAGCCAGTGGGCGAGCCACGGCAGGACCCTGCCGGGCCGGGTCGACCAGGAGTGGAACCGGCTCGCCGCCGCCCCCGTGTGGGCGGACCGGACCGTCCGCGTGAGCGGGGTCAGCGGGACCCTGGTCAGCGGGACCCTGGTCAGCGGGACTCTGGTCCGACCAGGTGGCGCGCGATGACCATCCGCTGGATCTGATTGGTCCCCTCGACGATCTGCAGCACCTTCGCCTCGCGCATGTACCGCTCCACCGGGAAGTCCGCCGTGTAGCCGGAGCCGCCCAGCACCTGCACCGCGTCCGTCGTGACCTGCATCGCCGCGTCCGAGCAGAAGAGCTTCGCCATCGCCGCCGCGCGCCCGAAGGGCCGCCCCTCGTCGCGCAGGCGCGCCGCCTCCAGGTACAGCGCACGGCCCGCCTCGATCCGGGTCGCCATGTCCGCGAGCAGGAACCGGAGCCCCTGGAAGTCGGCGATCGGCCGGCCGAACTGCCGCCGCTCCAGGGCGTACGCCACGGCCACGTCGAGCGCCGCCTGGGCGACGCCCACCGCACACGCCGCGATCCCCAGCCGCCCCGAGTCCAGGGCGGAGAGCGCGATCGCGAACCCCTGCCCCTCGTCGCCGATCCGCCGCGCGTCGGGGACCCGCACCCCGTCGAGGTGGAGCTGGGCCGTGGGCGAACCCTTCATCCCCATCTTCCGCTCGGGCGGGGCCGCGCTCAGCCCCTCCGCGTCCCCCGGGACCAGGAAGGCCGTGATCCCCTTGGGCCCCTCGCCTCCCGTGCGGGCCATGACGGTAAGGAAGTCGGCGACCCCGCCGTGGGTGATCCACGCCTTGGTCCCGGTGAGCACCCACCCGTCGCCGTCCCGTTCCGCCTTCGTCCGCAGCGAGGCCGCGTCCGATCCGGAGGCCGGTTCGGAGAGGCAGTACGCGCCGAGGAGGCCGCCGCCGAGCATCGCCGGGAGATGGGCGGCGCGCTGCTCGTCCGTACCGAAGTTCGCCAGCGCGTGGCAGGAGAGCGAGTGCACGCTGACGCCGAGCCCGACGGTGAGGCGGGCGGCGGCCAGCTCTTCGAGGACCTGGAGGTGGACGGTGTAGGGCTGGTCGCCTCCGCCGTAGGTGGAGTCGTACGGAAGGCCGAGCAGGCCTGAGGAGGAGAGCAGCGCGAACAGCTCGCGCGGGAAGTGGCCCGCGGCCTCCTCCTCGGCGGCGCGGGGCGCGATCTCCCGCTCGGCGATCTCCCGGACCAGGGCGAGCAGCTCCCGGGCCTCCTCGGTCGGCAGCCGGCGTTCCACTCCCTGCGGGGCACGGTCGGGCATGGCGGCGCACTCCTCCCTGTCGGGCGCCGGGGCGTGCGCGCGGATCACGCGAGCCGGCCGGCGCCACCGGTGGTCACTGCTGCGCCGATGCTGCCCCCGGCGGTTCGCGGCGGGGGTCGCCCGGCGCCCGTGGCGCGGGGAGTATGCCCGTTCGGCGGCGCCCGGTCACCCGGCGCGCCGCAGCGGGATCACATCAGGCCGGCCTGCGTGACGAACATGGCGAGGACGACGACGAGGGTCCAGCCGAGGACGTGCTCGAGGATCTTCGGCCCGTCCTCCTTGGGCCCCCCGGTACGGGCACGGGAGCGGGCGGCGGAGTGGGTGGTGGCGGTCATGCCGACCACAGTGCCAGCCGGTGGCGGCCCCGGGGTAGAGACGTCGGTCACGCCCCCGGGGCCCGTACGTCCCTCACCGGCGGATGCCGACGGCCGCCAAGGCCTTGCGCTGCGCGGGTGTCGGACGCTCGGGGAAGTAGAGGTAACAGACCCCTCCTGTGCCGGAGACCACTGCGCCGCTCGCGTTGTACCGCTTCGTACGCAGCCAGATGTTCTCCCACTCGCGCCGCGCGTAGACCCGGCGGACCGCCTCGTTGCTGGGTGAGGCGGGGTCGTTGGCGATCACGTCGCCGGTCTCCGTGAAGCCGATGACGGTCATGAGGTGGCCGGAGGTGCCGTAGCCCGCGCCGGTCAGTTCCTCCTTGCGGAAGGACTGGGACGTTATGGCCGGAATGCCCGCCCGGATCAGGGTCTCCAGGTCCGTGAGCGAGCGCAGCCGGGTCACCACGGCGTTCATGTCGGGGTAGGTGGCGGCGTACGCGGCGTTGAAGGGCCAGTTGCCGCAGCCCTCGTACTGGTGGTCGTAGGTGAAGCGGGCCGCGTGGCAGACCTGGGGGTCGGCGAAGTCCGGGTTCACCCAGGCGAGGTCCTCGGGGCGGGGGCGACGGCCCCAGAACTCGACGATCATCTGCGAGGAGGTCGGGCTGCACCAGGCCTCGCCGCCGTTGTCGTACTCCGGGTACTGGCCGACGTGGGTGTTCTGCGAGTAGCGCGGTACCGCCAGTTCGCGGGCGGGGCCGGGCGTCGAGGCGGGCACGGTGAAGCGGTCCGGGATGTCGGAGGCCATCGCGCCGAGCCGCCGGACGGTGGGCGTGAGCCGGGTGCCGGGGGTCCGGTGGAGGGTCAGCCGCAGCTGGTAGGAGGCCAGCCGGAGCCCGCTCGCGGGGTCGTCCACGGCGAAGGTGTCGGTCCAGACCGAGCTGCGGCCGTCGCTCTGGTCGTCGACCGAGGTGCGCCGGATGTCGCCGTCGCCGGACGCCCAGCGGCCCATCACGTACCAGGGGGTGGTGGTGGCGTCGGTGTAGGTGCCGCGCAGCTCGATCTGGATCCAGGTGCCGGGCGGGGTCGCCGCGTTCCAGGAGGCGATGACCTCGGTGGCCGGAACGGAGGAGGTGTGGACCGGGGAGGTCCAGGTCGCGTACTCCCAGGTGGACGTCGTACCGGTGTGCGGGTCGGGGTAGTCGGTGACCCCGGCGGGCGCGCCGATCACCAGGCCGGGGCGGGTGTCGACGACGAGGCGGGTGCCCTCGCGGGCGCCGGACCACCAGTCGATCCAGGAGACCCAGAAGCGGTTGTCGACGAGCGCGGGTTCCGGGGCGTGGCGGTGGCCGGTGCGGTCGCCCGCGACGGCGGCCGGCGCGGTGGAGGCCACGGCCGTGCCCGCGACGGCGGCGAGGGCTGCGGCGAGGACGGTTCTGCGCGGAGCGGAGTCGGCCATGAGCGGTGACGACCTCCAGTCGGGAGCGACGGACGACGGCGACGGACGGGCTGCGCGAACAGGGGAAGCGTGGACCACTATCGCGGCTCCCGGAGCGCTTCGGCCAGCGATTCGGCACGCGCCGCCGGACCAATATTGGTCTCCACCAGTGGCAGCCCTACGCCCCTGACCTGCGGCGCCTCCGCGCGGAATCGTTACGCTTGCCCCATGACCGACGGGACAGAGCTCGACCCCGACTCCGGCCGCGACCTCGCCCCCGGCCGCGACCTCGACCGGGCCTCCGCCGCGCTGCGCGCACTGTCGCCGTCCTGCGGGCCGGTCCGGCTGATCGCGGTCGACGGCCACGCGGGCTCGGGCAAGTCGACCTTCGCCGCCCGCCTCGCCGCCCGCCTGGACGCGCCCGTCCTCCACCTCGACGACCTCGCGAGCCACGAGGAGCTCTTCGCCTGGACCGGGCGGATACGGGAGCAGGTGCTCCTGCCCCTCTCCCGGGGCGAGGTCGCGCGCTATCACCCGTACGACTGGAATCTGCGGGCCTTCGGGGTGCCCCGGGAGCTGCCCCCGGCTCCGGTCGTCCTGGTCGAGGGTGTCGGCGCGGGGCGGCGGGCGCTGCGCCCCTTCCTCGCGGCGCTGCTCTGGATGGAGCGGGACCCCGAGGAGTCCTGGACGCGCGGCCGGCACAGGGACGGACCTGCGCAGTCGGAGTTCTGGGACGGGTGGACGGTGGCGGAGACTCGCCATTTCTCCGAGGACCCTTCTCGGCCCTTCGCCGACACCCTGGTACGGGAGTGTCCAGGGGGCTACGAACTGCTCGCTGGGTCCCCAGTGACAGCAGGCCCGAACCAGTTCATCACAGAACGTGACAGCGCCCGCACGCGGAAATGAGTAGCCGAAAGTCGACTTCCGCAAGTGCCTCAACTCCGCTTGACCCAAGGGGCGTACAGGTCTTACGTTCTCAATGTGCGGCTTTTCGGAGCCGCCGCGGACACGAAGCCCCCGGTTGTTCCCCCGTGATCGGGGGCTTCGTTCTGCCCCGATCACCCCTTTCTCCGAGCCGTCCGCGACCTTGATGCTCACCCAGGGTCACGGCTACCGGATCATGCGCTTCTCCTTAGTAGCGCCCCCTCTGCGCAGGTACGATGCCCTTCGGTGGGGTCAATTCCCGTCCACGAGAAGGCGGTTCTGTACGGCTTCCGGCGGGCACCCGCCAGCCGGGACAGCAAACGGGGGCACGTTTTGTGGGGGACCCGATGGACATCGGCACGCAGGGCGGACCGGCCCCGGCCGAGCTCGCCTGGCTGCGGGGAGTAGACGCCTACACGATGGGCGCCTATCCGCAGGCGGAGGAAGAGTTCCGGACGGCGGTACGGATCGACCCCGGCATGGCGGACGCCTGGCTCGGGCTGCACGCGCTGCGGGTGGACACCACCACCGCGCTGCTGCGCATGTACCGCAACCGCGACCGGTTCGGCGAGCAGCGCGCACGCCACCGCCGGACCCTGAACTCCTGGTACTGGCTGGGCTGGTGGGTGCAGCCCGTCCTGGAGAGCCCGCGCGACCTGCTCCTCGCGCACGCCTCGCACTGGCTCGACGGCCGCCATGTGCCCGAGCTGGACCGGGCGTTGGCGGGTCTTCCGCCGGTCGACACCGATCCGCAGGTCCGCTTCCTGCACGCCTGCCGGTCCTATCTCGTCAAGGACTGGGACCAGTTGGTCCGGCACACCGAGACCCTGGTGAACGACCCCCTCCTCGGCATCGAGGCCGGCCTCTTCGGCGGGATGGCCCGGGTCCGGCTGGAGATGTACGGCCAGGCCGAGCCGCTGCTCTCGGCGGCCCTGATGCGCTGCCGCAGCGAACAGCCGCAGCGCAAGGAGCTGCGCTACTGGCTGGCCAGGGCCCACGAGGGCACCGGACGGAGCGCCGCCGCGCTCCCCCTCTACCGGGCGGTGCACCGGATCGACCCCGCTTTCATGGACACCGCCGCCCGGCTCGCGGCGATCACCGAGTACGACGGGTTCGAGGGCCCGGACGACACCGCGGGGCTCGCGACCGTCGTCCTCGGCGGGGTCGGGCAGGACACCGCCGCCGAGGCGGCGCAGAGCACCGACCTCGACGGCCCCGCCCCCGACGGTCCGCGGCTCGCTACGGAGCCCCCGGCCCCCGCCCCGCCGGTCCCCGCGGGACCGCCCGAGCCCCCCGACGTCGTACGCCAGAAGGCGTCCTTGCCCGCCCAGCCGGCCCCGCCCCGCTTCCCCGCCAGCCCCACCGACCCCGCCCTGCTCGCCGAGGCGCTCACCGAGCTGGAGCGCATGGTCGGGATGGAGCCGGTGAAACGGCAGGTCAAGGCCTTGTCGGCGCAGCTGGAGATGGCCCGGCTGCGCGCCGGACAGGGCCTGCCCGTCCAGCCGCCGAAACGTCACTTTGTCTTCTCCGGCCCCTCGGGCACCGGGAAGACCACCGTCGCCCGCATCCTCGGCCGGGTCTTCTACGCGCTCGGGCTGCTCGGCGGCGACCATCTGGTCGAGGCCCAACGGGCCGACCTCGTGGGCGAGTTCCTGGGCCAGACCGCCGTCAAGGCGAACGAGCTGATCGACTCGGCCATCGGCGGGGTCCTCTTCGTGGACGAGGCGTACTCGCTCTCCAACACCGGCTACAGCAAGGGCGACGCCTACGGCGACGAGGCGCTCCAGGTCCTCCTCAAGCGCGCCGAGGACAATCGCGACCACCTGGTGGTCATCCTGGCCGGCTACCCCGAGGGCATGGACCGGCTGCTCGCCACCAACCCCGGGCTCTCCTCCCGCTTCACGACCCGGGTCGACTTCCCCTCGTACCGTCCGCTCGAACTCACCGCCATCGGCGAGGTCCTCGCGGCGGCGAACGGGGACGGCTGGGACGAGGAGGCGCTGGACGAGCTGCGCTCGATCAGCGGGCACGTCGTGGACCAGGGCTGGATCGACGAGCTGGGCAACGGCCGCTTCCTGCGCACGCTGTACGAGAAGTCCTGCGCGTACCGCGACCTCCGGCTCGCGGGGTACCCGGGAACGCCGACCCGCGACGACCTCGCGACGCTGCGCCTCGCCGACCTGATGCAGGCGTACGGAGAGGTCCTCTCGGGGCGCCGGGGACCGCAGCAGGACCCGTCGGCGTGACCCGGCGTCGGCCCCTGGCAGGGACCGGCGCCGGAAAGCCGCCTCAGGCCGTCAGCACCTGTTCCGACGGCGCCGGCGCGCGGTGCGCGGGGTCGCGGACCTCGCCCACCAGCATCTCCAGGACGTCCTCCAGGGCGACCAGGCCGAGCACCCGGCCCGACCCGTCCGCCACCTGGGCGAGATGGGTCGCCGCGCGCCGCATCACGGTGAGCGCGTCGTCGAGCGGCAGCTCGGCCCTGACCGTCGCCATGGGCCGCCAGATGTGCTGCGGCACCGCCCGCTCCCGCTCCTCCAGGTCCAGGACGTCCTTGACGTGCACGAAGCCCATGAACGTCCCGCGCCCCTCGGCGCACACCGGGAAGCGCGAGTAGCCCGTACGGACCGTCAGCTCCTCGATCTCCCGGGGCGTGACTGCCGGCGTGACCGTCACAAGCCCCGAAGGGGCGATGAGGACGTCCGTGACCGGGCGGCTGCCCAGCTCCAGGGCGTCCCCGAGACGCTCCTGCTCGACCGGGTCGAGCAGGCCCGCCTGGCCCGCGTCCGCCACGAGCCGGCCGAGCTGGGCGCTGGTGAAGACCGCCTCCACCTCGTCCTTGGTCTCGACGTGGAAGGCCCGCAGCACCAGCCGGGCGCACGCGCCGAGCGCCCGGGTGACCGGCCGGCAGAGCCGGGCGAAACCGACCAGGGCGGGGCCGAGCCAGAGCGCGGTCCGTTCCGGCGCGGCCATCGCGAGGTTCTTCGGCACCATCTCGCCGATGACGAGGTGGAGGAAGACGACCGCCGCGAGCGCCAGGACGTAGCCCAGCGGATGGATGAGCCCGTCCGGCACGCCGACGGCGTGGAAGACCGGTTCGAGGAGGTGCGCCACGGTCGGTTCGGCGACCGCGCCCAGGGTGAGGGAGCAGATCGTGATGCCGAACTGGGCGGCCGCCATCATCCGCGGCAGGTTCTCCAGGCCGTACAGCACCTGGCGGGCCCGTTTGCCGCCGAGCGGCTCGATCTGACTGCGGCGTACGGAGACGAGCGCGAACTCGGCGCCGACGAAGAAGCCGTTGGCCACCACCAGGAGGACGGCGAACAGCAGTTGGAGCAGGCTCATCGGACCGCCTCCGCCGCCGCGGGCAGCTCGGCCGTCCGGACGATCCGCACCCGCTCGGCGCGGTAGCGGTCGACCTGGCGCACCAGGAGCCGCCAGCCGGGGAGTTCGGCCCGGTCGCCGGGGGCCGGGATGCGGCCGAGGAGGTCGGCGACGAGTCCGGCGACCGTCTCGTACGGCCCGTCGGGGACGTCGAGGCCTATCCGGTGCAGGGTGTGGACCCGGCAGGAGCCGTCGGCCTCCCAGGCGGGGTGGCCGTCCTCGGCGGCGACGGCGGCCAGTTCGGGCCGCGCGTCGGCGGCCGTGTCGTGCTCGTCGCGGACCTCGCCGACGAGCTCCTCCACGATGTCCTCCAGGGTGACGACCCCGGCGGTGCCGCCGTACTCGTCGACGACCACGGCGATCGGCTGCTCGCGCCGCAGCCGCTCCAGGAGCGCCTGCGCGGGCAGGGTCTCCGGGACGAGCAGCGGCGGTACGGCGATCCGGCCGACCGTGGTGCGGTGGCGCTCCTCGGGCCGTACGGCGAGGGCGTCCTTGAGGTGGACCATGCCGACGATCTCGTCGATCCGCTCGCGGTAGACGGGGAACCGTGAAAGGCCCGTCGCCCGGGTGAGGTTGAGGACGTCGGCCGCGGTGGCGTCCGACTGGAGGGCGCTCATCTTCACGCGCGGGGTCATCGCCTCCTTGGCGGTCAGTCCGCCGAGCGTGAGGGTGCGTACGAAGAGATCGGCGGTGTCCTGTTCCAGCGTGCCCGCCCGGGCCGAGTGCCGGGCGAGGGCGACCAGCTCGCCGGGGGTGCGGACGGAGTCGAGTTCGTCGGTGGGCTCGACGCCGAACAGCCGGACGAGCCGGTTGGCGACCCGGTTGAGCAGGGCGATGACCGGGCGGAAGACGGACGAGAAGAGGTGCTGCGGCCCGGCGACGAAGCGGGCCACCTGGAGCGGGCGTGAGACCGCCCAGTTCTTCGGGACGAGCTCGCCGACCACCATCTGTACGGCGGAGGCGAGGAGCATCCCGACCGCGACCGCGATCACGGAGACCGCGCCTTCGGGCAGGCCGGTGGCGGTGAGGGGTCCGTCGAGGAGCTGGGCGAGCGCGGGCTCGGCGAGCATGCCGATGACGAGGGAGGTGATCGTGATGCCGAGCTGGGTGCCGGAGAGCTGGAAGGACAGCTCGCCGAGCGACTTGACGACGGTGCCGGCGCGCCGGTCACCGGCGGCCGCGGCCCGTTCGGCCTCGGGGCGATCCACCGTGACGAGGCCGAACTCGGCAGCCACGAAGAAGCCGTTGGCGAGGATCAGGAGGAAGGCTGCGACGAGCAGCAGTAGGGGGACGATCATGCCGCCGCCTCCGTGGAGGGGGCGGCGCAGGTACTACCGGACGATCCGTCCATTGCTGGAGGGAGTCACTCCTTGGGTCGCAGGGTGGCCCCGCGGGCCGCGGGCGGCGGCCTTGCACATGCGAGGCGGTGGTGCCGCTGGGCACCACCGCCTCCAGAGTAGTCACGCGAACCCCGCCGGGGGCAGGGGGTCGGCCCCGTATGGGGGACCTGTCGGGGTCAGCCCGCGTCCGGCCCGGTGCCGCGGCTGTCGGCCAGGGCCCGCAGGGCGCGGGCGTCCCGGATGGCCTGCTCCTTGGCGATGCCGGGCTGGATGCCGAGCGCGGGCATGCTGGTGCCGTCGCTGAGGTCCAGGAAGACCCAGGGGTCGCCGGGGCGCAGGTTGACCTGGAGGATCTCCGCCCAGGCCAGTCGGCGGGTCCGGGTGATGTTGACGACCGTGACTCCGCTGTCGTCGGCGACGACCTTGGGGCGGCTCAGCATCACGAGGACGGCGAGGAA
This sequence comes from Streptomyces sp. NPDC058579, assembly GCF_042718575.1. Taxonomy (NCBI): domain Bacteria; kingdom Bacillati; phylum Actinomycetota; class Actinomycetes; order Kitasatosporales; family Streptomycetaceae; genus Streptomyces; species Streptomyces sp. NPDC058579. Next base: position 21,782 of record NZ_JBHXPI010000037.1, read on the forward strand.
CAGCGCGCCGATGAGGATGAAGCTGATCCGCTCACCCGTGTTGAGCCGCTCGAGCATCAGCGTGACGGCGGTGATGACGGCGAACATGACCGTCCCGATCGTCAGCAGGACCGCGCGGGTGCGGCCCGGCCGGAAGGTGACCGGGAGGGCCGGGAGGGTGGGCGTCGGGGCGTCGGACATCGCTGTTCCTCGGTACGTGCGTGGGTGCCGGGCGGTCAGAGACGGCAGGCGTGGATGGCCGTCGTCAGGATGGCGCGGGCGCCCAGTTCGTACAGGTCGTCCATGATCCGCTGCGAGTCCTTGGCCGGGACCATGGCACGGACGGCGACCCAGCCCTCGTTGTGCAGGGGCGAGACGGTCGGCGATTCCAGGCCCGGGGTGAGGGCGACGGCCTGCTCCAGGTGCTCGGCGCGGCAGTCGTAGTCCATCATCACGTAGGTGCGGGCCACCAGGACGCCCTGGAGGCGGCGCAGGAAGGTCTGGACCCGGGCGTCCTCGGTTCCGGCGCCCGCCTGCCGGATCACGACGGCCTCGGAGGTGAGGATCGGGTCGCCGATGACCTCGAGGCCCGCGTTGCGCAGGCTGGTGCCGGTCTCGACGACGTCCGCGATGATCTGGGCGACCCCGAGCTTGATGGCGGTCTCGACGGCGCCGTCGAGGTGGACGACGGAGGCGTCGATCCCCTGGTCGGCGAGGTGCTTGGCGACGATGCCCTCGTAGGAGGTGGCGATCGTCATGCCGTGGAAGTCCTCGGGGCCCTTCGCGGTGCCCGGCCGGGTGGCGTAGCGGAAGGTCGACCGGCCGAAGTTCAGCGGGAGGATCTCCTCCGCGTTGGCGCCGGAGTCGAGCAGCAGGTCACGGCCGGTGATGCCGATGTCCAGCTTGCCGGAGGCCACGTAGATGGCGATGTCTTTCGGGCGCAGGTAGAAGAACTCGACCTCGTTCTCGGGGTCGATGACCACGAGCTCCTTGGACTCCTTGCGCTGCCGGTAGCCGGCCTCATGGAGCATCGCCGACGCAGGTCCGGACAGTGAACCCTTGTTGGGGACGGCGATGCGCAGCATGGGGAGAGCTTCCTTTGCCTGGGAGTTTTCGGGGAGGGGGTGGTACGTACGCTCAGTGGTTCGTGCGCTCAGGGGCGGTGCGTCAGAGGTGGGCGTAGACGTCGTCGAGCGAGATCCCGCGGGCGACCATCATCACCTGGACGTGGTACAGCAGCTGCGAGATCTCCTCGGCGGCGGCTTCCTTGCCCTCGTACTCGGCGGCCATCCAGACCTCGGCGGCCTCCTCGACGACCTTCTTGCCGATGGCATGGACGCCCTTGTCCACCAGTTCCGCGGTGCGGGAGGTGGCCGGGTCGCCGTTCTCGGCCTTGAGCTTGAGCTCGGCGAAGAGCTCTTCGAAGGTTTTGTTCGCCATGATGGTCCTAAGAGTACGGGGTGCCTGACTGCTACCTAGCGCCAGGGTTCGCTGACTGTACGCAGCGTCGTCGCGGTGGCGACGGCGGCGGTGACGGCCTCGTGGCCCTTGTCCTCGCGGGAGCCTTCGAGGCCGGCCCGGTCGAGGGCCTGCTCCTCGTTGTCCACGGTCAGGACGCCGAATCCGACGGGTACGCCGGTGTCGATCGAGACCTGGGTGAGGCCGTGGGTGACGCCCTGGCACACGTACTCGAAGTGCGGCGTTCCGCCGCGGATGACGACGCCGAGCGCCACGATGGCATCGTAACCGCGCCCGGCGAGCACCTTCGCCACCACGGGGAGTTCGAAGCTGCCGGGGACGCGCAGCAGGGTCGGCTCGTCGATGCCCAGCTCGTGCAGGGCGCGGAGCGCGCCGTCGACGAGGCCGTCCATGATCTTCTCGTGCCACTGGGCCGCGATGACGGCCACTCGCAGGTCGCCGCAGTTCTTCACGCTGAGGACGGGTGCGCCCTTGCCGCTCATGTCTCTCCTTGTTCCGTACTGATCGCTGTTCCGTACTGATCGCTGACTTACTGGTTTCCGCAGGTGGACGCGGTGGACGCGTCCAGCCAGGGCAGGTCGTGGCCCATCCGGTCGCGCTTGGTGCGCAGGTAGCGGAGGTTGTGCTCGCCCGCCTGGACCGGCATGGCCTCGCGGCCCTGGACCTTCAGGCCGTGCCGGGTGAGGGCGTCGATCTTGTCGGGGTTGTTGGTCATCAGGCGCAGGCTGCGCACGCCCAGGTCGCCGAGGATCTGGGCGCCGGCCCCGTAGTCGCGGGCGTCGGCGGGCAGGCCGAGCTCCAGGTTGGCGTCGAGGGTGTCGCGGCCGCGCTCCTGGAGCTCGTACGCGCGCAGCTTGGACAGCAGGCCGATGCCGCGGCCCTCGTGGCCGCGGAGGTAGACCACGACACCGCGGCCCGCCTCGGTGATCCGGTCCATGGAGGCCTGCAGCTGGGGGCCGCAGTCGCAGCGCAGCGAGTGGAAGATGTCGCCGGTCAGGCACTCGGAGTGGACCCGGACCAGGACGTCCTCGCCGTCGCCGATCTCGCCGTGGACGAGGGCGACGTGCTCGACGCCGTCGACGGTGGAGCGGTAGCCGTACGCGGTGAAGTCGCCGTGGGCCGTGGGCAGCCGGACCTCGGCCTCGCGGCGGACGGTCGGCTCGGAGGAGCGGCGGTACGCGACGAGGTCCTCGATCGAGATGATCGTGAGGCCGTGCTTGCGGGCGAACGGGACGAGCTCGGGCAGCCGCAGCATGACGCCGTCCTCGCCCGCGATCTCCACGATGGCGCCGGCCGGGCGCAGGCCCGCGAGGCGGGCGAGGTCGACGGCGGCCTCGGTGTGGCCGTTGCGGACCAGGACGCCGCCGGACTTGGCGCGCAGCGGGAAGATGTGGCCGGGGCGGACGAAGTCGCTCGGCTCGTGCGCGCCGCTCGCCAGCATCCGCAGGGTGGTGGCGCGGTCGGCGGCGGAGATGCCGGTGGTGACGCCGTGGGCGGGCGCCGCGTCGACGGAGACGGTGAAGGCCGTCCGCATCGACTCGGTGTTGTGCTCGACCATCTGCGGGAGCTGGAGCCGCTCCAGCTCGTCGCTCTCCATGGGCGCGCAGATCAGGCCGCGGCACTCGCTCATCATGAAGGCGACGACCTCGGGGGTGGCCTTCTCGGCGGCGATGACGAGGTCGCCCTCGTTCTCGCGGTCCTCGTCGTCGACGACGACGACGGGGCGGCCGGCGGCGATGTCGCGGATGGCCTGCTCGACGGGGTCGAGGGAGAGGTCGGTGGCGTCCCAGGGGGGAAGGGCGCTGATCGGGTGGCTCATGCGTGTGCTCCTTCCAGAGCCGAGGGAGCGGTACGCGTCCGGAGCCACCAGTCGCGCATGCCCCAGATGACGAGGGCGAAGTAGATGACGTAGACCAGGCCGGAGAAGGCGAGGCCGCTGTTGAAGGCGAGGGGGACGCCGACGAGGTCGACGAGGAGCCAGGCGAACCAGAACTCGACCAGGCCGCGGGCCTGGGCGACCATCGCGACGAGCGTGCCGACGAAGATGTACGCGTCGGCCCAGGGGCTCCAGGAGAGCGACGGGTAGAGCGTGAAGAGGCCGCCGACCGCGAGGGTGCCGAGGACGGCGCCGCCGATGAGGTAGCCGCGCTCCTTCCAGCTGGCGAAGCGGACGGCGATGGAGCCGTCCTGGGCCTGCCGGCGGCCGCGGTTCCACTGCCACCAGCCCCAGGCGGCGACGCCGATGACGAGGAGCTGCTTGCCGACGCCGCCGCTGAGGTGGGCGGAGGCGTAGGCGCCGACCAGGATCACGCCGGAGAGCAGCTGGGCGGGCCAGGTGAGGATGGAGCGGCGCCAGCCGAGCGCGAGGGCGACCAGACCGATCGTGTTGCCGATCATGTCGGACCACATGATGTGCTGGTCGAGGACGGTGAACGCCTCGGAGTTGAGCCAGTTCACTTGACGTTCTCCCGGGCATTCGGGCCGAGCAGCCGCTCGACGTACTTGGCGATGACGTCCACTTCGAGGTTGACCGGGTCGCCGCTCTTCTTGATGCCGAGCGTGGTCAGCGCGAGCGTGGTGGGGATGAGGCTGATGGTGAACCAGTCCTCGGCGGCCTCGACGACGGTGAGGCTGACGCCGTCGACCGTGATCGAGCCCTTCTCGACGACGTACCGGGAGAGTTGGGCCGGCAGGGCGACCTTGACGATCTCCCAGTTCTCGGACGGGGTCCGGTCGAGGATGCTGCCCGTGCCGTCGACGTGGCCCTGGACGATGTGGCCGCCGAGGCGGTCGCCGACCGCCATGGGGCGCTCCAGGTTGACGCGGGAGCCGACGTCGAGCGCGCCGAGGGAGGAGCGCAGTAGCGTCTCGGCCATCACGTCGGCGGTGAACTCGCCGTCGCCGTGCTCCACGACCGTGAGACAGACACCGTTGACGGCGATGGAGTCACCGTGTTTGGCGCCTTCCGTGACCAGGGGGCCGCGCAGGCGGAAGCGGGAGGCGTCGGCCAGCTTCTCGACGGCGGTGACCTCGCCCAGTTCTTCGACGATTCCGGTGAACACGGTCAGGCTCCCTTGAGGGTCGCGGTGATGCGGAGATCGGGTCCGATGCGCACGGTCTCGGTGATGTCGAGCCGCAACGCTTCGGTGAGGGTGGTGATTCCGGCGTCGGCGAGGGCGTTCGGGCCCGCGCCGAGGAGGACCGGGGCGAGGTAGCCGACGACCTGGTCGACGGCGCCCGCGCGGACGAAGGCCCCGGCCAGGGTCGGCCCGCCTTCGAGGAGGACGGAGCGGACGCCCTGCTGGTGGAGGGCCGCGAGGAGTTCGGGGATGTCGAGGCCGCCGCCGGGTGCGCGGGTCAGCCGCCATGTCTCGCCGAAGTGCATGGTCTCCTCCAGGAGGACGTCCTCGGCGACCGCGATCACGGTGCGCGCCGCGTCGTCCAGGACCCGGGCGCCGGGCTTGACCGCGCTGGCCTCGGTGTCGACGACCACGCGGAGCGGCTGGACGGCGCCTTCGACGCCGCGTACGGCCAGGTGGGGGTCGTCGGCGCGGGCGGTGCCCGAGCCGACGACGACGGCGTCGGCCTCGGCGCGCAGCCGGTGGACGTCGGCGCGGGACTCTGCGGAGGTGATCCAGCGGGAGGTCCCGTCGGCGGCGGCGCTCCGGCCGTCGAGGGTGGCGGCGTACTTCCACCGGACGAAGGGGCGCCCGAGGCGTACGGAGGTGAGCCAGGCGATGTTGCCGGCCTCGGCCTCGTCCGCGAGCAGCCCGCCGACGACCTCGATCCCGGCGGCGCGCAGGGTGTCCGCGCCGCCCGTGGCCTGCGGGTTCGGGTCGCCGACCGCGTACACGACGCGGCTGACGCCGGCCTCGATCAGCGCCTGGGCGCAGGGGCCGGTGCGGCCGGTGTGGTTGCAGGGTTCGAGGGTGACGTAGGCGGTGGCGCCGCGGGCGCGGTCGCCGGCCGCGCGCAGGGCGTGGATCTCGGCGTGCGGGCCGCCGGCCCGCTGGTGGTGGCCCTCGCCGACCGGCTGTCCTGAGGCGTCGAGGAGGACGCAGCCGACGACCGGGTTGGGGCTCGTGGAGCCGAGGCCGCGGGCGGCGAGCGCGATGGCGCGTCGCATGGCGGTGATGTCGGCGTGGTCTGCCACCGGGTCCTCCTGCCTCTTCGGGCACGGACTCCGGGGCCTGTCGATGACGACAGAGAGCGGGTACGACACTTCACGCAGGGGTGCCGGGGCCGGACACACCGGTCGCCGACAAGGGCGACCAGCGGCGATACGGCCGACAGCGCCCCCGGAAAAGGGTCGCCCGCCGCGCACTGCCTCCCATCCGGACTTTCACCGTCGGTCCAGGAGTTTCACCTGGTCAACCGGCCGCTGGCTGCGGACGGGTCGCGGACTATACCGCCGGTTCGGAATTACACCGACCCCGGAGTGCGCTGCTGCTGATACAGGGCCAGTGTGCCACGGCCGGTCGCGGGCCATGCGGGCGATGCCCTGTGGGCTGGCTCACAGGGCATCTTCCTTCCCTTCTTTGGTCCAGACCTATTGACGCACTGGTCTAGTCCTCTTAATCTCCGTGTCACCTCCGAGGTACGGCCCGCCGGTGTGCGCACTCCACGGGCCCAACACGACCCACCCGTTTGTTCGTTGTGTCTGCCGACCTCCCCTGGAGGAACCGATCGTGTTGTCCCCCACGAAGACGAGGGTCTCGCTGCTCGCGTCCGGCGCGGCCGTCGCCGGCCTGCTGATCAGCTCCCTCGCCGGCGGTGTCTCGTACGCCGCCGACAACGAGAGCTGTCGCCCGGACGGGCTGTACAAGACCCCCGGTGTCGACGTCCCGTACTGCTCGGTCTACGACACCGAGGGCCGCGAGAAGATGGGCGCGGACCACCAGCGCCGCGTCATCGGTTACTTCACCGGCTGGCGCACCGGCAAGAACGGCGAGCCCGCCTACCTCGCCAACAACATCCCGTGGGACAAGATCACCCACATCAACTACGCCTTCGGACACGTCGGTTCCGACAACAAACTGTCGGTCGGCGCGGACGGGCCGAACAACGCGGCCACCGGGATGACCTGGCCCGGTGTCGCGGGCGCGGAGATGGACCCGGGCTTCGCCTACAAGGGCCACTTCAACCTGCTGAACAAGTTCAAGAAGCAGCACCCGGACGTCAAGACGCTGATCTCGGTCGGCGGCTGGGCGGAGACCGGCGGCTACTTCGACGACAACGGCACCCGGGTGAACTCCGGCGGCTTCTACTCGATGGCCACCAACGCCGACGGTTCGGTCAACCAGGCCGGGATCGACACGTTCGCGGACTCGGCCGTCTCCTTCATCAAGAAGTACGGATTCAACGGCGTCGACATCGACTACGAGTACCCGACGACGATGAAGGACGCGGGCAACCCGCTCGACTGGCAGCTCGCCAACGCCCGCCGCGCGGGCCTGGTCAAGGGCTACGACGCCCTGATGAAGTCGCTGCGCGAGAAGCTCGACCGGGCCGGCGCCGCCGACGGCAAGCACTACCTGCTGACCGTCGCCGCGCCCTCCTCCGGCTACCTGCTGCGCGGCATGGAGACCTTCCAGATGCAGAAGTATCTGGACTACGTCAACATCATGTCCTACGACCTGCACGGCGCCTGGAACGAGTACGTCGGCCCCAACGCCTCGCTCTTCGACGACGGCAAGGACGGCGAGCTGGCCGCCGCGGGCGTCTACGGCTCCTCCCAGTACGGCGGTGTCGGCTACCTCAACACCGACTGGGCGTACCACTACTTCCGCGGCTCGATGCCGGCCGGCCGGATCAACATCGGCCTGCCGTACTACACCCGCGGCCACAAGAACGTGCAGGGCGGCACCGACGGGCTGTGGGGCAAGGCCACCGCGACCACCTGCCCGGCGGGCGCGGGGCTGACCAAGTGCGGTGACGGCGCCGTCGGCATCGACAACCTGTGGCACGACAAGGACACCAACGGCGCCGAGTCGCCGGCCGGTTCCAACCCGATGTGGCACGCCAAGAACCTGGAGAAGGGGATCGTCGGCGACTACGTCACGCAGTACGGCTTCCCCGCGAACACCACGCTGACCGGCACCTACGCCCGCAAGTACGACTCGACGCTGGTCGCGCCGTGGCTGTGGAACGCGCAGAAGAAGGTCTTCCTCTCCACCGAGGACGAGCAGTCGGTGGCCGCCAAGGCCGACTACGTGGTCAGCAAGGGCATCGGCGGCACGATGGTCTGGGAGATGGCCGGCGACTACGACTGGAACGCCGGCAAGGGCCAGTACGAGATGGGTGACACGCTCACCTCGCTCATGTACGACAAGTTCAAGGCGGCCACCCCGTACGGCGCGAAGAAGTCCAACGCCGCGCTGCCGACCAAGGCCGTGAACGTGGGCGTGGAGTTCACCGAGTTCAAGCTGGGCGACTCCAACTACCCGATCACGCCCAAGCTGAAGATCACCAACAACACGGCGACCACCCTGCCGGGCGGCACCGAGTTCCAGTTCGACTACGCGACCGCGGCCCCGGCCAACGCCTCCGACCAGTCCGGCTTCGGTACGAAGGTGATCAGCAGCGACCACACCGGCAACAACGTGGGCGGCCTGAAGGGCGACTTCCACCGGGTCTCGCTGAAGCTCCCGGCCTGGCAGACGCTGGCCCCCGGTGCCTCGGTGGACCTGGCGTTCAACTACTACCTGCCGGTGTCCACGCCGTCGAACTGGACGGTCAGCATCAGCGGTACGACGTACGCGCTCGCCGGTGACCTGGCGCGCGGGGTGACCGTGGTGGAGCCGGGGACGACCACCCCGCCCACGACGCCGCCGACCACGCCGCCCACCACCCCGCCGACGACTCCCCCGACCACGCCTCCGACGACCCCGCCGGGTGGCACGTGCACCGCTCCGGCGTACGCGGCCGGCACGGTCTACAACGGCGGCACCGAGGTCTCCCACAAGGGCCGCAAGTGGAAGGCCCAGTGGTGGACGCAGAACGAGGAGCCGGGCACGACCGGCGAATGGGGCGTCTGGAAGGACCTCGGCGCCTGCTGATGCCCTGACCTCCTCCCCGTAAGCGCCCGGCGGCGGTTCTCACGGCCCTTGCCGCCGCCGGGTCCTCCCCGGTCTTCGCCGCGGTCCGCAGCACGTGCGGGCCGCGGCGAAGGCGTTCACCCTGGAGGCATGACCACGTTTCTGGTGACCGGAGGTACGGGGACGCTCGGCCACCCCGTCTGCGAACGACTGCGCGCGGCGGGCCACGAGGTCCGCGTCCTGAGCCGGCACGCGCCGCCGTACGCGGTCGACCTGCGCAAGGGCGGACCGCTCCTGGACCGGGCGGTCCGGGGCGTGGACACGATCGTCCACTGCACGAACATCCTGCGGGGCGACGACCAGGCCGTACGCAATCTGCTCGACGCCGCGCGCCGGGCGGAGGTCCGGCACCTGGTCTACATCTCGATCGTCGGCGTGGACCGGGTCCCGCTGCCGTACTACAAGGCCAAGTACGCGGCCGAGCGGCTGATCGAGCAGTCGGGCATCGACTGGACGATCCTGCGGACCACCCAGTACCACGACCTGATCCTGCGGCTCCTGGCCGGTCTGGCGAAGCCGCCGGTGATGCTGATCCCGAAGGACGTGCCGGACCAGCCGATGGAGGTCACCGAGGCCGCCGAGCGCCTGGCGGAGCTGGCGATGGGCGAGCCTGCGGGCCGGGCGGAGGACATGGGCGGCCCCGAGGTCCGTACGTTCGCCGAGTTGGCGGCCGCGTATCTGGCGGCGACCGGCACGGAGCGCCGGGTCGTGGAGGTCCCGCTCGCGGGCAAGGTCTACCAGGGGCTGCGCGACGGCGGCCACCTCGCCCCCGAGCAGGCGGTGGGGCGGGTGACCTTCGAGGAGTTCCTGAAGAGCCGGTTCGGGGCGGAGGCGGACTCGAAGCCCACCGGCTCCTAAGGGCTCGGCTCCTGAGGGAAGAGCGCGGTCTGGGCCGCGTCGCGGGCCGCCAGAAGGGCGCCGCGCAGGACCGCCGTGTCGCCGAGGGCGGTGGCGCGGACCTCTGTACGAAGCGGGGAGAGCACCGCGAGCTCGGCCTCCACGCGGGCGGCGAGCCCCGGGCCGCCCAGGTGGCCGGTCCGGCCGCCGAGGACCACGCAGCCGGGATCCAGGACCGAGGCGACGGCCGCCGCGCCGACCGCGAGGCGGCGGGCGAGGGCGTCCAGGAACGGTCCGTGCCCGGAGCCGAGCGCGCCCGCCGGGTCGAGGCCGTGCTGCACGGCGAGGGCCTCCACCGCCGCCGCGCAGGCCAGCTCGTGGAAGCCGCCGTCGCAGCCGGTGGCCGAGGGAAGCCCGGAGGTGCCGGGCACCGGCAGGAAGCCGAGTTCGCCCGCACCGCCCGAGGCCCCTCGGCGCAGCCGGCCGTCGAGGACGACGGCCGCGCCGACGCCCTGGCCGAGCCAGAGCAGTACGAAAGTGTCACGGTCGCGGGCGGCGCCGACCCGCTGCTCCGCGACGGCCGCGAGGTTGGTCTCGTTCTCGACGAGCACGTTCGCGGGCAGGCGTTCCTGGAGCGCGGCCATCAGCCGCCGGTGCCACTCGGGCAGCCCCGACGAGTCGCGCAGCTCCCCCGTCGCCGGGTCGATCAGTCCGGGCGCGCCGACCACGACGCTGTGCAGCTGCTCCACGCCCGCCGATTTCGCGGTCCGCTCCAGGAGCGAGACGGCCTTCTCGACGGCGGGTCCGGTCCCGTCCTCCCCGCCCATCGGGGCCGAGGCCTCGGCGAGCGTGGTGCCGAGCAGGTCGGCGACGGTGAGGGCCACGGAGTCGGTGCGGACGTCGAGCGCGGCGAGGTGGGCGCGGTCGGCTGCGATCCCGTACAGCTTGGCGTTGGGTCCGCGCCGCTCCGCGCCGGACTCCCCCACGACCCGGACGAGTCCGGAGCCCCGGAGCCGCTCGACGAGGTCGGCGACGGTGGGGCGGGACAGTCCGGTCAGGGTCTTGAGCTGAGTCGCCGTCAACGGGCCCTCGTCCTGGAGCAGTCGCAGGGCGAGCCGGTCGTTGATGGCTCGGGCGGTGCTCGGGGATGCGGCCATGCCGGGATCCTCTCAGACGCGTACGCGTGCTCTCCGCCTGCCCACTATTTATCAGGCAGGGTTCCTGATAGTTTACCGCCCACCAACCGAGGGAGGGCACATGGCGGGCGAGACCGTCTTCAGTACCGAGCGACTGCGGCGGGCCCGGTTCGCCGTCGCCGCCGTCTTCTGCGTCCACGGCGCGGTCACCGGCAGCTTCGCCACCCGTATCCCGTGGATCCAGGACCACGCGGGCGTCAGCGCGGGCCAGCTCGGCCTCGCCCTGGCCTTCCCCGCGATCGGCGCCTCGCTCGCCATGCCGCTGGCCGGCGCGATCAGCCACCGCTTCGGGGCCCGTACGGCGCTGCGCGGCCTCCTTGCGCTCTGGACGATGGCCCTCACGCTGCCGTCCCTCGCCCCCGACATCTACGGGCTCTGCGCGGTGCTCTTCGTCTACGGCGCCACGGCCGGCATGTCCGACGTGGCGATGAACGCCCTCGGTGTCGAGACCGAGAACCGCCTGGGCAAGTCGATCATGTCCAGCCTGCACGGCATGTGGAGCGTGGGCGCGCTGATCGGCTCCGCGGCAGGCACCGTCGCCGCCCACCTCGGCGGGGACGCCCGGCTGCACCACCTCGTCGCGGCTCTCGTCCTGACCGCGCTCGGCCTGTACTTCTGCCAGGGCGTCCTCGACCTGCAGAGCACCCCGGAGGAGGAGGCGCCGCCGCGCTTCTCGCTGCCCCCGAAGTCCGCCCTGATCATCGGCGCGATCGGGTTCTGCGCGGTGTTCGCCGAGGGCGCCAGCCTGGACTGGTCCGCGGTCTACCTGCGGGACGAGCTCGGCTCCTCGGCCGGTGTAGCGGCGGCCTCCACGACCGCCTTCGCGCTGACGATGGCCATCGCCCGGCTCGTCGGCGACCGGGTGGTGGACCGGTTCGGCGCCGTGCGGACGGTACGGGTCGGCGGCGTCGCCGCGACCGCCGGCGGCCTGCTCGTGGTCCTCGCCCCGCACGCCGTCCTGGCGATGGCCGGTTTCGGACTCATCGGCCTCGGTGTCGCCGTCGTCGTACCGCTGGCGTTCGCGGCGGCCGGGCGGAGCGGCCCGAACCCCAGCCAGGCCATCGCGGGCGTGGCCACCATCACGTACACCTCCGGCCTCATCGCCCCCTCGGCCATCGGCGGCATCGCCGACGCGACCTCGCTGACGTTCTCCTTCGGCCTGGTCACGCTGCTCGCCTTCGGCCTGGTCCTCGGCGCGGGGGTGCTCCGCCCGGGGGCCCGGGCCACGACCGCCGCGGCGACAAGCGGCGGAAAGGGCGCCGACCTCGCGTCGGGACCCCGGTGACCTGCGGCGCACTACCATGTGTCTGATCTTTTTCGGCTGAGTCTCGCGCGGCGAACCGGCCGCCGTCACCGGAGAACTGGAGCGACCACATGAACCTCGGCGTGCGCTGGACCCTGCACGGCGACGGGCGAACACCCGCTCCAGGAGCCGTCGTCCGGCCCGACGAGCGGCTCTCCTGGCCCCGTACGGCCGGCCTCGGCGCGCAGCACGTGGTCGCGATGTTCGGCGCGTCCTTCGTGGCGCCCGTCCTGATGGGGCTCGACCCGAACCTCGCCATCATGATGTCCGGCGTCGCGACGGTGATCTTCCTGCTCGCGACGCGCGGCACGGTCCCCAGCTACCTGGGCTGCTCGCTCTCGTTCGTCGGTGTCGCCGCGGCCATCCGGGCCTCCGGCGGCACCAGCGCGACCGTCACCGGCGCGGTGTTCGTCGTCGGCGGCGTGCTGTTCCTGGCGGGTCTGGCGGTACGGAAGTTCGGCGCGCGGATCATCCACGCGGCGATGCCCCCGATCGTCACGGGCGCGGTCGTGATGCTGATCGGCTTCAACCTCGCCCCGGTGACCGCCGCCACCTACTGGCCGCAGGACCAGTGGACGGCGCTGCTCGTCATGCTCTTCACCGGGCTCGCCGTGGTCTGTCTGCGCGGTTTCTGGTCGCGGATCGCGATCTTCCTCGGCCTGATCTTCGGCTACGCCATCTCCTGGGTCTTCGACCTGGTCTTCGGCAAGATCAACTCGTTGGGGCCGAGCGGTGAGGTCACCGACCACTGGCGGCTCGACCTCTCCGGCGTCTCGCAGGCCGACTGGATCGGCCTGCCGACCTTCCACGGCCCGAGCTTCGAGTGGTCGGCGATCCTCGTCGCGCTGCCGGTCGTCATCGCCCTGATCGCCGAGAACGCCGGTCACGTCAAGGCCGTCGGCGAGATGACCGGCGACTCGCTCGACGACAAGCTCGGCACCGCCATCGCGGCCGACGGCGCCGCCTCGATGCTGTCGACCGCCGTGGGCGGCCCGCCGAACACCACGTACTCCGAGAACATCGGCGTCATGGCGGCCACCCGCGTCTACTCCACCGCCGCCTACTGGGCCGCGGCCGGTTTCGCGCTGCTCTTCGGCCTCTGCCCCAAGTTCGGCGCGGTCGTGGCGGCCATCCCGGGCGGTGTGCTCGGCGGCATCACGGTGATCCTCTACGGCATGATCGGCCTGCTCGGCGCCCAGATCTGGATCAACGCCAAGGTGGACCTCCGTAACCCGCTCAACCTGGTGCCGGCCGCGGCGGGCATCATCATCGGCGTCGGCGGGGTCAAGCTGACCTTCACCGACACCTTCGAGCTCGGCGGCATCGCGCTCGGCACGATCGTCGTGATCACCGGCTACCACGTGCTGCGGGCCTTCGCCCCGGCGCACCTGAAGCAGCAGGAGCCGCTGCTCGACTCCGGTACCAGCTCCTACGAGGGCAAGGGCCCGGACACGGACACCAAGGACGACGAGCCCACCACCAAGTCGTAGGCACATTCGCCCGTTCTGGGGAAGCCGGGCCTGGGGAGTTCCCTCCCGGGCCCGGCTGCTGCGACGCTGCTCCCCATGGCGCAGACCACGCAGATCGGGCAGTTCACCGCCGTCGACCCGGTGGTGGAGCGGATGCGATCCATCCGCTCGGCCTGGCATCCCGCCGACGGCGTCGGCGTCTTCAACCGGGTCTATCTGACCGTGACGGAGGAGATCGGCCGGGCCATCGACTCCGGTACGTTCGCCGACCGCCGGGCGGCCGCGACCCTGGACGTGCGCTTCGCCGAGCGCTATCTCGCGGTCGTCGACGCCGTCTCCACCGGCGGCCCCGCCCCGGCCTGCTGGCGCCCGCTCTTCCACTACCGGCGCCATCCCGGCGTACGGCCGCTGCAGTTCGCGCTCGCCGGGATCAACGCGCACATCGGGCACGACCTGGCGCTCGCCGTGGTCGACACCTGCCGGGCGCTCGACTGCGCTCCGCGCGACCTGGAGGACGAGTTCGACCGGGTCGGCGACATCCTCGTCCTGCTCGAAGAGCGCATCCGCGAGGAAGTGATGCCGGGCCCGGACCTCCTGGAGATCACGGACCCGCTGACGCATCTGCTCGGCTGCTGGAGCCTGGACCGGGCCCGCGACGGGGCCTGGCTCGCGGCCCGCTCGCTCTGGCAGCTGCGCGAACTGCCCGACCTGGCCGAGGAGTTCACCGAACGCCTCGACCGGTCGGTGGGCCTGGTGGGGCGGATGCTGCTCACCCCGCTGGACCCGCGCGGCTGAGGACGCTCGGCCCTCAGCCGCGATGAGGATGGTCAGTCCTCGGGGAGCTCGACCGGGGCGATCTCGTCGTAGACGTCGCCCGGGCCCGGGTTGGTCGCGTCGGTCGCGCCACCGAAGTGGTGCATGACGCCCCACACGGCGTTGAGCGCGGTCTGCACGGCGCCCTCGGCCCAGCCGGCCGTCCAGGAGATGTCGTCGCCCGCGAGGAAGATGCCCCGCTTGTCCTGCGGCAGCCGGTCCTGCATGAAGTGCGTGAACAGGCGGCGCTGGTAGCGGTAGTGGCCCGGCAGGTTCGCCTTGAAGGCGCCCATGAAGTAGGGCTCGTTCTCCCAGGAGACCGTCACCGGGTTGCCGATGATGTGCTTCCGGATGTCGACCTTCGGGTAGATCTCGCCGAGCGACTTCAGCATGACCTCCATCCGCTCGTTCGCGGACAGCGGCAGCCACTTCAGGCTGTCGTCGCACCAGGTGTACGAGAGGCAGATCGTGGCCGGCTTGTCCGGGCCGTCGTCCAGGAGGTACGTGCCGCGGGTCATCCGGTCGGTCAGCGTCATCGACATGACGTCCCGGCCGGTCTCCTCGTCCTTGTCCAGCCAGAACGGCCGGTCGACGGGCACGAAGAGCTTCGAGGACTCCATGTAGTGGGTGCGCTCGATCGCCGTCCAGTGGTCGATCGGGAAGAGCGAGTCGTCGCAGGCGATCTTGGAGAGCAGCATCCACGACTGGGCGGTGAAGATCGCCGCCTGGAAGGTACGGATGTCGCCGGAGGCGTCCGTGACGGTGATCCGGTTGCCCGCGGTGCGGTTCAGCCGGGTGACGGCCGGCTTCGGCTCGCCCTCGTGCAAGGACCGCAGGGAGGTGCCCTGCGCCCAGTGGACGATCTTCTCCGGCTCGCGCTCCCACAGGCGCAGCGGCAGCTGCTGCGAGCCGCCCACGATGCCGCGGTGGTGGTCGTCGGCCTCGGTGTAGACGACCCGGAGGATCTCCAGGATGGAGTTGGGGAAATCGGTGTCCCAGCCGCCGGTGCCGAAGCCGACCTGGCCGAAGATCTCGCGGTGCCGGAAGGACTTGAAGGACTCGGACTCGCAGAGGAAGCCGTAGAAGGTCTGGTTGTCGAGCTTCTCGACGAGCTTCGACCAGATCTCACGGATGCGCGGGACGTCCCGCTCGCGCATCGCCTGGTTCATGTCGGAGAAGTCGGCGCCCTCGTCCAGGCAGGCGTTCCACGCGTTCATCACGTCGCGGTAGACCTGCGGCAGGTCGTCGACGGTCTGGGCGTAGTGCGACTCGCCCTTGAGGTCGACGACGGTCGACGGGGTGGACTCGGCGAGCGGGTTCGGGAACGCCTCCGTCTCCAGGCCCACCAGGTCGATGTAGTGCTGGAAGGCGGTCGAGGAGGGCGGGAAGCGCATGGCGCCCATCTCCGCCGTCAGGCCCTCGGTGCCGGTGCCCTCGAAGCCGACGGTCCGCAGCCGGCCGCCGATCTGGTCGGCCTCGTAGACGACGGGCTTGAGGCCCATCTTCATCAGCTCGTACGCGGCGATGATGCCCGACAGACCGCCGCCGATGACGGCGACCTCGGTGCCGTGCTCGGTCGCGGGTATCTGGCCGAGCCCGGCCGGGTGGGCCAGGAAGTCGTCGTAGGCGTACGGGAAGTCCGGACCGAACATGGTGATCGGCGGCTGGCCGTCGCTGTGCGGGACGGCGGTCGTGGGCACCGTGGACGTCATGGGGTACGGACTCCTTGCGGGGAAAGCGGGGAAGTGCGGGAAGAGTGAGGGGGACGGCTCAGACGAGGGAGCCGTAGAGGCCGGGGCGCCGGTCGCGGAGGTAGGGGTTGTCCTTGCGCGAGGCGGCCAGCAGGGCGGGGTCCACGTCGCCGATCACGAGGTCCTCGCCGCGGCCGGCCCGGACCCGGGCGGTGCCGTCAGGGGCGGCGAGCGTGGACAGGCCCACGAACTCGAAGTCGCCCTCGGGGCCGGTCCGGTTGGCGTACGCGATGTAGAGCTGGTTCTCGAAGGCGCGCACGGGGACGACGGACTCGGGCACGACCTCGGCGGGGTGCATGAGCGCGGTCGGTACGAGCAGGAGGTCGGTGCCGGCCAGGGCCTGCGCCCGTACGTTCTCCGGGAACTCGACGTCGTAGCAGATCATCATCCCGACCGTGAGGCCGCCGAGCTCCGTCTGGACCACGGCCTCCTCGCCGGGCGTGAACCAGTGGGCTTCGAAGTCGCCGAAGAGGTGGGTCTTGCGGTAGCGCAGGAGCGTGGCTCCGTCGGCGCCGATGAGCTGGGCCGCGTTGTACAGGACGCCGTGCTGCTCGGTGTCGCGCTCCGGGTAGCCGTAGCCGATGGCCAGGCCGTGGCGGGCGGCGAGGGCGGCGACGGCGCGCGCGGAGGGGCCGTCGGCCGGTTCGGCAAGGCGTGCCATGTCGGCGCCGATGGCGTAGCCGGTGAGGAAGAGCTCGGGCGCGAGGAGCAGATCGGCACCGGCGGCGGCCGCGCGGGCGGCGGCCTCGTCGAGGACCTTGAGGTTCGCGGCCACGTCACCGAGCTCGCCGGAACTCTGGAGCAGGGCGGTGCGCAGCGGCGGCATCGGCAGGGTCCTTCGCTGGTGCGGGAGGGAAGAGTGAGGCGTCAGAGCGACGTCAAAAACGGTACGGTTCCGGGCCGCATCGGGACAAGGCGCGACCGTTGCGGACCGACCGTCGAACCGTTGCGCGATGCGTGGACGTCACGGCGATTCGTTGCGCGCGCCCTCGTACTCGGGTCGTAGCGCTCCCCCGCCGTGCGGCGGAGACCGGACCGTTCCCTGGCCCGACGCCCCGGGGCGGGCCGCGCGGAAGAGTGGTGGCTGTCCGGTTGACCTGCTGAAAGGACCACCATGAACCGCCGTACGAAGATCGTCGCCCTGGCCGCCGCCGCACTGATCACCGCCGGCGCCGCGGGCTCCGCCGTCGCCTCGGGGGACGGCCGCGGCGGCAGCCGCGAGGCGGCCGCGCTGACCGGGACAGCGAAGCTCTACCGGCCGGCCGGTGACGACATCACGTTCACCTTCGACGCGCACCTGGCGGCGAAGGACCGGCGGGACCCGAAGGCCGCCACCGGCACGTTCAGCTTCAGCCACTACATCGGGGACTTCGGCGGGTCGGCCGATGTGAAGGTCGACTGCCTGTCGACGGGCGGCAAGGTCGCGGTGGTGACGGGTGTGATCACCCGGTCGGACGGCGTACTGGCACCGTCGCTGGGCAAGCGGGTCGGCATCTCGGTGCATGACCTGGGGAAGCACGACCGCCTGGGGTACAGCTGGATGGCCTCCAACGACCCGACGAAGGACGAGGTGCCGAAGTGCACCAGCGGCGCGCCCTTCGAGAAGACGAAGGCCGGCACGGGCGACTTCGAGGTCCTGCCCTGGCAGGTCCCGTACAACTAGGACGGGACCACCAGGACGGGTTACGCGGGCGAGCCCGAGGAGAAGCGCCGCAGCAGCGGCGAGAGCACCAGGACGGACTTGGTGCGCTCCACGAACGGCTCGCCCGCGATGCGCTCCAGGACGCGCTCGAAGTGGCGCATGTCCGAGGTGAAGACCTGGACGACGGCGTCCGCGTCGCCGGTGACGGTCGACGCGGACACCACCTCGGGGTACCGCTCCAGACCTCGCCGGATGTCGTCCGGCGAGGTGTTGTGGCGACAGTAGATCTCGACGAACCCCTCGGTCTCCCAGCCGAGCGCCGCCGGGTCCACCCGTACGGTGAATCCGGTGATGGCGCCCTCGGCTCGCAGCCGGTCCACGCGCCGTTTGACGGCGGGCGCGGACAGGCCGACGAGCGAGCCGATGTCGGCGTACGAGCGGCGGGCGTCCTCCGCGAGGGCGTGGACGATGCGTTCGTCGAGGTCGTTGAGTCGCACTACGGGTGGATCACTTTTCTGCGTGGACGGCCCCGGCTTCGGTGGCCA
The DNA here is from genome assembly GCF_042718575.1 of Streptomyces sp. NPDC058579. Classification (NCBI taxonomy): domain Bacteria; kingdom Bacillati; phylum Actinomycetota; class Actinomycetes; order Kitasatosporales; family Streptomycetaceae; genus Streptomyces; species Streptomyces sp. NPDC058579. The sequence goes on from NZ_JBHXPI010000037.1 coordinate 39,893, forward strand.
GGCGGGAGCGGCGCATGCCGTACAGGAAGTAGAACACGAGGCCCGCGGCCATCCAGCAACCGAAGACCACCCAGGTGACCGAGTCGAGGCTGAACATGTTGTAGACGCAGAACAGGAAGCCGAGGATCGGGAAGGTCCAGCCGAGCGGGACGCGGAAGGTGCGGTCCATGTCCGGGCGGTTGCGGCGCAGCACGATCACCGCGATGTTGACCAGGGCGAAGGCGAAGAGCGTGCCGATGCTGGTGGCGTCGACGAGCTTGCCCAGCGGGATGACGGAGGCGAGGGCGCCGCAGAACAGCGACACGATGATCGTGTTGACGCGCGGGGTGCCGGTCTTGCCGCTGACCTTGCCGAAGACCTTGGGCACGAGGCCGTCGCGGGACATCGCGAAGAGGACTCGGGTCTGACCGTAGAGGACGGTGAGCACGACGCTGGCGATCGAGATGACGGCGCCGGCGGCGAGCAGCGTGCCCCAGAAGGCCTGGCCGCTGACGTCGGTCATGATCGCGGCGAGCGAGGCCTCGGAGCCCTCGAAGGCCTTCCAGTTCCACGCGCCGACGGCGACGGCCGCGACCAGGACGTAGAGGACGGTGACGATGAGCAGCGAGAGCATGATCGCGCGGGGCAGGTCGCGCTTCGGGTCCTTCGCCTCCTCACCGGCGGTGGAGGCGGCGTCGAAGCCGATGTACGAGAAGAAGAGGCTCGCACCGGCGGCGCTGACGCCGGCCATGCCGAGCGGCATGAAGTCGGCGTAGTTGCCGGACTTGAAGCCCATGAAGCCGATGGCGCAGAAGAGCACCAGCGCGGCGATCTTCACGAACACCATGACGGTGTTGACGAGGGCCGACTCGCGGGCGCCGCCGAGCAGGAAGACCATCGCGAGCAGGACGACGATCAGACCCGGCAGGTTGATGATGCCGCCCTCACCCGGTGCCGAGGAGAGCACGTCGGGGATGGTGACGCCGATCGTGCCGTCGAGCAGCTCGTTGAGGTACTCGCCCCAGCCGACCGCCACGGCGGCGACGGAGACGCCGTACTCCAGGACCAGGCACCAGCCACAGACCCAGGCGACGAGTTCACCCATCGTTGCGTACGCATACGAGTAGGAGGAACCCGCGACCGGTATGGAGCCGGCCAGCTCGGCGTACGAGAGGGCCGAGAAGAGCGCCGTGAGTCCGGCGATGACGAAGGCGATCGTGACCGCGGGGCCGGCCTTCGGGACGGCGTCGCCGAGGACGACGAAGATACCGGTGCCGAGCGTGGCACCGATGCTGATCATGGTGAGCTGCCACATCGACAGCGAGCGGCGGAGCGAGCCGCCCTCGCCCTGGCCACCCTCGGCGACCAGGCGTTCTACCGGCTTGCGCCGGGTCAGGGCGGAGAGCCCGGAGGTCTTGGGGACGGTCGGCTCGGTGGCCGGTGATGCTGTGCCTTGATCCAGCACTGCGAAGGCTCCTTGATCGCTGCCTGTCGAAATGCGACGACCACGGCGGTACGCGGGCATCACGAAAGAGCCCGCGAGGGAAGGGGGAACCGCCGAGAAGGCGGTCGCCGCCACTCCTGGTACGAGGCATGAGCCTAAGCCCCGCGCTTCGCGCTCGTAATGCAGGGTTGTTGCGCACCCGCAGATGATCATTGCGCGCTCGGGGCCCAGACGGGGAAACATTGCGCCCCACCGCATGAATCGGCACATTGGGGCCCGAACGGGGGTGTGAAGCGACCCTCGCGTGCGCATTGACTCCTCGTGCCCGATGAACGACTCTGCGAGGCCCTTGCGTCCCCTCGATCGGAGGCTTCGGTGGGCTGGCTGGAACCCGCTCCCTACCTGCGCGGCACGGCCTGGCTCGACGGCGGCCGGGCCGTCCGCGCCGACCCCGCCGATCTGGACCGGCTGCCCCTGGACACCGCCGAGCGGGCGGCGCTGCCGATCGGCGTACGGGTGGAGTTCACGGCCACGCCCGGCACGCGCGCGGTCGAGCTGCGCTACCGCGCGGCCGTCCCCGGCCCGGGGGACGCGCTCCGGGCTCTGCGGCACTGCTTCGCGCTCTGGCGGGACGGGCTGTGCGTGGGCGAGAGCTTCACGGCCCCGGCGGAGGAGGCCACGATCGCGCTCGAACTCCCGCCCGGAGGAGGGACGTTCGCGATCCATCTGCCGGAGAGCCAGGCGCCGGTGGTGCTCGGGCTGCGGGCGCGCGAGGGCGCGCTCTCCCCCGCCCCGACGCGGCCGCGCTGGCTGGTGCACGGGGACTCGATCACCGAGGGCTGGTGGTCGACCCGGCCCGCGCACTCCTGGCCGGCGACGGCGGGGCGGGCGCTCGGCCTGGACACGGTCAACCTCGGCTTCGCGGGCGGGGCGCGCGGCGAGCTGCCCCTGGCCGAGCAGCTCGCGAGCCTCCCGGGCGCGCTGGTCACCCTCGCGTTCGGCACCAACTGCTGGTCCAGGGCGCCCAGTTCGGCCGGCTGGCTGTACGAGACGGTACGGGCGTACGTGGGCCTGGTGCGCCGGGGCCACCCGGACGCCCCGCTGCTGATCCTCTCCCCCGTGCTCCGCCCCGAGGCCGAGGACGCCCCCAACGCCCTGGGCGCCTCGCTGGCGGAGCTGCGCACGGCCATGGAGGCCGCGGGCCGGGACCTCGCGGCGGAGGGCGACGGGCGCCTCCTGGTGCTCTCAGGGCGCCCCCTGCTCGACCCGGAGGACCTGGCGGACGGCCTGCACCCCAACGACCGGGGCCACGCCCGGATCGCGGCGGCGGTCGCGGAGGCGCTGGGGCCGTACGTACGCGGGTAGAGCGTGGCTGGACGTACGCGGGTAGAGCCAGGGCCCTACCGAGGCGGGCGGGCGGACACGCCGAGAGCCCCCGCGAGTCGTGACTCACGGGGGCTCTCGGCGTAAGGACGGGACTGCGACTAGCTCCAGCTGGCGTGCAGCGGCTTGCCCTCGGCGTAACCGGCGGCGCTCTGGATGCCGACCGTCGCCTTCTCCTCGAACTCGGCCAGCGAGGCCGCGCCCGCGTAGGTGCAGGAGGAGCGGACACCGGCGATGATCGAGTCGATCAGGTCCTCGACGCCCGGGCGGGTCGGGTCGAGGAACATCCGCGAGGTGGAGATGCCCTCCTCGAAGAGCGCCTTGCGGGCCCGGTCGTACGCGGACTCCTCGCTCGTGCGGTTGCGCACGGCGCGGGCGGAGGCCATGCCGAACGACTCCTTGTAGAGCCGGCCGTTGGCGTCCTGCTGGAGGTCGCCCGGGGACTCGTAGGTCCCGGCGAACCAGGAACCGATCATCACGTTGGACGCACCGGCGGCGAGCGCCATGGCGACGTCGCGCGGGTGCCGGACACCGCCGTCGGCCCAGACGTGCTTGCCGTACTTCTTCGCCTCGGCGGCGCACTCCAGGACGGCGGAGAACTGCGGGCGGCCGACACCGGTCATCATGCGCGTGGTGCACATGGCGCCGGGACCCACGCCGACCTTGATGATGTCCGCGCCGGCGTCGATGAGGTCCTTGACGCCCTCGGCGGCGACGATGTTGCCGGCGACGATCGGAACCTGCGGGTCGAGGGCGCGCACGGCCTTGATCGCGGTGATCATCGACTCCTGGTGGCCGTGGGCCGTGTCGATGACGAGCGTGTCGACGCCCGCGTCGAGGAGCTGCTTGGCCTTGCCCACGAAGTCGCCGTTGATGCCGACGGCGGCGGCGATGCGCAGCTTGCCGTTCGCGTCGGTGGCCGGCGTGTACAGGGTCGCGCGCAGGGCGCCCCTGCGGGTCAGGATGCCGACGAGACGGCCGTCCTTGTCCACGGCCGGGGCGTAGCGGCGGTTGGCGTGGTCGAGCGTGTTGAACGCGTCGCGCGGCTCTATGTCGGCGTCGAGGAGCAGCAGGTCCTTCGACATGACCTCGGAGAGCTGCGTGAAGCGGTCCACACCGGACAGGTCCGCGTCGGTGACGACACCGACCGGACGGCGGTCCTCGTCCACGACGACACCGGCGTCGTGCGCGCGCTTGGGCAGCAGCGAGAGCGCGTCGGCGACGGTCTGGTGGGGCTCGAGGACGATCGGGGTGTCCAGGACGTGGTGGCGGCTCTTGACCCACGAGATGACGTCGGTGACGACCTCGATGGGGATGTCCTGGGGAATGACGACCAGGCCGCCACGGCGGGCGACGGTCTCGGCCATGCGGCGGCCGGCGATCGCGGTCATGTTGGCGACGACCAGCGGGATCGTCGTACCGGTACCGTCCGGCGAGGAGAGGTCCACGGCCTGGCGGGAACCCACCGCCGAGCGGCTCGGCACCATGAACACATCGTCGTACGTCAGGTCGTAGGGCGGCTTGACGTCATTGAGGAAACGCACGTGCTGACATCCCAGTCGTTCGGATCGGCCCCTAGGCATTTCAGCCAGGGGAAAAAGCACGTAGTTCATTGTCCCACGCCGGTGGGTGTACCCGGCCCGGGCGTTTCATCCGAGGCTTGCCGGACCCTCGTCGTCCGATCCTCCAAGGGCGTTCCCCTGCGGGGTCCCCAGGGCGAGCAGGACGGTGAGGCCCGTGGTGCTGGTGTCGGCGGCCGTGGCGAAGACGTCCTGGGCGGTCTCCCAGTCGCTCGGCCGGGCCGTGGCATAAGCCTGCCAGCCGGTGACGACGAGGGCCACCGGGCGGGGCAGATCGGTCAGACAGTCGGCGAGGGCGTCCCAGTTCCGGCCGAACCAGCGCGGCAGCGCGAGGGCGCCGGCGCAGCGGTCCATGAAGGCGGCCTTGTCCACGACCCCGCGCAGATCGAGGACGACGGGGTCGCGCAGGGCCTCAGCGAGCTTCATCGGGCAGGACCTCCCGGAAGGTCTCGTAGTGGTCGTCCGTGTAGTAGACCTCGCCGCCCCGCCCGGTGACGAGACGCCGGGCGCCCCGGTCGCGTTCGCCGGGGGTGCGGACGGTGTACTCGCGGTAGTGGCCGCGCTCGCGCCGGGGCAGGATCCGCTCGAAGTTGGAGAAGGTCGCGCCGTCCTTGGCGTACGGGAAGGGCCCGCCGCGCTCGATGAGCCGGAGGGTCGCCCGCGCCTCGTCCGGGAGGTCCGCGACGCGGACGGTCTCCAGGCCGGAGGAGCCGGTGGGGGCGGGACCGGCATCGCTTTCGGCGGTGGAGCAGCCGACGAGCACGCCGACGCAGAGGAAGAGCCCGAGAAGGGCGCGCAGGGGCCGCAGCAGCATGCCCCGACGCTACGACGAGCCTGGATGCCCCGCCCGCCGTGTAGGCGGACGGGGGGGGTGGGACGGGCGTCTCAGACGCCGTCGGGGTCGGCGCGCTCCAGCGCGGGGCGCGGGCCCGGGACGGACTCGGTGAGGAGGAAGTCGGCCGCGGCCCGGTCGGTCACGAGGCTGGTGACGAGCCCGGAGCGCAGGACCGCCCCGATCGCCGCCGCCTTGCGCTGGCCGCCCGCGATCGCGACGACCTCGGGGATCCGGCGCAGCCGGTCGGCCTCGACCGTGATGCAGCGCTCGCCCAGGTCGCGACCGACCCGGCGCCCCTCGGAGTCGAAGAGGTGCGCGGACATCTCGGCGGCGACGCCGAGGGAGGCGTAGTGGGCGCGCTCCTCGTCGGTGAGCATGTCGTGCACGGTCGAGATGCCCGGCTCCCAGGAGCCGATGGAGACACAGGCGACGGTGACCTTGTCGAAGTACTCGAAGGCGCGGGCGATGCCCGTCTGGTTGCGCAGCGCGGCCGCCGTGGCGGGGTCGGGCAGCAGCATCGGCGCGTAGATGGGGTGCGCCTCGCCGCCGGAGACCTGGGCGGCCCGCCGTACCGCCTCGACCGAGCCGCGCTCGGCGGTCCCGGCGTCGTACACGCCGGTGAGCTGGACGACCGTGCACGGGGGCAGCCGGTCGAGGGCGGCGGCCATGTGGATGGTCGAGCGGCCCCAGGCCAGGCCCAGGACGTCGCCCTCGTTGACCAGCTCGCCGAGCAGGTCGGCGGCGACCTCGCCGAGGTTCTCCGGGTCGGGCGACTCGTCCTCGCCCTCCGCCGGGGACTCGACGACGACGGCGTGGCGGAGCCCGTAGCGGGCGCGGAGCGCGTCGGAGCGCTCGGCGTCCAGCTCGGCCGGGACGCGGATCTCGATCCGTACGAGGTCGCGTTCGAGCGCGGTCTCCAGGACCCGGGCCACCTTGAAGCGGCTCACGCCGAACTCCTCGGCGATCTGGATCTTGGACTTGCCCTCGAGGTAGAAGCGACGCGCCATGGCCGCCGCCTGCACCAGCTCCGCGGGTCCCATCCGCAGGGCTGACCGTCCCGCCGAGATTCCCGCCACCGCGATCTCCTTAGCTCTGTTTCACGTACCGCTGCTCACGCGCCGCGTCGTGGTGCTGGTCGCACTGCTGTCTTGCTGCTTGTCGTGCTGCTGTCGTGCTGCTTGTCGAACCGCTGTCGTGCTGTCTGTATTACTGCTTGTCTTGATGCTGTCTTGCCGCGCCGTTCACACTCTGGACCCGCTGTTCATCCTGTCAGATCCGGCGGGTCCCGATCGGTCCTGTCGGCGCTCCGACGGACCGCGTTCATCTGCCGGAGGTTCAGTGGCCACACGCCCACGCCGCCGTGGCGGTCGCGGCGTCGGCCTTGGCACGGAGGGAGCGGACGGCCTCGGCCGGGTCCTGGGCGCCGTAGACCGCCGATCCGGCGACGAAGACGTCGGCGCCGGCCTCGGCGCACCGCTCGATGGTCGACTCGGCCACGCCGCCGTCGACCTGGAGCCACAGCTCCAGACCGTGCTTGGAGATCAGCTCACGGGTGCGGCGGATCTTGGGCAGCATGATGTCGAGGAAGGCCTGGCCGCCGAAGCCGGGCTCGACGGTCATGATCAGCAGCATGTCGAGCTCGGGGAGCAGGTCCTCGTACGGCTCGATGGGCGTCGCGGGCTTGAGCGCCATCGAGGCCCGCGCCCCCTTCGCCCGGATCTCGCGCGCGAGCCGCACCGGGGCGGCGGCCGCCTCGACGTGGAAGGTGACGGACCCGGCGCCGGCCTCCACGTACTGCGGGGCCCAGCGGTCCGGGTCCTCGATCATGAGGTGGCAGTCCAGCGGGGTGTCCGTGGCCCGGGCCAGCGACTCGACGATCGGCACGCCGAGGGTCAGGTTGGGCACGAAGTGGTTGTCCATGACATCGACGTGCAGCCAGTCGGCTCCGTCGACGGCCTTCGCCTCCTCGGCGAGGCGGGCGAAGTCTGCGGACAGGATGCTGGGGTTGATCTGCGCCATGTGCCAAGCCTGCCATGTTCTTGGGCACTTCTTTGCCGCGAAGCGGTTTCGGGCTCGGATCCGGGCGCCTTCGGACCCGATTCCGGCCCGGAAGGGCGAGACGTAACCGACGTTTCAGCCCCTTCCGGGCAACTCTCAGGCGGTACGACGCAGCAAGGCCAGGTACATCGCGTCCGTGCCGTGGAGGTGCGGCCAGAGCTGGACGTCCGGGCCTTGGCCGAGTGCGGGGACGCCGGGCATCAGCGGGCGGACGTCGATCCACTCCGCCTCGTACGCCGGGCCGCCGCGCCCCTTGAGGACGTCCTCGACGACGATCCGGGTCTCGGCCAGGTGGGGCGAGCAGGTCGCGTACCCGACGACGCCGCCGACGCGGACCGCCGAGAGCGCTTCGCGCAGCAGCCCGCGCTGGAGCGGGGCGAAGCCGTCCAGGTCCTCCGGGCGGCGGCGCCAGCGGGCCTCGGGGCGGCGGCGCAGGGCGCCGAGGCCCGAGCAGGGCACGTCCATGAGGACCCGGTCGAAGGAGCCGGGCCGCCACGGCGGGCGGGTGCCGTCGGCGGCGATGACCTGGTACGGGCCGGGGTTGCCGGCGAGGGCGCGCTCGACGAGGCGGGCGCGGTGGGGCTGCTTCTCGGAGGCGAGGAGGGTGGCGCCGCGCTGGGCGGCCAGGGCCCCGAGGAGGGCCGCCTTGCCGCCGGGGCCCGCGCAGCCGTCGAGCCAGCGCTCGTCGCGACCCTCCAGGGGCGCGTTGGCGAGCGCGATGGCGACCAGCTGGCTGCCCTCGTCCTGGACTCCGGCCCGCCCGTCCTTGACGGCCTCGATGGCACCGGGCTCGCCGCCCTCGGCCATCCGCACCGCGTACGGCGACCAGCGCCCGGGCAGCGTGTCCTCGCCGGTCAGCTCCTCGGTGGTGGCCCGCCCGGGCCGGGCGACGAGGGTGACCTCGGGCCGCTCGTTGTCGGCCTCCAGGAGGTCCTCGATGCCGGCCCGGCCGCCGCCGAGGGCGTCCCAGAGCGCCGAGACGACCCAGCGGGGGTGCGAGTGGACGACCGCGAGATGGTCCTCGGCGTCGGCCTCGTAGGGCGGGGCGACCTGCTCGATCCAGGCGTCGAGGTCGTGCTGCGAGATCTTCCGCAGCACGGCGTTCACGAACTTGGCCCGCCCGTCCCCGAGCACCACCCGCGCGAGCTCCACACTGGCGGAGACGGCGGCGTGCGTAGGAATCCGCGTACCGAGCAACTGATGCGCACCGAGCGACAGCACATCGAGCACGGGCGGATCGACCTCGCGAAGCGGCCGGTCGACACACGCCGACACGATCGCGTCGTACGTCCCCTGCCGCCGCAGCGTCCCGTAGACCAGCTCGGTCGCGAGCGCCGCGTCCCGCCCGTCGAAGTCACCCTTCTCCCGGGCCTTCTTCAACAGCGGCGGCAACACGAGATTCGCGTAGGCGTCCCGCTCGTCGACCGCCCGCAACGCCTCGAAGGCCAGAATCCGCACGGGATCCTTCTGGGGACGCCGATACGGCTTGGGGGGACGGCGACGTGCCTGCTCGCTCAAAAGGTGCTCCGCATGAGAAATGACTAGGTCGAACGCTCTCAGCCTACGTCCGAGGCCCCCGCACGCGGAAAATGCCCCGTGACCACGTCCACGGCGTCGGCTGCGATCAGGCACGGCGTGGGCCGGCCGGAACCAGCGTCCGCCTCGAAGGCGACGAGGACGGGAGGCTCCTCACCGAGCAGGCGCGCGGCCTCCGCGACCTCCTCCCGCGTCGGCGCGCGAAACTCGGCGTCCGTGAACATCGTGGGACAGCGGAGGTACGACACGTCCGTGAAGACCACCTCAAGGAGGTGGTGGTACGTGAGGTCGTGCCCGGCCCCCAGGCGGAGCCGGGAGCCGTTGTAGTCGACGACCTCCCAGTCCCACCAGGAACCCTCGGGCAGCCGGAGCACGCCGTGCTCGTCGACCCCGACGCCGTCAGAGGCCAACGCGCTCGCCGGGGGCGATCCGTACGCCGCGGGCCCAGTCGGCGGCCTTCATCGGCTTCTTGCCCTGGGGCTGGACCCAGAGGAGTTCGACGGCGTGCGAGCCGGTGCCGACGTACACGTTGTTCTTGCCCGCGGCGAGCTCGCCGGGCGTGAGGTCCGTGCGGTCGGGGAGCAGAGCCGTCTGGATCAGCTTGAGGCGCTCGCCGCGGAACACCGTCCAGGCTCCCGGCGCGGGCGTGCAGCCGCGCACGACGCGGTCCACGCGGAGCGCCGGGGCCTTCCAGTCCACGTGGGCGTCCTCGACCTGGATCTTGGGCGCGAGCGTGATGCCCTCGGCCGGCTGCGGCACGGCCTGGAGCGTGCCGTCCTCGATGCCGTCCATCGTCGCGGCGAGCAGCCCCGCGCCCGCGAAGGCGAGCCGGGTGAGCAGGTCACCGCTGGTGTCGGTGGGGCGGACGTCCTCGGTGATCACGCCGTAGACCGGGCCGGAGTCGAGCCCCTCCTCGATCTGGAACGTCGACGCGCCCGTCACCTCGTCGCCCGCCATCACCGCGTGCTGGACCGGCGCCGCGCCACGCCACGCGGGCAGCAGCGAGAAGTGCAGGTTGACCCAGCCCCGCGCGGGGATGTCGAGGGCGACCTTGGGGAGCAGCGCGCCGTACGCGACGACCGGGCAGCAGTCCGGGGCGATCTCGCGCAGCCGCGCGAGGAACGCCTCGTCGCGCGGCCTCGCCGGCTTGAGGATCTCGATCCCGGCCTCCTCCGCCCGCTCGGCGACCGGGCTCGCCACCAGGCGCCGGCCACGGCCTGCGGGGGCGTCGGGGCGGGTGACGACGGCGGCCACCTCGTGCCGGCCGGAGGCGAGCAGGGCGTCCAGGGCGGGCACGGCGACCTCGGGGGTGCCTGCGAAGACCAGCTTCACTCGGAAAAACCTCGCATGTCGGGGCGGTGGAGGGCAGCGCACCAGTCTAGGGGGCGTACGTGACGACGAGCGCCCCGCGCATATGCGTGTACGCCCCCGCAGCGTGACCCCAACCACGGGTGGCGCGTTGGTCAAGAGAGATTGACCGAAACGGGCCCGCCCTTGTCGTGGCCCGACCCTTTTCCACGCCGGTTCGAGAGGCTTTCACATGGCCGACCACGCAACCCACGACGCCCAAGCCCGGGCAAGTCTGCACCTGTTGGTGCGGGACATCGAGCGGGTCCGGCGGCAGGTCGACGCACTGCGCACGCTCACGGCCCAGTTGGGCAATGTCTACCGCCCGCGCCGCTCCGGCCCGTCGACGGGCTTCGTCGTCTACGGGCGGGCGCCCGCCCCGACCGTCCGGCTGGCCCAGGAGCTGCGCGACAGTGTCGAGACCCTGGTGACGGCGGCCGTCGACTTCGACCGCTCGCTCGGGTTCTCGTGGGACGCGGTCGGCTCGGCGCTCGGGGTCACGAAGCAGGCCGTCCACCGCCGCTACGGCGCGCGGCGCGCGCCCCAGCCGGGGCTCGTCGTGGACCAGGAGCTCGCGCCGGAGCCGGGCACGACGCGCACGATGCCGGTGGTACCCCCGGCCCGCACGATGCCGCCCCAGCCGACCCCGGTGACCCCGTCCCTCCGCGAGGACCCCCGCCCCTCGGCCTTCCCGGGCCCCCGCAACGGCTGACGCCACCCTGCGAACTGCGAGCCGGGTCAACGTCCACCCGCCCCCACCGCGTTCCACACGGCGGCCTTCGCGCCGCGCCCGCACGCGGGTTGTGGGCAGTCGTTCCGCAGGACGGAACGTCGGTGGAGGGGCGAGTAGGCGCCGCCCGCGCAGGGCAGCCCCCGCCCCCGTGCAAGCGGCCGCTACCCGATGTCCGGGGGGTCCACCCTGACCCGTACCGGGTCGCCGCCGCCACGCGACAAGCGCGCCGCGCGGGCGTGTTTCAGGGCGGTCGCAAGTGACGCGCCCGTGCCCGGTGGGACGCGGATCAGGGCGCGGTCCCAGTGTTCGCCCGGTGGCGGGTCACCCGGGCGGCGCTGGCCGCCGGGGCGGACGACCGGGAGCGGGACCGGGCCCAGGATCTCCGCGTCGCCCGGGAGGTCCGCGCCGGACAGGAACGCCTCGACCGCCTCCGGCGGGCCGGAGACCGCGGCCATCCGGGACACCGGCGGGAAGCCGAGCTCCGCCCGCTCCGCCAGCTCCCGCTGCGCGTGGCCCACCGGATCCCACCGCACCAGCGCCTGCACCGGCCGCAGCGTCGGCTCGGCGACGACCACGACCGTGCCGCCCTCCCCCTGGCCCCGCACCAGCGAGGCCGCGTCGATCCAGCGCCGTAGCGCCTCCTCGCCCGCACGCAGGTCGGGGCGGCCGAGCATCGCCCAGCCGTCGAGGAGCAGCGCCGCCGCGTAGCCGCCCTCGGCGACCGGTTCCGCCCCCGGGGTGGAGACCACCAGCGCGGGCCGCCCCGGCACGGTGTCCAGGACGTGGTCCCGCCCCGACGTCCGTACCGGCACCGCCGGGAACGCCCGGCCCAGCTCCTCCGCCGTCCGCCGCGCGCCCACGATCTGGGCCCGCAGCCGCGTCGAGCCGCACTCCACGCAGTGCCAGTCCGGCGCGCCCCGCCCGCACCAGCCGCACCGCAGCTCCGCCTGCTCGGGCGCCTCCAGCGGGCCCGCGCAGTGCCGGCAGCGGGCGGGCGTCCGGCAGCGCTCGCACGCCAGCCTCGGTACGTAACCCCGGCGCGGCACCTGTACGAGCACCGGGCCGGTCTTCAGGCCCTCCCGTACCGCCTGCCACGCCAGCGAGGGCAGCCTCGCGGCGCGCGCGGCCTCGTCGCGGGCCAGCTCGCCGTCCCCCACGGTCCGTACGAGCGGCGCGGCCAGCCGCACCTGATCCCGTCCGGCGACCAGCGGAGCGGCCCAGCCGGACTCCGCGAGCTGGGCGGCCTCGACCGTGCAGCTGGTGGAGCCGAGCAGGAAGGCGCACCGGCCGTGGGCGGCGCGCAGCAGCAGGACATCGCGCGCGTGGGGCTGCGGGGCGTGCGGCTCGCTGTGGCTGCCGTCCCCGTCGTCCCAGATGGCGACGAGCCCGAGATCCCGTACCGGCGCGAACATCGCCGCGCGCGTGCCGACGACCGCCCGCACGGAGCCCCGCCGTACCGCGAGCCACTGGGCGTACCGCTTCTCCGGGCCGGCTTCGGCGGTGAGCAGAGCGTGCCGCCCGGGGCCCAGGAGCGCCGTCAACGCCTCGTCGACGCGCGACGCCGCCCGTCCGTCGGGTACGACGAGGAGCGCGCCGCGCCCGGAGGCCAGCGTGGCGCCGACCGCCCGGGCCAGCTCCTCGGCCCAGTGGGGGCCCGGGAGCGCGTTCCAGACCGCCCGTGGGGCCGCGCCGCGCGCGAGGGCGTCCAGGAAGCCGGGACCGCGCTCGTACCGCGTCCAGGTGCCCGCCTCGGGCGCCTCGGGCGGCGGCAACGGGTCCGGGGAGCTCTTCCCTTCGGCCCGCGCGCTCCGGGGCGGCACGGCCAGCTGGAGGACGTCCGCGAGGCTTCCCGCGTACCGGTCGGCGACCGCCCGCGCCAGCCCCAGGAGCTCGTCGCCGAGCACCGGCTCGGGCGACACGACGTCCGCGAGCGCGGCCAGGGCACCCTTGTAGTCCGACTCGGCGCGCCGTTCCACGAGGAAGCCGTCGATCAGCCGCCCGCCCTCGCGCCGCCCGTCCCTGACCTGGTGCGCGCCGGCCCCGAACCGCACCCGCACCCGCACCCCCGGCTGCGCGACGGCGTCGAGCTCCTCGGGCACGGCGTAGTCGAAGAACTGGTCGAGGTGCAGCACGCCCTTGTTGACCACCACCCGCGCCACGGGCAGCTCCTTGGCCAGCGCCGCCCCGCGCCAGGTCCGCGGCTTGGCCTTGGGCACCTTGGCCTGGCGCACGGTCTCCCGAATGAGCGCGAGTTGCTCGTGCGGCTCACCGGCCGCACCCTCGGGCGTCTCGTTCTCGCTGCTCACAGCCTCATACCTACCAGAACGCACTGACAGCCGTCCTCGGCCGGGCATGCGGAAGCCCGGCTCCCCCTAGGGGGGCCGGGCTTTCCACCGGATCGAGCGGGCGGGACCTTAGAGGCCCGCCGCCTTCTTCAGCGCGTCCACGCGGTCCGTGCGCTCCCACGTGAAGTCGGGAAGCTCGCGGCCGAAGTGGCCGTACGCCGCGGTCTGGGCGTAGATCGGGCGGAGCAGGTCGAGGTCGCGGATGATCGCGGCCGGGCGGAGGTCGAAGACCTCGCCGATGGCGTGCTCGATCTTCTCGGTCTCGACCGTGTTCGTGCCGAAGGTCTCGACGAAGAGTCCGACGGGCTCGGCCTTGCCGATCGCGTACGCGACCTGGACCTCGCAGCGCGAGGCGAGGCCCGCGGCCACGACGTTCTTGGCGACCCAGCGCATGGCGTAGGCGGCCGAGCGGTCGACCTTCGACGGGTCCTTGCCGGAGAAGGCGCCGCCACCGTGGCGGGCCATGCCGCCGTACGTGTCGATGATGATCTTGCGGCCGGTGAGGCCGGCGTCGCCCATCGGGCCGCCGATCTCGAAGCGTCCGGTCGGGTTGACCAGCAGGCGGTAGCCGTCGGTGTCCAGCTTGATGCCGTCCTCGACGAGCTGCTTCAGGACGTGCTCGACGACGAACTCGCGGATGTCGGGCGCGAGCAGCGACTCCAGGTCGATGTCCGAGGCGTGCTGCGAGGAGACCACGACCGTGTCGAGGCGGACGGCCTTGTCGCCGTCGTACTCGATGGTGACCTGGGTCTTGCCGTCGGGGCGCAGGTACGGGATGGTCCCGTTCTTGCGGACCTCGGTCAGCCGGCGGGAGAGCCGGTGGGCCAGGTAGATCGGGAGCGGCATGAGCTCCGGGGTCTCGTCCGACGCGTAGCCGAACATCAGGCCCTGGTCGCCGGCGCCCTGCTTGTCGAGCTCGTCCTCGTCGCCCTCGACGCGCTTCTCGTACGCCGTGTCGACGCCCTGCGCGATGTCCGGGGACTGCGACCCGATGGAGACCGAGACGCCGCAGGACGCGCCGTCGAAGCCCTTCTTCGAGGAGTCGTACCCGATCTCGAGGATCTTGTTCCGTACGAGGGTGGGGATGTCGGCCCACGCCTTCGTGGTGACCTCACCGGCGACGTGCACGAGGCCGGTGGTGATCAGCGTCTCGACGGCGACGCGGGACGTGGGGTCCTCGCGCAGCAGCGCGTCGAGAATGGTGTCGCTGATCTGGTCAGCGATCTTGTCGGGGTGACCTTCGGTCACGGACTCCGAAGTGAACAGACGACGGGACACAATGCTCCCTGGGGTTGCAGCGGCTGCTGGCTGAACAATGTCGGACGGCAGGGGGCTGCGCCCCGCGTCGTACCAAGAACAGTCTATCGGGCGTCATCGAGCATTGGGGCAGGTGTCTCGCAAGGTGGGAGGCCTGAGCTCGCCGAATCCGGTCCCATGCACCTCACGCACGCCCATTCCCCTCGCCCGCCAGGACGGGAATCCCGGGGGATTCACTCGGCCGGGACGGTGAAATCCGGCCGGGGGTGAGATTTCCCCGAATTCTCCGCGGGAAGGGATCGCAGACGGGGCGCGACGAGGTCCCAGACCGTCTCGGCGAGGGCTTCCTTCGGCCCGTACGGTACGGGCGTGTCGGAGCCGTCGGCGGCGAGGACGACGGCCTCGTTCTCCTCGGAGCCGAAGGTCTTGCGCTCCCCCACCTCGTTGACCACGAGCAGGTCACAGCCCTTGCGGCGGAGCTTCTCGCGGCCGTTGGCGAGCACGTCGTCGGTCTCGGCGGCGAAGCCGACGACCACCTGGCCCGGCAGGGCCCGGTCGGCGGAGATCTCGGCGAGGATGTCGGGGTTGCGGACCAGCTCCACGACCGGGGCCTCCACCCCGTCCTGCTTCTTGATCTTGCCGGGGGCGTAGACGGCCGG
This sequence comes from Streptomyces sp. NPDC058579, assembly GCF_042718575.1. Taxonomy (NCBI): domain Bacteria; kingdom Bacillati; phylum Actinomycetota; class Actinomycetes; order Kitasatosporales; family Streptomycetaceae; genus Streptomyces; species Streptomyces sp. NPDC058579. The sequence goes on from NZ_JBHXPI010000037.1 coordinate 55,049, forward strand.
GCGGAAGTCCGCCACGGCGGCGGCCATGACCACGGCGTCGGCGTCGGCGGCGGCCTTGAGCACGGCCTCGCGCAGCTGGATCGCGGTGCCGACGTGGACGACGTCGACCCCGGCCGGGTCGGGGATGCCGGTGTTCGCCTCGACGAGCGTGACCCGGGCGCCCCGGGCCGCGGCGGCCTTGGCCAGGGCGTAGCCCTGCTTGCCGGAGGAGCGGTTGCCCAGGTAGCGGACCGGGTCGAGGGGCTCGCGGGTGCCGCCCGCGCTGACCACGACGTGGCGGCCGACGAGGTCGGGCGCGGCCACGCCACGGGCGAGGATCCGGCGGCAGACCTCGAAGATCTCGCCGGGGTCCGGCAGCCGGCCCTTGCCGGTGTCGACGCCGGTCAGGCGGCCGACGGCGGGCTCGATGACGACCGCGCCGCGACGGCGCAGGGTGGCGACGTTCTCCTGGGTGGCGGGGTGCTCCCACATCTCGGTGTGCATCGCGGGGGCGAAGACGACCGGACAGCGGGCCGTGAGCAGGGTGTTCGTCAGAAGGTCGTCGGCGAGCCCGTGGGCGGCCTTGGCGAGCATGTCGGCGGTGGCGGGCGCCACGACGACGAGGTCGGCGCCCTGCCCGATCCGTACGTGCGGGACCTCGTGGACGGAGTCCCACACCTCGGTGGAGACGGGGTGGCCGGAGAGCGCGGACCAGGTGGCGGCGCCGACGAAGTGGAGCGCCGAGGCGGTGGGGACGACCCGGACGTCGTGGCCCGACTCCGTCAGCCGCCGGAGCAGCTCACAGGCCTTGTAGGCGGCGATGCCGCCGCTGACGCCCAGAACGACCTTCGGCTTGGTCACCACTGCCACTCCCCGCACTCGGATGCGTACTCGGATGCGTACGACTCCATGAGACACCACAGGCCCGGCGGTTGTTCCGCCGGGCCTGTGGTGAGAAACGTTACGTGCTGACGTGCTTACTGAGCCGGGCCCTCGATGGCCTCGGAGGTCAGCAGACCCGCGTTGATCTCGCGCAGGGCGATCGAGAGCGGCTTCTCGTGCACGTGGGTGTCGACGAGCGGACCGACGTACTCGAGCAGGCCCTCGCCGAGCTGCGAGTAGTACGCGTTGATCTGGCGCGCGCGCTTGGCCGCGTAGATCACGAGGCTGTACTTCGAGTCGGTGGCCTCGAGCAGCTCGTCGATCGGGGGGTTGATGATGCCCTCGGGCGCGGTGATGGAAGAGGACACTCTCTTGCCTTCCGAAGAAACTTCTGGGTGAGCTGATCAGGGCGATCAGATCCAGGCGATCAGAAAAGATCAAACAACGTTCATCAAGGCTAGCAGCTCACGGGCCACGTCCTCGACGGAGGTGTTGACCAGGGTGGTGTCGAACTCCGTCTCGGCGGCCAGTTCGATCTTGGCGGCCGCGAGGCGGCGCTCGATGACCTCGGGCGACTCGGTGCCGCGGCCGGTGAGCCTGCGGACCAGTTCGTCCCAGCTCGGCGGGGCGAGGAAGACCAGCTGGGAGTCCTTCATGGACTCCTTGACCTGCCGGGCGCCCTGGAGGTCGATCTCCAGGAGGACCGGCTCGCCGGCCTCCAGGCGCTCCAGGACCGCCTGACGCGGCGTGCCGTAGCGGTTGCCCGCGAACTCGGCCCATTCGAGGAGTTCCCCGTTGGCGACCAGCTTGTCGAATTCATCGTCCGTGACGAAGAAATACTGGACGCCGTGCTTCTCGCCGGGGCGCGGCTTTCGTGTCGTGGCCGACACCGAGAGCCAGACCTCGGGGTGGACCTTGCGCATATGAGCGACGACCGTGCTCTTGCCGACCCCTGAGGGGCCGGAGAGCACGGTCAGCCGCGGACGTACCTCTGCTGCCATGCAGCGATTATTCCAGCTTTACGGGGGTGCCTGGGACGGCAGTCCCGCTTCAGGCGCCGGAGCCACCGAACTCGCGCTCCAGGGAGGCGATCTGGTTGGAACCGAGCCCGCGCACGCGCCGGCTCTCGGAGATGCCGAGTCGCTCCATGATCTGCTTGGCGCGCACCTTGCCGACGCCGGGCAGGGACTCGAGCAGCGCCGAGACCTTCATCTTGCCGATGACCTCGTTCTTGCGGCCCTGCTCGATGACGTCGTGGAGCGAGGCACCGGAGTGCTTGAGTCGATTCTTGACCTCGGCCCGCTCCCGGCGAGCCGCGGCGGCCTTTTCGAGCGCGGCTGCGCGCTGTTCAGGGGTAAGGGGCGGAAGAGCCACGCCTACGTCACCTCGGATGTCGAACTGTCGGATACGGACCGGTGAGGAACCTAGTCGCCCCACACCATTGGAGCAGCGACCAACGCAAGGAACCGCTGAACGCTGACCCTGCCCCGGAGACTAGCGGCGAAAGTCTCTCCAGTCAGCGAGAACAAGCGAAAAGTCCTGGTCAGCATCTGCCGACCAGGACTTTTCAGACATAACGACCGTGTTTTGGGTAAGGATCCTGTCAAGGAGTGAGACGTCCCTCACCTGCGGATTGGTCCGACGGACGCCCTGAGAGTGTTCGACGGACCGTCAAAGAGCTCTCGAACGGCTCCCGCAGGGTTCCCGAAGGGCTCTCGAACGACCCGAGAAGGGCTCTCAGCCGGCGACGGCCTCGCGGATCTCGGTCGCGTACCGCTCCGCCGAGGCGCGCAGGGCGGCGGCGTCCGGACCGTGCTTCAGGACCCCCCGGCTGACGTTCGGGACCACGTTGCGGACCGCCGCGCCGAAGACCGCGGGGAGGTCGGCCGGGCTCGCGCCCTGGGCGCCGAGGCCGGGGGCCAGGAGCGGGCCGTTGATGTCCAGGTCGAAGGAGGACAGGTCGCCCAGCGTGGCGCCGACGACCGCGCCGAAGGAGCCCATGGGGGTCTCCCCCGCGTTCTCCTCGGCGAGGTGGGCCAGCATGGTCGCGCCGATGGTCCGGCCGTCCTCGCGGACCGCCCGCTGGACCTCCGCGCCCTCCGGGTTGGACGTGAGGGCCAGGACGAAGAGGCCCGCGCCCGACTCCCGCGCCAGGTCGACGGCCGGCTTGAGGGAGCCGTAGCCGAGGTACGGCGAGACCGTCAGCGCGTCCGAGAAGAGCGGGGAGTCCTTGCGCAGGAAGGCCTCGGCGTACGCGGCCATGGTGGAGCCGATGTCGCCGCGCTTGGCGTCCATCACCACGAGCCCGCCCGCGGCCCGCAGATCGGCGACGGCGCGCTCCAGGACGGCGACACCGCGCGAGCCGAAGCGCTCGAAGAACGCGGACTGCGGCTTGAAGACGGCGACGGTCTCGGCGAGGGCCTCGACGACCGTGAAGGTGAAGCGCTCCAGGCCCGCGATGTCGTCGTCCAGGCCCCAGGAGGCCAGCAGGGCGGCGTGCGGGTCGATGCCGACGCAGAGCGGGCCGCGCTCGTCCATGGCGGTGCGCAGGCGGGTTCCGAAGGAGAGAGTCACTTGGCGGCGGCCTTTCGGTTGTCGGCGCCGACGGCCTCGGCGAGGGTGGCGTACGGGGAGGCGGCGAGGCGCGCCGCGAGGCCCTTGTGGATCGCGCGGGCGTAGAACGGGCCCTCGTAGATGAAGGCGCTGTAGCCCTGGATCAGGGTGGCGCCGGCCAGGATGCGCTGCCAGGCGTCCTCGGCGTTCTCGATGCCGCCGACGCCCACGAGGACGAGCCGGTCGCCCACGCGCGCGTGGAGGCGCCTCAGGACGGCGAGGGAGCGCTCCTTGACGGGGGCGCCGGAGAGCCCGCCGGTCTCCTGGACCAGCGCGGGGTCGGACTTCAGGCCGAGGCCCTCGCGCGCGATGGTCGTGTTGGTGGCGATGATGCCGTCGAGGCCGAGCTCCAGGGCCAGGTCGGCGACGGCGTCGACGTCCTCGTCGGCCAGGTCGGGGGCGATCTTGACCAGGAGCGGGACGCGGCGGTCCTGGACGGACCGGTCGGCCGCCTCGCGTACCGCCGTGAGGAGCGGGCGCAGGGACTCGGTGGCCTGGAGGTTGCGCAGGCCCGGGGTGTTCGGGGAGGAGACGTTGACGACCAGGTAGTCGGCGTGGCGGGCGAGGCGCTCGGTGGACTTCACGTAGTCGGCGGCGGCCTCGGCCTCCGGGACGACCTTGGTCTTGCCGATGTTGACGCCGACGACGGTGTTGAAGACCGACACGCGCGCGTGGAGGCGCTCCGCCACAGCGGCGGAGCCCTCGTTGTTGAAGCCCATGCGGTTGATCAGGGCGCGGTCCGGGACCAGCCGGAAGAGGCGCTTCTTGGGGTTGCCCGGCTGGCCTTCGCCGGTGACCGTGCCGATCTCGATGTGGTCGAAGCCGAGCATCGACATGCCGTCGATGGCGACGGCGTTCTTGTCGAAGCCGGCGGCGAGGCCGAAGGGGCCGTGCATGCGCAGGCCGAGCGCCTCGGTGCGCAGTTCCTTGAACCGGGGCGCGAGGACGGCGGCGACGAAGGTGCGGAGCACGGGGACGCGGGCGGCCAGGCGGATCCAGCGGAAGGCCAGGTAGTGGGCCTGCTCCGGGTCCATCCGCTTGAAGACGACGTGGAAGAAGAACTTGTACATGTGGGTGTCCTCAGCAAGAGGGGGACACCGTTTCCGGTGTCCCCCTCGTGGGTTGCTAGTCGCGGGCCGCGGTCAGGTGCTCCGCGTGTTCCTGGAGCGAGCGGACGCCGACGTCGCCGTGGCCGAGCGCCTCGATGCCCTGGACGGCGGCGGCGAGCGCCTGGACCGTGGTGAGGCACGGGACGGAGCGGGCCACCGCCGCCGTACGGATCTCGTAGCCGTCGAGGCGGCCGCCGGTGCCGTACGGGGTGTTGACGATGAGGTCGACCTGGCCGTCGTGGATCAGCTGGACGATCGTCTTCTCGCCGTTCGGGCCCTCGCCGTCGCTGAGCTTGCGCACGACGGTGGCGTTGATGCCGTTGCGGCGCAACACCTCCGCGGTGCCCGAGGTGGCCATCAGCTCGAAGCCGTGGGCGACCAGCTCGCGCGCCGGGAAGATCATCGAGCGCTTGTCGCGGTTGGCGACGGAGATGAACGCGCGGCCCTTGGTGGGCAGCGGGCCGTAGGCGCCGGCCTGCGACTTGGCGTACGCCGTGCCGAAGACGGAGTCGATGCCCATGACCTCGCCGGTGGAGCGCATCTCCGGGCCGAGGATGGTGTCCACGCCGCGTCCGCGGATGTCGCGGAAGCGGGTCCACGGCATCACGGCCTCCTTGACGGAGATCGGCGCGTCGATCGGCAGGGTGCCGCCGTCGCCGGTCCTCGGCAGCAGGCCCTCGGCGCGCAGCTCGGCGATGGTCGTGCCCAGCGAGATGCGGGCGGCGGCCTTCGCGAGCGGCACGGCGGTCGCCTTGGAGGTGAAGGGGACGGTCCGGGAGGCGCGCGGGTTGGCCTCCAGGACGTAGAGGATGTCGCCGGCCATGGCGAACTGGATGTTGATCAGTCCGCGCACGCCGACGCCCTTGGCGATGGCCTCCGTGGAGGTGCGCAGGCGCTTGATGTCGTGGCCGCCGAGGGTGATCGGGGGCAGGGCGCAGGCCGAGTCGCCGGAGTGGATGCCGGCCTCCTCGATGTGCTCCATGACGCCGCCGAGGTAGAGCTCGTGGCCGTCGTAGAGGGCGTCGACGTCGATCTCGATGGCGTCGTCGAGGAAGCGGTCGACCAGGACCGGCCGGGTGGGGCTGATCTCGGTGGACTCGGCGATGTACGACTCCAGGCGGGCCTCGTCGTAGACGATCTCCATGCCGCGGCCACCGAGCACGTACGAGGGGCGTACGAGGACGGGGTAGCCGATCTCGTCGGCGATGGCCTTGGCCCCGGCGAAGGTGGTCGCGGTGCCGTGCTTGGGCGCGGGCAGGCCGGCGTCGGCGAGGACCTGGCCGAAAGCGCCGCGGTCCTCGGCGGCGTGGATGGCCTCCGGGGAGGTGCCGACGACGGGCACGCCGTTGTCCTTGAGCGCCTGGGAGAGGCCCAGCGGGGTCTGGCCGCCGAGCTGGACGATGACTCCGGCGACGGGGCCCGCCAGCGTCTCGGCGTGGACGATCTCCAGGACGTCCTCGAGCGTGAGCGGCTCGAAGTAGAGGCGGTCGGAGGTGTCGTAGTCCGTGGAGACGGTCTCCGGGTTGCAGTTGACCATCACGGTCTCGTAGCCGGCGTCGCTGAGCGCGAAGGAGGCGTGGACGCAGGAGTAGTCGAACTCGATGCCCTGGCCGATGCGGTTCGGGCCGGAGCCCAGGATGATCACGGCGGGCTTGGTGCGCGGCGCGACCTCGCTCTCCTCGTCGTACGAGGAGTAGAAGTACGGGGTCTTGGCGGCGAACTCGGCGGCGCAGGTGTCGACCGTCTTGTAGACCGGGCGGACGCCGAGCGCGTGCCGGACCTCGCGGACGACGTCCTCGCGCAGGCCGCGGATGTCGGCGATCTGGGCGTCGGAGAAGCCGTGGCGCTTGGCCTCGGCGAGCAGCTCGGGCTCGAGCTTCTCGGCGGCGGCGAGCTCGTCGGCGATCTCCTTGATGAGGAAGAGCTGGTCGACGAACCAGGGGTCGATCTTGGTCGCGTCGAAGACCTCCTCGGGGGTGGCCCCGGCGCGGATGGCCTGCATGACGGTGTTGATCCGGCCGTCGGTGGGGCGGACCGCGTCGCGCAGCAGCTCGGCCTTGGAGCCGGGCTCGCCGGTGAAGGCGAACTGCGAGCCCTTCTTCTCCAGGGAGCGCAGCGCCTTCTGCAGCGCCTCGGTGAAGTTGCGGCCGATCGCCATGGCCTCGCCGACCGACTTCATGGTCGTGGTGAGGGTGGAGTCGGCCTGCGGGAACTTCTCGAAGGCGAAGCGAGGAGCCTTGACCACGACGTAGTCGAGCGTGGGCTCGAAGGAGGCCGGGGTCTTCTCCGTGATGTCGTTGGGGATCTCGTCCAGCGTGTAGCCGACGGCGAGACGCGCCGCGATCTTCGCGATCGGGAAGCCGGTGGCCTTGGAGGCGAGGGCGGAGGAGCGGGAGACGCGCGGGTTCATCTCGATGACGATGATGCGGCCGTCGTCCGGGTTGATCGCGAACTGAATGTTGCAGCCGCCGGTGTCGACGCCGACCTCGCGGATGATCGCGATGCCGATGTCGCGCAGCCGCTGGTACTCGCGGTCGGTGAGCGTCATCGCCGGGGCGACGGTGATCGAGTCGCCGGTGTGGACGCCCATCGGGTCGAAGTTCTCGATGGAGCAGACGACCACGACGTTGTCGTTCCGGTCGCGCATCAGCTCCAGCTCGTACTCCTTCCAGCCGAGGATGGACTCCTCCAGGAGCACCTCGGTGGTCGGGGAGAGCGTGAGGCCCTGGCCGGCGATGCGGCGCAGCTCGTCCTCGTCGTGGGCGAAGCCGGAGCCGGCGCCGCCCATGGTGAAGGAGGGGCGCACGACGACGGGGTAGCCGCCGAGCGTGTCGACGCCCGCGATGACGTCGTCCATGGTGTGACAGATCACGGACCGGGCGGACTCGCCGTAGCCGATCTTGGCCTTGACGGCCTCGACGACACCCTTGAAGAGGTCGCGGTCCTCGCCCTTGTTGATGGCCTCCACGTTGGCGCCGATGAGCTCGACGCCGTACTTCTCCAGGACGCCCTGCGCGTGCATGGAGATCGCGGTGTTGAGCGCGGTCTGGCCGCCGAGGGTGGGCAGGAGCGCGTCGGGGCGCTCCTTGGCGATGATCTTCTCGACGAACTCGGGGGTGATCGGCTCGACGTACGTGGCGTCGGCGATCTCCGGGTCGGTCATGATCGTGGCCGGGTTGGAGTTGACCAGGATCACCCGCAGGCCCTCGGCCTTGAGGATCCGGCAGGCCTGGGTTCCGGAGTAGTCGAACTCGGCGGCCTGGCCGATGACGATCGGGCCGGAGCCGATGACCAGGACGGACTGGATATCGGTGCGCTTAGGCACGCTCGGCCTCCATCAGGGTTACGAAGCGGTCGAAGAGGTACGCGGCGTCGTGCGGGCCCGCGGCCGCCTCGGGGTGGTACTGGACGGAGAAGGCCGGCTGGTCGAGCAGCTGGAGGCCTTCCACGACGTTGTCGTTCAGGCAGACGTGGGAGACCTCGGCACGCCCGTAGGGGGTGTCGGAGACCTTGTCGAGGGGCGCGTCGACGGCGAAGCCGTGGTTGTGCGCGGTGATCTCGACCTTGCCGGTCGTGCGGTCCTGCACCGGCTGGTTGATGCCGCGGTGGCCGTACTTCAGCTTGTAGGTGCCGAAGCCGAGCGCGCGGCCGAGGATCTGGTTGCCGAAGCAGATGCCGAAGAGCGGCGTCTTGCGCTCCAGGACGGCCCGCATGACGGAGACCGGGTGGTCGGCGGTGGCCGGGTCGCCGGGGCCGTTCGAGAAGAACACGCCGTCCGGCTTCACCGCGTACACGTCCTCGACGGTGGCGGTGGCGGGCAGCACGTGGACCTCGATGCCGCGTTCGGCCATCCGGTGCGGGGTCATGCCCTTGATGCCGAGGTCGACGGCGGCGACGGTGAACTTCTTGGTGCCGATCGCGGGGACGACGTACGTCTCCTTGGTGGCGACCTCGGCGGAGAGGTCGGCGCCCTTCATCTCGGGGGCCTGGCGGACCTCGGCGAGCATGGTGCCCTCGTCGGGCAGCGCGTTGCCGGAGAAGATGCCGACGCGCATGGCGCCGCTCTCGCGCAGGTGGCGGGTGAGGGCGCGGGTGTCGATGCCGGAGATGCCGACGACGCCCTGGGCGGCGAGCTCCTCGTCCAGCGAGCGCTTGGCGCGCCAGTTGGAGGAGACGCGGGCGGGGTCGCGGACGACGTAGCCGGAGACCCAGATGCGGGAGGACTCGGGGTCCTCGTCGTTGACGCCGGTGTTGCCGACGTGCGGGGCGGTCATCACGACGACCTGGCGGTGGTACGACGGGTCGGTGAGGGTCTCCTGGTAGCCGGTCATGCCGGTGGAGAACACGGCCTCGCCGAAGGTCTCCCCCACGGCCCCGTAGGCGCGACCGCGGAAGATGCGGCCGTCCTCCAGGACGAGTACGGCGGGAAGCACCGCCTTCCTCTTCGAGGAGCTCCCCTGATTGGAGGTCGTCATCGTGCGGTGCCTTCCGTAGTCTTGATCATGCTGTTGACGGCCTCGACCCAGGCGGTGTGCTCCGCCGCCCGGTCGGACCGGAAGCCGGAGTCGAGGAGCTTCTCGCCGTGCGCCCACGTGACGATCAGCAGCCCGCCCTCGGCGAGGACCTTGCCCGCGATGCCCTTGTCGAGCCGGGCCTCGCGGAGGGCCTCGACCGGGATGAAGAAGTCGTTCGCCCCGGGACGTACGACCGCGATCCCCGCGTCGTCAAGCGTGAGCTCGACGCGGCTGCGGGTGCCGAGGCCGTGGGCGACGATCCGGTCGAGCCACTGCCCGGCCGTGGTCGAGCCGTGGTACCGCCCGCTCAGGGACAGTCTCACCTCGCCGGCGCTCTCGGGCATTCCCGGCAGTTCGGGCAGGTCCGACTGGAGGCTGCCGCGCCACTTCCATCCCTGGCGCATCAGCCAGTAGACGAAGGCGATGAAGAGCAGGAGTCCCGCGACCCAGCCGATCCGCCCGGCCCAGTCGGTGACTTCCGCCGACTTCTTCTCGGCCTCGGCGGCCAGTTCGATGAGTGTCACGCCAGCTTCCCGTCGACGAGCGTTGCCCGGCCCCGCAGGAAGGTGTGGGTGATGCGTCCCGGCAGTTCGCGGCCCTCGTAGGGGGTGTTGCGGCTGCGGGAGGCGAAGCCCGCGGGGTCCACGAGACCACGGTATGCCGGATCGACCAGGGTCAGGTTCGCGGGCTCACCTGCCGAGACGGGGCGTCCGTGGCCCTCGGCCCGCCCGATGGCGGCCGGCTTGACGGACATCCGGTCGGCGACGCCGGCCCAGTCGAGCAGTCCGGTCTCGACCATCGTCTGCTGGACGACGGAGAGCGCGGTCTCCAGGCCCACCATGCCCATGGCGGCCGCGGCCCACTCGCAGTCCTTGTCCTCGTGCGGGTGCGGGGCGTGGTCGGTGGCGACGATGTCGATGGTGCCGTCGGCCAGGGCCTCGCGGAGCGCCATCACGTCACGCTCGGTGCGCAGCGGCGGGTTGACCTTGTAGACGGGGTTGTACGAGCGCGCCATCTCGTCGGTCAGGAGGAGGTGGTGGGGCGTGACCTCGGCGGTGACGTCGATGCCGCGCGACTTGGCCCAGCGCACGATCTCCACGGAGCCGGCGGTCGACAGGTGGCAGATGTGGACGCGGGAGCCGACGTGCTCGGCGAGGAGCACGTCGCGGGCGATGATCGACTCCTCGGCGACGGCCGGCCAGCCGCCGAGACCCAGCTCGGCGGAGACGACGCCCTCGTTCATCTGGGCGCCCTCGGTCAGGCGGGGCTCCTGGGCGTGCTGGGCGACGACGCCGCCGAATGCCTTCACGTACTCCAGGGCGCGGCGCATGATCACGGCGTCGTCGACGCACTTGCCGTCGTCGGAGAAGACCGTGACGCCGGCGGCGGAGTCGTGCATGGCGCCGAGCTCGGCGAGCTTCTTGCCCTCCAGGCCGACCGTGACGGCGCCGATGGGCTGCACGTCGCAGTAGCCGGACTCCTTGCCGAGGCGGTAGACCTGCTCGACCACACCGGCGGTGTCGGCGACCGGGAAGGTGTTGGCCATGGCGAAGACGGCGGTGAAGCCGCCGGAGGCTGCGGCGCGGGTGCCGGTGAGGACGGTCTCGGAGTCCTCGCGGCCGGGCTCGCGCAGGTGGGTGTGGAGGTCGACGAGGCCGGGCAGCAGGATCTGGCCCTCGGCCTCGACGACGGTCGCGCCCTCGGCCGACAGGCCCGTACCGACCTCGGCGATGGTCTCGCCGTCGATCAGGACGTCCTGCGGCTCGCCGCCCAGCACCTTGGCACCGCGGATAAGGATCTTGCTCATGGTTACTTGCTCTCCTCGGCGACGGAGGGGCGGCGCGCAGCGCCTCGGTCAAGGGTGGTGGTGGGCGACGGGTGGGCGGTGGCGGCGGGCTCGGAGCCGCCGAGCAGCAGGTAGAGGACGGCCATGCGGACGGAGACGCCGTTGGCGACCTGCTCGACGACCGTGCAGCGGTCGGAGTCGGCGACCTCGGCGGTGATCTCCATGCCGCGGACCATCGGGCCGGGGTGCATCACGATGGCGTGCTCGGGCATCTTCGCCATCCGGTAGCCGTCGAGCCCGTACCGCCGCGAGTACTCGCGCTCGGTCGGGAAGAAGGCCGCGTTCATCCGCTCGCGCTGCACACGCAGCATCATCACCGCGTCGGACTTCGGCAGCACGCTGTCGAGGTCGTAGCTGACCTCGCAGGGCCAGGTCTCGACGCCGACCGGGACGAGGGTGGGCGGGGCCACCAGGGTGACCTCGGCGCCGAGGGTGTGCAGCAGGTCGACGTTGGAGCGGGCGACCCGGCTGTGCAGGACGTCTCCGACGAGGGTGATGCGCTTGCCCGCGAGGTCCTGGCCGAGGCCGGCGTCACGGCCGACGAGGCGGCGGCGCATGGTGAAGGCGTCGAGCAGGGCCTGCGTGGGGTGCTGGTGGGTGCCGTCGCCGGCGTTGATGACGGGGGCGTCGATCCAGCCGGAGGTGGCGAGCCGGTACGGGGCGCCGGAGGCGCTGTGGCGGATGACGACGGCGTCGACGCCCATCGCCTCCAGGGTCTGGGCGGTGTCCTTGAGGGACTCGCCCTTGGAGACGCTGGAGCCCTTGGCCGCGAAGTTGATCACGTCGGCGGAGAGGCGCTTCTCGGCGGCCTCGAAGGAGATCCGGGTGCGGGTGGAGTCCTCGAAGAAGAGGTTGCAGATGGTCCGGCCGCGCAGGGTGGGCAGCTTCTTGATCGGCCGGTCGGCGACCCGGGCCATCTCCTCGGCGGTGTCGAGGATGAGGACGGCGTCGTCGCGGGTGAGGTCGGCGGCCGAGATGAGGTGACGCATCATCGGGGTGTGCTCCGTGGTCGGGAGGTGTGGGCCTGGGGGTGTCCCCTAGGGGCCCGTCGGGGTGCGGGCACGCAGGGGTGTGCCCTGGACCCGTCGGGGTGCCGGACCGGCTAGGCGGTGGTCTTGCTGCCGAGCAGCACGGTGTCGCGACCGTCCTCCTCGGCGAGCTGGACCTTGACCGTCTCGCGCAGCGACGTGGGCAGGTTCTTGCCGACGTAGTCGGCGCGGATCGGCAGCTCGCGGTGGCCTCGGTCGACGAGGACCGCGAGCTGCACGGCCCGCGGGCGGCCGATGTCGCCGAGCGCGTCGAGCGCGGCGCGGATGGTGCGGCCGGAGAAGAGCACGTCGTCGACCAGGACGACCAGACGGCCGTCGATGCCGTCACCGGGGATCTCGGTGCGGCCGAGCGCGCGGGCGGGCTTCATCCGCAGGTCGTCGCGGTACATGGTGATGTCGAGGGAGCCGACCGGGATCTTGCGGCCGGTGATCTCGGCGAGCTTGTCGGCCAGCCGGCGGGCGAGGAACACGCCGCGCGTCGGGATGCCGAGGAGGACCACGTCGTCGGCGCCCTTGGCGCGCTCGACGATCTCGTGGGCGATGCGGGTCAGGACCCGCGCGATGTCGGGGCCCTCGAGAACCGGGCGTGCCGCATCGGAGTACTGCTCTGTGTCCATATGAAACGGACCTCCTTCTCCGCCTCACGGGACGGACCTTAAAGGACGTCGGATTTGCGCCATCGACTCTACCAGGGGCGGGTGGCCGCCCTGCTCACCACCCCGGCGCCACTCCGGGCGCCGTCCCCCGAGAGGGGGCGGTATGGACCATTCGGCTTGACGGGAAAGAGTAACGCTGCGTAACCTCACAGTGAGTTACCAGCCACGCGGCGGAGCCGCACGTTGTCTACAGCGACCAGCGTCCGGGGAGCTATATGTCCAGCGAATACGCAAAGCAGCTCGGGGCCAAGCTCCGTGCCATCCGCACCCAGCAGGGCCTTTCCCTCCACGGTGTGGAAGAGAAGTCCCAGGGCCGCTGGAAGGCCGTCGTGGTCGGCTCGTACGAGCGTGGTGACCGCGCCGTGACGGTGCAGCGCCTCGCCGAGCTGGCGGACTTCTACGGCGTCCCGGTGCAGGAGCTCCTGCCCGGCACGACCCCGGGCGGGGCCGCCGAGCCCCCGCCGAAGCTCGTCCTCGACCTTGAGCGCCTGGCCCACGTCCCGCAGGAGAAGGCGGGCCCCCTCCAGCGCTACGCGGCGACGATCCAGTCGCAGCGCGGCGACTACAACGGCAAGGTGCTGTCGATCCGCCAGGACGACCTCCGCACGCTCGCCGTGATCTACGACCAGTCGCCCTCGGTCCTGACCGAGCAGCTCATCAGCTGGGGCGTCCTCGACGCGGACGCGCGGCGCGCGGTCGCTCACGAGGACAACTGAGCAGAACCGAGCAGAAACGTTGCCGCCGGGGCGGGGGGGGGGGGTCGGCGCCCCCCCCCCCCGGCGGGTGGGCGCGCACCGGGGCGCCCGGCGC
>NZ_JBHXPI010000038.1:0-64221 GCF_042718575.1 Streptomyces sp. NPDC058579
TCCTCCACACCTACAACCACCACCGCTGCCACACCGCACTCGACGGACACCCGCCCATCAGCCGCGTCAACAACCCTGCGGGTCAATACAGCTAGCGCCTGCGGGGCGCGCCGACCGGCGCGCCCCGTGACCGTGCCCGCTCCCGCTCCTGCTCCTGCTCCTGCTCCTGCTCCCGCTACGAGCCCGTCCGGCCGTCGAGGAGTTCGCGGACGATGTCGAGGTGGCCGTTGTGGCGGGAGGTCTCCTCGATGAGGTGGAGGTAGATCCAGCGAAGGTCCACGTGGCGGCCGTCGCGGATGGCGCGCTTGGCCGTCGCGTCGAGGTCGTGGTCCGCCAGGAGGGTGCGGTAGCGGGCGCTCTGTTCGTCGTACTCGGCGAGGAGTTGGGGCAGCGGGATGTCGGCCGCCGTCCGCATCTCCGGGTCGGGGTCCTCCTCCGTCGCCTCGGTGAGCGGGCCCTCTTGCTCCTGGCCCAGGAAGACCACGTCCACCCAGTAGTTCTCCACCCAGCGCAGATGGCTGATCAGGCCGCACAGCGTCATCAGCGGCGAGCCGGGGAGCGGGGACCTGCGGGCGTCCTCCGGGGACGCGCCCTCGCACTTGGCGCGTGCCGTGTCACGGGCGTAGTCGAGGAAGGTGTTCAGCTGCGTGCGCTCGTCCCAGGCGGGAGGCGTATCGGTTCGTTGAGTCATCGCGGGAAGTGTGCAGCCCGCTCAGGGGGCGTGTCGAATGGATATGGGCCGTCCATAGGCTTGCACGATTGGGTAGCAAAGGGCTCTCGTCGGGGGCTGGTTGGGGCTTCTGAGTGCGGTCGCCAGCGGAGGGCGTTCGACAATGCGGTGCGTGCGCGGTCTCCCCGCCGTGCCCCGTCGTCGGTCCCCAGGAGCGTTCCCGTGACCGACCTCGCCGCCACCAAGCCGGGCACCGTCGTTGGCATGCGCGACACCTTCGCCTTCCAGCTGCCCGTGACCGTCATCCGCGAGCCGTACGGCCTCGCCGACGAGCAGGCCCGCAAGCAACTCGCGGTGGACACCCAGCTGTTGGTGAAGAGCTCCACCCCGCCCGCCGAACATCTGCGACGCCGTCCATCGGCTGGCCGAGAACCCCGGGCAACTCACGCGAGTACGCCTCACCCCACGCTGAGGCGGGGCCCGTTCACGCGCCCGCGTCCAGGCTCGACCTGACCGCGCGCACCAGCGCCTGTGCACGCGGGTCCGCCGTCACCGTCTTGCGCATGCCGTTCGTGACGTAGCCGAGGGCGATCGACGACTCCGGGTCCGCGAAGGCCAGGGAGCCGCCCCGGCCCGGGTGGCCGAAGGAGGTGGGGCCGAGGAGCGGGGACGCCGGGCCGTGGAGCATGTGGCCCAGGCCGAAGCGGGTGCCGACCATCAGCACGCGGTCGGGGCCCGCGGACTCCTCCGTACGGGCCAGGGTGAGCGTCGCCGGGGCGAAGAGGCGGGGGCCGCCGTCGACCGGGCCGAGGGTCGAGGCGTAGAAGCGGGCGAGGGCGCGGGCCGTCGAGACACCGCCCGAGCCCGGGAGTTCGGCCGCGCGGTAGACCGGGTCGTTCTCGTCCGGCTTGGGGTCGATCACCCCGAAGGCGCGCCGCGTCAGCGAGTTCGGGTCCCGGTACGCCTCGGTGACCGAGCGCTTGGGGCGGAGCTTCAGCGCGCCGCTGTCCGCCGGTTCGAGCTCCTCGATCGCACCGAGGCGGCCGACCCGGTGCGCCTCGTCGGCCGGCAGGCCTATCCAGAGGTCCAGGCCCAGCGGGCGGGCGATCTCCTCGGCGACCCAGCGCCCGATCGTACGGCCGGTGACCCGGTGGACCAGGCCGGAGAGCAGCCAGCTGAAGGTGTGCGCGTGGTAGCCGTGGGCAGTTCCCGGCTCCCAGACCGGCGCCTGCGCGGCGATCGCCCGCTGGGCGACCGCCGGGTCGACGGCCTCGGCGAGGGTCAGCGGGTGGTCGAGGACCGGCACCCCGGCCTGGTGCGCGAGCAGCTGCCGTACGCTCACCCGCTCCTTGCCGGCCGCCTTGAACTCGGGCCAGTACGTGCCGACCGGCGCGTCCAGGTCGAGCTGGCCGCGCTGGTGGAGCAGCAGCGGTACGGCGGCCGCGACGCCCTTGGTCGCCGAGCGGACCACCTGCGCGGTGTCCACGGCCCACGGGACCTGTCCGTCGACGTCGCGGGTCCCTGCCCACAGGTCGACGACCTTCGTCCCGTCGCGGTAGACGGCGACCGCCGCGCCCCGCTCGCCCCGGTGCTCGAAGTTGCGCAGGAACGCGTCCCTGACCGGCTCGAACCCCGCCGCCACCGTGCCCCGGACGTCCACGTCCCCACACCCCTTCCCGCTCGCCTGCCCCCATGGTGCAACGTCGGCCCGAAGGCTCCGATTCCGGGGTCGGGAACGGTCGGGAACGGTCGGGGACAGTCGAGGAAGTCGGGACGGTCAGGCCACCGAGCCCGGCACGAAGCCGTACGGGAGCTCAAGCCGGTTCCGCGCCATCAAGCCCTCGTCCGCGAGGACGTCCGCCGTGGGTCCGTCGCCCGCGATGACGCCCTCGCTGAGGATCACCGAGCGCGGGCAGAGCTCCAGGGCGTACGGGAGGTCATGGGTGACCATCAGGACGGTCACGTCCAGCGAGCGCAGCACGTCCGCGAGCTCGCGGCGCGAGGCCGGGTCCAGGTTGGACGAGGGCTCGTCCAGGACGAGGATCTCCGGCTCCATCGCGAGGACGGTCGCGACCGCCACCCGCCGCCGCTGCCCGAACGACAGGTGGTGCGGCGGCCTGTCCGCGTACTCCGCCATGCCGACCCGGGCGAGGGCCTTCGCCACCACGGCCTCGAGGTCCGCCCCGCGCAGCCCGGCCGCCGCCGGGCCGAAGGCGACGTCCTCTCGGACCGTCGGCATGAACAGCTGGTCGTCCGGGTCCTGGAAGACGATCCCGACCCGGCGCCGGATCTCGGCCAGGTTCCGCTTCTCCACCGGCAGCCCGGCGACCGTGACCGTACCCGCGCCGCCGGTGAGGATGCCGTTGAGGTGGAGGACGAGGGTGGTCTTGCCCGCGCCGTTGGGGCCGAGCAGCGCTACCCGCTCGCCCCGCCCGACGGTCAGGTCGACGCCGAAGAGGGCCTGGTGGCCGTCGGGGTAGGCGTAGGCGAGTCCGCGGACTTCCAGAGACGGGGCAGTGGTCATCGGAGGGTCCATCCCAGGAGGCAGATCAGCAGTGCGGTGAGCGGCAGGGAGGCCGCCCGGAGCCACTGGGCCCGGTCCGCCCTGACCTCGTCGATGACCGGCATGGAGCCCGCGTACCCCCGGCTGACCATCGCGAGATGGACGCGTTCACCGCGCTCGTACGAGCGGATGAACAGCGCGCCCGCGGACTTGGCGAGGACGCCCCAGTGCCGGACGCCCCGCGCCTCGAAGCCGCGCGAGCGGCGGGCGATCGACATCCGGCGCATCTCGTCCGTGATCACATCGCCGTACCGGATCATGAAGGAGGCGATCTGGACGAGGAGCGGCGGGAGCTTCAGCCGCTGGAGGCCGAGGAGCAGCTCGCGGAGCTCGGTGGTGGAGGCCAGGAGCGCGGAGGCGGCGACGCCGAGGGTGCCCTTGGCGAGGACGTTCCAGGCGCCCCACAGGCCGGGGACGGAGAGGGAGATCCCGAGGACCTCCGTCCGCTCGCCCGGCACCACGAAGGGCATGAGGACCGCGAAGGCCACGAACGGGACCTCGATCAGGAGGCGGCGCAGCAGGAACCCGGCCGGGATCCCGGCCCGCGCAGCGACGAGCGCGAGGAGCAGCGCGTAGCCGCCGAAGGCCCAGATCGCCTCGCGGGGCGTGGAGACCACGACCACCACGAAGGCGAGGACGGCGGCGATCTTGGTGTGCGGGGGCAGCGCGTGGACCGGCGAGTTCCCTTGCCGGTACAGCTTGTGCGCGTGCCCCGCACCCATGTCAGACCTGGGCCCCGGTCGATTCCGTACGGCGGCGGCGGACCAGCCAGAAGGCGCCCGTGCCGACGGCGAGGGTCGCGCCGACGCCGATCACGCCCGCGAGACCGCCGGAGAGGCGGGCCGCCTCGATGCCCTCGACGCCGTAGTCGGCGAGCGGGGAGCCGGCCGCCGCGTGCTCCTCGACGTTCTTGTCGAAGCCCTTGTCGGCGGCGACCTTCTCCAGGCCGTCCGGGCTGGCGGAGGCGTAGAAGGAGACGAAGCCGGCCAGGACCAGGGCGGCGACGAGGCCGCCGATCCAGACCTTCTTCGGGGAGCGGGCGGCGACGGGCGCGAAGTCGCGGGCCGGCTCCGCGTCGACCAGTTCCCCGTTCACGCGCAGCTTGAGCGGCGCGGTCAGGCCACGGGCGCCGTACACGAGGTCGGGGCGGACGGCGATGACCGCGCCGACGGTCAGCATGGTGATCGCGGCCTCGCCGATGCCGATCAGGGTGTGCACGCCGACCATCGCGGTGAACACCTTGCCGAGCGGTACGTGCGTGGTGCCGCCGATCGCGTACACGAGGGTGAAGGCGGCGGCCGCGGCCGGTACGGAGACCAGCGCGGCGGCGAAGGAGGCCACGGTCACCGAGCGGCGGGTGCGGGGCAGGACCAGGACGAGGCCGCGGAAGAGCCCGTACGCGACGACGACCGTGACCACGCCCATGACGGTGATGTTCACGCCGAGCGCGGTGAGTCCGCCGTCCGCGAAGAGGATGCCCTGCATCAGCAGGACCACGGAGATCACGAGGACTCCGGTGTACGGCCCCACCAGGATCGCGGCAAGCGCGCCGCCCAGTAGATGGCCGCTGGTGCCGGCCGCGACCGGGAAGTTCAGCATCTGCACGGCGAAGATGAAGGCCGCCACGAGCCCGGCCAGCGGGGCCGCCCGCTCGTCCAGCTCCTTGCGCGCTCCACGCAGGCTGACGGCGACGGCGCCGGCGGCGACGACACCGGCGGCGACCGATACAGGGGCGTTGATGAATCCGTCAGGTACATGCACGTCCCGAATGATGAGTGCTGCTGCAAACCACTTGCAAGAGCGCACACATCACAGAAAGGCAGCGCTCGCTCTGCACACGCCGCAAAATATGGGACATTAGGGGATAAAGAAGGCGAGTGTGAGGAGTGGTTCCATGTCCCCCACCGCGGACGGCCATGAGGTCGAGGATCACGCCAAAGGCCGGATCATCAGCGACGCCCCCCTCTCCCGCCCCGTCCCGGTCGCGCTCCGTTACGACCCCGACTTCACCCCCGCCACCGTCCGCTTCGTCTTCCCCGGCAACATCGAGTGGTCCTTCCCCCGTGCCCTCCTCGAAACGGGCCTGCGCGCACCGACGCGCCGCGGCGACATAGGCGTCTGGCCCTGCGGGCGGGTGCAGACCGTGGTCGAGTTCCACACGGACGACGGGGTGGCGGTCGTGCAGTTCGACACCACGGCCCTGCTCCGCTTCCTCAAACACACGTACGCGGAGACCGCGTCGATCACCCCCTAGAGTGCTGTCAAGATCACGACAGAACACTCCGGGGGAGCTACGTGAAGAAGAAGAGACTGTTCGGCGCGCTCGGCGCCGGCCTGCTGGCCCTGTCGGGAGCCCTGTACGGGGCCACGGCACAGGCCACGCCACCGGCGACATCGGTCGCCGCCGCGGCCAAGGCCGCCCCGCTGGCCCCGCCGCCCGGGACGAACCTGCAGGTCATGAGCTGGAACATGTGCGGCGTCGAGCGGTGGGGGTGCACGGGCACCGGCACCGGCGACGAGAAGGCCGACGTGGTCAAGCAGTACGTGCAGAGCAACTACGTACAGGCCGCCCTGCTCCAGGAGGTCTGCGCGAGCGGCCTCGACGCCCTGATGGCCAAGCTCGGCCCGGGCTGGAGCAAGAGCTTCGCGCCGTACCACTGGTCGCAGAAGGGCGTGAAAACCCCGAGCCCCTGCGCCACCGGCGCCGGTTCCGACCCGAACGACCTCGTCGGTACGGCGATCGTCGTCAAGGCCGGCCTCGCGGACGCCCAGCAGTACCCGACGACCCAGCCGTGGACCGGGCTCAACCGGCCGTTCCACTGCGCGACGGCGACGTACTTCGGCGTACGGCTGTGCACGGTGCACGTGTCGACGAAGGACACGAACCCGGAGCACCCGGACTGGGACTACCGGGACGACCAGCTCGCCGAGATCAAGCAGGTCGTCTCGGGCTTCCCGAAGGTCGTCTTCGGCGGCGACTTCAACGCGAGCCCGCCGGACTGGCCTGCGGGCAACAAGGACGCATGGATCTGGCCGGCCGGGCTCTACTCCCAGGGCCCGGGCACCCCTGGCTACCAGGAGTGCGACCAGCAGGGGACGGCCCGTACGGGCCGGGCCACCAGCAACGGAGGCTGGAAGATCGACTACCTCTTCAGCAGCGAGGCCCGGCGGTGGTGTGTCGTCGCCGACACCGAGCGCTCGGACCACCACGTGCTCGTCGAGAGCATGGTGATCACGCCGCCGGCGGCGTGATCGACAAGTGACCCACGACAGCTAGCTGAAACGCACCTGCGCCGCCCCCGTGTCGCGTACGACACGAAGGCGGCGCAGGGCCGCGTCGGCTCCCCGTCCCCACAGGTTCCGGCGCGATCCGGGGCGTACTCCTCCGCTCAAGGAGCCGTGCCCGGTCCGGGGCGTACCGCTCCGCTCAAGCGGCCGCCCCGGGGTTCATTCGGCGGAGGCTCAGACCTTCACCAGTTCGCGGTCCTGGCCGCTCTGCGGCCCGTCCACGTCCTTCTCGGTGACCAGGCCCTCGCCCTCCACGTCCACGTTCGGCAGCGCGCGGTCCAGCCACTTCGGCAGCCACCACGCCTTGTGACCGAGCAGTGCGAGCACCGCGGGGACGATGGCCATGCGGACCACGAAGGCGTCGAAGAGGACGGCCACGGCGAGACCGAAGCCGATCATCTTGATCATCTGGTCGGTCATCCCGATGAAGCCGGAGAAGACGGCGATCATGATGACGGCGGCGGCGGTGACCACGCGGGCGCTGTGCCGGAAGCCGGTCACGATCGCCTCGCCGGGCCGCTCTCCGTGGACGTACGCCTCGCGCATCCGGGTGACGAGGAAGACCTCGTAGTCCATCGCGAGACCGAAGACGACACCCACCATGAAGATCGGCATCATCGACATGATCGGGCCGGTCTGCTCGACCCCGAACAGCGAGCCGAGCCAGCCCCACTGGAAGACCGCGACGACCGCGCCGAGGGCGGCGACCACCGAGAGCAGGAAGCCGAGGGCCGCCTTCAGCGGGACCAGGATCGAGCGGAACACCACCATCAGGAGCAGGAAGGCGAGTCCGACCACCAGCGCCAGGTACGGCACGAGCGCGTCGTTCATCTTCTGCGAGAAGTCGATGTTCATCGCCGTCTGGCCGCTGACCAGGACGTTGTCGCCGGTCGCGCCACGGATGTCGTGGACGAGCTCCTCGGTCTCCACCGAGGACGGGCGGTCCTTCGGGATGACCGTGATCATCGCGGTGTCGCCGGCCTTGTTCGGGGTCGGCGGCATGACCGCCACGACACCGTCCAGGCCCTTGATCGTCTCCATGGTGGAGTCGGCGGCGGCCTTGTCCCCGTCGACCACGACCATCAGCGGGCCGTTGAACCCGGGGCCGAAGCCGTCGGACAGCATGTCGTACGCGCGGCGCTCGGTGGCGGAGACGGGCTTGGACCCGTCGTCCGGCAGACCCATCTCCAGGGAGGCGGCCGGCAGCGCGATCGCGCCGAGGCCGAGGACACCGGCGAGCAGGACCATGACCGGGCGGCGGATGACGAACCGGGCCCAGCGGGTGCCCATGTTGGGCTTGCCCGCCTTGCCGTCGGCCTTCTTCGAACCGTCGGCCTTCGTCGAACCCTCGTCCTGCTTCAGACCCTTACGGTCCTTGCGGCCGAGCACCCTGGCGCCCGCGAACCCGAGCAGGGCCGGGATCAGGGTCAGCGCGATCAGGACCGCGATCACGACCGTGCCGGCGGCCGCGAAGCCCATCTTCGTCAGCATCGGGATGTTGACGACGGCCAGGCCCACAAGGGCGATGACGACGGTCAGACCGGCGAAGACGACGGCCGAACCGGCCGTGCCGACCGCGCGGCCCACGGCCTCCTCGCGCTCCCGGCCCTCGGCGAGCTCCGCGCGGTAGCGGGAGACGATGAAGAGGGCGTAGTCGATGCCGACCGCGAGGCCGATCATCATCGCGAGGGTGGAGGTGGTGGAGCCGAGGTCGAGGACGTTCGCGAGCGCCGTGATCGTGGAGACGCCGATGCCGACGCCGATGATCGCGGTCAGCAGCGGGAGTCCGGCGGCGACCAGCGAGCCGAAGGTGATGACGAGCACGATGCCGGCGATGACCACGCCGACGATCTCGCCCGCGCCGGTCTCCGGCATGGTCTGGAGCGCGTCACCGCCGATCTCGACGGTCAGCCCCTGGCCCTGCGCGTCGTGCCCGGTCTTCTCCAGGGCCGCGCGGGTCTCTTCCGTCAGCTCCATGCCGGAGACCTTGTAGCTGACGGAGACGTAGGCGGTCGAACCGTCCTTGGAGACCGCCTGCGCGGTGTACGGGTCGGTGACCGAGGCGACCTGGTCGGAGCCGGACTTCAGCTCGGCGACGACGTCCTGGACCTTGGCCTTGTTGGCCGGGTCGGTCATCTTCTCGCCCTCGGGGGCCTTGAAGACGACACGGGCGGTACCCCCGTCGGCGCTGCCGCCGGGGAAGCGCTGCTCAAGGAGGTCGAAGGCCTTCTGGGCCTCGGTACCGGGTATCGAGAAGGAGGAGGAGGTCGCGGCGGGCGCGGTGGCGGCGCCGACTCCGGCGAGCGCGAGGAGCGCCACCCAGAGGAGGGCGACGAGCCGTCGGCGCCGGAAGGCGGAGCGACCCAGCTTGTAGAGGAACGTGGCCACGGGGGCGTACTCCCAATTCGTGGTGGGACAGGGCATGGGGAGCCGGCCCGACGGCGTGAGCGGTTCGACGTCAGGTGGTGCGGGTGATGCCTGTGGTGCGGGTGGTGTTGCGGGGAGGTCAGACGCCGAGTGAGGGGAGCACCACGGCGTTGACGTAGTCGATGATGAAGGCGTGGTCGATCGGCTGATCGTCGATCAGCGGACGAGCGACGAACGCCCCGATGATCATGTGCGGGACATACTTCAGCGCCGGGTTGTCGGCGCTGATCTCACCCCGCGCCACCGCTCGGTCCAGGGTTTCGCGCAGGTTGCTCATCTCGGGTTCGATGAGCAGTTCGCGGAGCGCCTGGTGCAGGTCGGGGTTGGCATGGACCGCCTGGGCGAGACCCCGCATCAGCGCGGTGTCCTTCTCCATCTGGCAGTCGTCGGTCAGCTCCATGATGGCCTGGAAGTCGCCACGCAAGGTGCCCGTGTCGATCTCGGTGAGCTTGATGGGCTTGTTGTGGCGCATGGCCTTGGCGACCAGCTCGGGCTTGCTCCCCCACTGGCGGTAGAGGGTTGCCTTGCTGGAGTGGGTGCGGGCGGCGACGGCGTCCATGGTGAGGGCGTCGTAACCGACCTCGCGCAGAAGCTCGAGCACGGCTCCGTACAGCTCGGACTCACGCTCTGGTGTGAGCCTGCTGCGAGCCATGACCGGCCTCCCAATCGAACGAAACGGTTTCGTACAGTACGAAGATACCCGAGCCTCCAACGAAACGAAACCGTTTCGTACGTGTCCTGGGCCACACGGGCCGCCGCACCCCCTCCCCCACGCCTCCCCGCGTACACGTACGTGAGTACGAGTTGCCGCACCCCCTCCCCGCGGAAAGCATGAGGAGGTGAGTGAAGACGCCGCGTACCTCCGCTTCCCGCACCTCCACGACGATCTGCTGTGCTTCGCGGCCGAGGACGACCTCTGGGTCGCGCCCCTCGTGCCCGAGGGCCACCGCCCCGGCCGGGCCTGGCGGGTCACCGTCGACCGGACCCGGGTCGGCCACCCCCGCTTCTCGCCCGACGGCCGCCATCTCGCGTACACGACCTGGCGCAGCCTCGACCCCGAGATCCATCTCGCGCCGGTCGACGGCGGGCCCTCGCGGCGGCTCACCTACTGGGGCTCGACCGACACCCGCGTCTGCTCCTGGTCCCCGGACGGCGACATCCTCGCCGTCTCCTCGCACGGCCAGCCGTTCTCGTACTACTCCTGGGCCTACACCGTCCCCACCGACGGCTCCCCCGGCGGCCGGATGCCCTGGGGCCCGGTCTCCGACATCGCGGTCGCCGACATCGAGAGCCCGTCAGGCACCGAGGGCGAGCCCGGCACCGAGCGGCGCACGCTCCTCCTCACCGGGAAGCCCCCGCACGAGCCGGCCGCCTGGAAGCGGTACCGGGGCGGGGCCACCGGCCGGCTCTGGCTGCACGGGGAGCGGCTGCTGCCCGACATCGGCGGCCATCTCGACGCACCGATGTTCGTGGGCGGCCGGATCGCGTTCCTCTCCGACCACGAGGGCGTCGGCAACCTCTACTCCTGCCTGCCCGACGGCACCGACCTGCGCCGCCACACCGACCACGACGCCTTCTACGCCCGGCACGCCTCCAGCGACGGCCGGCGCGTGGTCTACCAGTGCGCGGGCGACCTGTGGATCGTCGAAGACCTGACCGTCCCCGACTCCGCGCCGCGCAAGCTGGAGGTCCGGCTCGGGGGCCCGCGCGCAGGACGGCGCACGTACCAGGTCCCGGCGGCCAACCACGTGGACGCGCTCTCGGTCGACGAGACCGGGCGGGCGAGCGCGGTGTCGGTGCGCGGCAGCCTGTACTGGCTCACCCACCGCGACGGCCCGGCCCGCACGATCACGGACACCCCGGGGGTACGGGTCCGGCTGCCGGAGATGCTGGGCAGCGGCGGCCAGGTCGCGTACGTCACGGACGCCGAGGGCGAGGACGCCATCGAGGTCGCGTACCTGCCGCGCGCCACCGGGGACCGGGAGCCGCGCAGGCTCGCCATGGGCGAACTCGGCCGGGTGGAGGAGATGATCGCCGACCCGGACGGCGAGCGGCTCGCGATCGCCTCCAACGACGGTCGGCTGCTGCTCATCGACGCGACGGAGGAGTCCAACGGCGAGGCGACCGAGCTGATCCGGTCGATCAACGGCCCGGTCCGCGACCTGGCCTTCTCCCCCGACGGGACCTGGCTGACCTGGGCGCACCCGGGGATCGGCCGTTCGCTGCGGCAGATCAAGATGGCTCGGATCTCGGGTCCCGGCGCGCGGACGATCGTCGACGTCACCAACGGCCGCTTCGAGGACGAGAATCCGGTCTTCACCCGCGACGGCCGCTACCTCGCCTTCCTCTCCTGGCGCGGCTTCGACCCGGTGTACGACGTGCACACCGGCGACCTCTCCTTCCCGCTGGGCTGCCGCCCCTACCTCGTACCGCTCTCCTCCGCGACCCCGTCGCCGTTCGCGCTGCTGCCGGACGGACGCCCGGCGGCGGGCGGCATGGACCCGGCCGAGACGGAACCGGAAGGCGCCGAGGGTACGACCATCGTGGAGGTGGAGGGGCTCGCGGACCGGGTCACCCCGTTCCCGGTGGCCGCCTCCAAGTACTCGGCACTGCACCCGGTCAACGGCGGCGGGCTCGTCTGGCTGCGCTGGCCGATCTCCGGGGCGCTCGGCGAGACCTTCGCCAACCCGGCCGACACGACGGGCCGGCCGACCCTGGAGTACTTCAACATCACCAAGGCCCGCAAGACCGAACTGGTGCAGCACCTGGACTGGTTCGCGGTCAGCGGGGACGGCTCACGGCTCGTCGTGGCGGACGAGGGTGAACTGCGGGCGGTGCCGTCGACGGAGTCCGGTGACGGCGACTCGACCGTCTACATCGACCTGCGGCGGATCCTGCACGACGTCGACCCGGAGGCGGAGTGGCGGGGCGCCTACGAGGAGGCGGGCCGGATCGTCCGCTCGTACTTCTGGGACCCGAACATGTGCGGCGTGGACTGGCCGGCCGTCCTCGACCAGTACCGCCCGCTCCTCGAACGGGTCGCGACCCCCGACGACTTCGCCGATCTGCTCCGCGAGGTCATGGGCGAGCTGGGCACCTCGCACGCGTACGTGACGCCCGCCCGGCGCAACGAGGGACCCCCGCACTACCAGCGGGCGATGGGGCTGCTCGGCGCCAACCTCGTTCCCCGGGACGGCGGTTGGATGGTCAAGCGGATCCTGCCCGGCGACTCCTCCGACTCCAAGGCGCGTTCACCGCTCGCGGGCACCGGCATCCGGGAGGGCGCGGTCCTCACCCATGTCGACGGCCGCCCGGTGGATCCGGTGAGCGGCCCGTATCCGCTGCTGTCCGCATCGGGCGGTACGACGGTCGAGCTGACCTTCCAGCCGGCGGCGGGCGAGGGGCGCGCCCGCCGGGTCGCGATCGTGCCGCTGGTCGACGAACGGCCGCTGCGCTACCAGGACTGGGTGGCCAAACGGCGTGCGGTGGTACGGGAGGTCAGCGGCGGCAAGTGCGGCTATCTGCACATCCCCGACATGGGCGGCTCGGGCTGGGCCCAGTTCAACCGCGACCTGCGGATGGAGGTCTCCCGGCCGGCCCTGATCGTGGACGTGCGCGGCAACGCGGGCGGTCACATCAGCGAGCTGGTCGTGGAGAAGCTGACCCGCAGGATCCTGGGCTGGGACCTGACGCGGAACGCCCAGCCGGTCTCGTACGCCTCGAACGCCCCGCGCGGCCCGGTGGTGGCCCTCGCCGACGAGGCGACCTCGTCGGACGGCGACATGATCACGGCCGCGTTCAAGCTGCTCGGGCTCGGCCCTGTGGTGGGCCAGCGGACGTGGGGCGGGGTGGTCGGCATGACCGGCCGCCACCGGCTCGGCGACGGCACGCAGATCACGGTGCCCATGAACGCGGCCTGGTTCCCGGAGTTCGGCTGGTCCGTCGAGAACCAGGGCGTGGACCCGGACCTCGCGATCCTGCGCACCCCGCTGGACTGGGCCGAGGGCCGGCACGCCCAACTGGACGACGCGGTCGACGTGGCGCTGTCGCTGCTCGCAAAGACCCCGGCCGCGACCCCGCCGGGCTACGCGGACGTCCCGGACCGCTCCCGGCCGAAGCTGCCGCCGAGGTCGGGGTGACGGGCTGCCGTGAGATCGAGTTCGTAGGCGACGCCCGGGCGCCCGTCGAGGGTCACGCTCCCGACGGCTCCGAAGCCGAGACGGCCAAGGACGGTCCGTGAACCGGTGTTGTCCACGGTGGTCGCGGCGGTCAGCCGGCTCAGCCCGTACTCCTCCACGGCGAGCCGGCAGACCCCGCGCACTCCGGCGGAGGCGACCCCGCGCCCGGTGGCCTTCTCGGCGACCCGATAGCCGAGCTCGGCACCCCCGTCGACCAGGTCGACGAGGTTGAAGCGGCCGAGGACCTCTCCCTCGTCCCCCACGAGCACATGCATCCGCACCGCCCCGGTCGCCTGCTCGTCGAGCAGCGCCTGGTGCCGCACGTCGAACTCCTCGAAGTACGCGTCGCCCCGATCGGGCACATGGGCGGCGAAGTACGCCCGGTTCTCCCGCTCGAACGCGAGGAGCGCGGGCGCGTGGTCGGCACGGAGAAGCTGCAGTTCGGACATGGTCCGCACGCTACGCGGACGGCGGGCGCGTGGCGCGTGATTTAGGACACCCCCAGGGGGGCGTACGGAAGGCGCACGCGCGGAAGGCGCACCCGGCGTCCCGGGTGCGCCTTCTCGGAGGCCTCAACGGCCTCGTAGGACAGACGTCAGGCGTCGTAGTCCTGGTCGAAGCGGTCCTGGGCCTCCTGCTGGGCCCGGCGCTGCTCCTCCTCGGAGGGGCGGCCCTTGGCCTGGGAGGCGCGCTCGGACGCTTCCTCGCGGGCGTTGCCCATGCGCTGCTTCGCCTGCTCGGCGGCCTGCTTCGCCTTGTCCTGGAACTGGTCCTTCGTGCCCATGAAAGTCACTCCTAGACGGGTGTGAGGGGATCGGGGCGTCTCGCCCCTGGGCCTCGACCAGCGTGGCACGGCGGAACATTCCGCGCATTTCGATCAAATACTCTCCGTACGCGCCGCCTCGTCGGCCGCCCCTCCGGCGCCCACGAGGCCCTTGGAGACACCGGCCAGACGCGGTTCGAAGCGCTCCATCTCGCGC
The DNA here is from genome assembly GCF_042718575.1 of Streptomyces sp. NPDC058579. Classification (NCBI taxonomy): domain Bacteria; kingdom Bacillati; phylum Actinomycetota; class Actinomycetes; order Kitasatosporales; family Streptomycetaceae; genus Streptomyces; species Streptomyces sp. NPDC058579. The sequence goes on from NZ_JBHXPI010000038.1 coordinate 14,107, forward strand.
CGGCCGACCGTCGCGATGATCCCCGGCAGGTAGCCGCGCGTCGCCTGCATCCCGCGCAGCCACCACTGGGCGTACACGTGCGGCGAGCGCCGCTCGATGCCGGCCACGATCCGGTCGACGGCCGGACCGAGCGGGTACGTACGGTTCGACGGCCAGGGCAGCCGCTGCCGCAGCTCCTTCATCACGTCGTCCTGGTCCGCGCCCCGCACCATGTCCGTGTCGGTCCAGGAGAGGTAGCCGACGCCGACCTTCACGCCCTTGTAGCCGACCTCGGCGCGCAGGCTGTGCGCGAAGGCCTCGACGCCCGACTTGGAGGCGCAGTACGCCGTCATCATCGGCGCCGGGGTCATGGCGGCGAGCGAGGCGATCTGCAGGAAGTAGCCGCGCGACTCCATCAGGACGGGCAGGAACGCGCGTCCCGTCACGGCCCCGCCGATCAGGTTGACCTCGATGACCCGCCGCCAGGCGACCGGGTCGGAGTCCACGAACGGGCCGCCCGACGCGACGCCCGCGTTGGCGACGACGATGTCGACCTTCCCGAAGCGCTCCTTGACCTCCTGGGCCACCCGGGCCATCGCCTCGTGGTCGGTGACGTCGGCGTGCCACCAGTCCGCCTCGGTGTGCAGCCGGCTCGCGACCTGCTTCAGCTCCTCCGGCTCCAGGCCGACGAGGGCGAGCTTGGCGCCGCGCGCCGAGAGCTTGCGGGCGAGGAGTTCGCCGACACCGCGGGCCGCTCCGGTGACGACGGCGACCTGGCCTTCCAGGCTGACCCTGCTCATGCCACTTCCTCCTTCTGCTCCTGCTGCTGCTCCACGGGCAAGTACGAGGTGACGAGCGCACGTATCCGTGCCGTCACCGCCTCCGGCGCCTCCACCGGCGTCATATGACCCATACCCGCCAGTTCCTCGAGGCCCACGCACTGCGGCAGCGCGCCCGCCATGCCTCGGGAGTGCACCGGCGGCGTGAGCCGGTCGGCCGCGCCCGCGATCACGGCCACGGGCAGGTCCAACTCCCGTACGTCCGCGTCGAGATCGAGCTCCGCGAGGACCCGGGACCAGGCCACCCGCGGGCGGCGCGGGCAGGCGTGCACGATCCGGGCGCACGCGTCGACCCGCTCGGGCGCCGAACCGGGGCCCATCGTCGCGTACTTGAGGATCTTCCGGGACAGCGCGTTGACGGGCCCGAGCGGCGCCCGAGCACCGAGGACCGACTTGGTCAGCCGGGTCCGTACCCCGCCCGGCGGCAGCGGCAGGACGAGGGACTCGGCGACGAGCCGGGACGGCCCGGTGGAGCAGAGCAGCACGGCGGCCGCGCGCTCCCGGAAGGCGGGGCGCGTGGCGGCGGCCATCAGCGTCATGCCGCCCATGGAGTGCCCGGCCAGGACCGCGCGCTCGCCCGGGGCGAGGGTCGCGGCGAGCACGGCCTCCAGGTCGTCGGCGAGCGCCCGGGTCGAATAGCCGGACGGGTCCGCGGGGGCGGGGGTGCGGCCGTGACCGCGCTGGTCGTAGGCGATGACTCGGTGGTCGCGGGCGAGGTCGCGGATCTGCTCGGACCAGAAGGCGATCGAGCAGGTCCAGCCGTGGGCCAGGACCACGGCCGGGGCGCCCTCGGGCCCGTACACCTCGACATGGACGCGGGCGCCGTCGGCGGAGACGGCGATCACCTCCTGCGGGTGGGGCAGCGATCCCGTACGGGACCCGAAGAGCCGGCTCACTTGACCGTCTCCTTCTTCTTGGAGGCACGGCGGGCGACCGGGGCGGTCTCTCCCTCCGGCTTCTCCTTCGGCCTCAGCACCTCGTACTCCGCGAGGTCCACCCGTCGGGTCTCGCGCCGGAACTCGGCTGTCGTACCCGGCCACAGCGTGGTGTTGCGGCCGTTGGCGTCGAGGTACCAGCTGTCGCAGCCGCCCGACTTCCACACGGTCCGCTCCATCCGGTCCTGCACCCGGCGGTTCCAGGCGCCGACGGCGGACGGCCGGGCGGCGAGGGCCGCGCGCCCGCCGAGGACGTCGAGCTGGCGCAGATAGTCGGCCATGTAGTTCAGCTGGGACTCGATCATCAGGATCATGGAGGAGTTCCCGAGGCCCGTGTTGGGCCCGATGATCGTCATCCAGTTGGGGAAGCCGTCGACGGTCGCGCCGCGCAGCGACTGGACCCCGCCCTTCCAGGCCTCGGACAGCGCGACGCCGTCCGCGCCCACCACCCGGTCGGCGATCGGCATGTCGGTGACGTGGAATCCCGTACCGAAGACGATCGCGTCGACCTCGGTCTCCGTCCCGTCGGCGGCCACGACGGTCGAGCCGCGCACCTCGCGAAGGCCCGAGGCGACGACGTCGACGTTGGGCCGCGCGAGCGCCGGGTAGTACGCGTTGGAGAGCAGGATGCGCTTGCAGCCGATGCGGTACGAGGGGGTCAGCTTGGCCCGCAGCGCCGGGTCCTTGATCGACTTGGCCATGTTGGACTTGGCGAGCGACTCGACGAGGCCCAGCTCGCCGGGGCGCTTGGTGAAGGCGCTCACCTGGAGTTCGCGGATGCCCCAGAGCAGCCCTCGGCGCGCGGTGCCGGTGAAGGGGAGCGTGCGGTGGAGCCAGCGCTCGGCACTGGTGATGGCCCGGTCCATGCGCGGCATCACCCACGGGGGCGTCCGCTGGAAGAGCGTGAGCTTGCCGACCTGGGGCTGGATCGCGGGCACGATCTGGATGGCGGAGGCGCCGGTGCCGACCATGGCGACGCGCTTGCCGGTGAGGTCGTAGTCGTGGTCCCACTGCGCGGAGTGGAAGACCTTGCCGGGGAAGTCGGCGAGGCCCGGGATGTCGGGGATCTTCGGGTCGGAGAGCGGGCCGGTCGCCGAGACGATCACATCGGCGGTGAAGGAGCCCTGGCTGGTCTCGATCTCCCAGCGCAGTTCGTCGCCGTCCCAGCGCATCCGCGTCACCTCGTGGTCGAGGCGCAGGTGCGGGCGGAGCCGGAAGGTGTCGGTGACGTGCTCCAGGTAGGCGCGGATGTGGCGCTGGCCGGAGAAGGTGCGGGGCCAGTCCGGGTTGGGCGCGAAGGAGAAGGAGTAGAGGTGCGACGGGACGTCGCAGGCGCAGCCGGGATAGCTGTTGTCGCGCCAGGTGCCGCCGACGGAGTCGGCCCGCTCCAGGACGACGAAGTCGGTGATCCCCTCGCGGCGCAGCCGGACGGCGGCCCCGAGTCCACCGAACCCCGATCCGATCACCGCCACTCGTACGTGCTCGTGCTTCGCCATGCCGCCTCCCGCGCGCCACACAATCCCGCCAGCAATCACTGGCACAATCGGGACTGTAGAGCAGCGGCATACCGAGCGGTAGGGGGCGCGCGAGGGAAAGTTACCGGCGGTACAACATAGGCTGGCGGGCGTGGCTGATCGATCGGAAGACGTGATGACGGACGGGAAGGCAGAGGGGACGGCGGACGGGAAGGCGGACGCGAAGGCAGCTGGGAAGGCGGGCGGGAGGGCCGGTGCGAAGGCGGGCGGGAGGGCCGGCGCGACGGGCATACGCGAGTACCGCATGGACGAGCTCGCCGCCGAGGCCGGCATCACCGTGCGCACCCTGCGCTTCTACCGCGAGCGCGGACTGATCGCGCCGCCCCGCCGCGAGGGCCGGATCGCCTGGTACGACGACCACCACCTGGCCAAACTCCGCACGATCGCCGCCCTCCTCGAACGCGGCCACACCCTCAACGGCATCGCCGACCTCAACACCGCCTTCGAGAGCGGCAAGGACGTCAGCGAGGTCCTCGGCCTCGGCGAACCGACCGAGGAGGAGCCGGTACGGCTCACCCCCCAGGAGCTCGCCGACTACTTCGCGGGCGAGGTCACCCCCGAGAACCTGCTGGCCGCCCTCGACCTCGGCTACCTCGCCACCGACGGCGACACGATCGTCCACATCAGCCGCCGCCTGCTCGACGTCTCCGCCGCCCTGGTGAAGGAGGGCGTCCCGCTCGCCGCCGTCCTGGAGACGGGGCGTGCGGTGCGCGAGCACGCGGACGCGCTGGCCGCGCTCTTCACCGAACTCCTGCGGGAGCACGCGGAGGAGAAGGACATCCAGCGGCTGCGCCCGCTCGCGAAGAGCGTGGTGGAGGCGGAACTGTCGATGGCCCTGGACCGGCGACTTCGCGAGCAGCCCTGATCCTGTCCCGGTCTTCCTCCTTCCTCATGATCGCGTGACAGGTTCTTCAAAGGTTCTTCATCACCCCCTCCCTACGGTCGGCCCATGAGGACGACCAACCGAGTACTGATGGCCGCCGCCGCGTCGGCCATGGCCCTGGCGCTGGCCGCCTGCGGCAGCGACGACGGCGGCGCGAAGGTGCCGACGGCCGGGGGCTCCAGCACGTCGAAGGCGAGCGGGAGCGCTGACGGCAGCGGCGGCGGCGGTGAGCTCGCCGCGTACATCGACGGCAAGCGCGCCTTCGTGAAGTGCCTGCGGGAGAACGGCATCGACGCGCCCGACCCCGACGCCAAGGGCCAGATCGACCTCGGGGACAACGCGGCGCTCAAGAAGAACCCGACGTACCTGAAGGCCTCGCAGGAGTGCGCCGCGCTCAACCCGCCCGTGCCGGAGAGCCTGGAGAAGAGCTTCCAGCCGAAGCTCACCCCCGAGCAGATCAAGATCCGGCTCGACTACGCGGAGTGCATGCAGAAGAACGGCGCACCCGACTTCCCCGAGCCCGGACCCGACGGGTACGGCTCCGACACCGAGTGGGACCAGACGTCGGCCGGCGCCAAGCGGGCCACCCGCACGTGCGCGCCGATCATCGGCGACCCCGTCGACCCGGGCCCGGGCAAGGGCTGACCGACATGACGGGCACGGAGACGACCGGCACAGAGACGACCGGCACGGAGACGTACGGCATGGAGGAGACCGAACCCGTCACCGAGGCCCCCGCGCCGACGCGGCGACGCCGTGCGCGGACGCTGCTCGTGGCCTCGGGGTTCGTGGTGGTGACGGCGGTCGCCATAGGGGGTGCGCTCGGCCTCGGCGGCGGCGGTGCGGAGAACCCGGCCGCGCCCCCGCGGACGGAGTCCACGGTCGCGGTCACCCGCGCCACCCTCGTCGAACGGACCAAGGTGGAGGGGCAGTTGGGGTACGGGGCGGAGATACCGTTGCCGGTCAAGGCGACCGGCACCGTCACCTGGCTCCCCGAGCCGGGCGCGCGCGTCGAGCGCGGGGACGAGCTGCTGCGGGTGGACGACCGGCCCGTGGTGCTGCTGTACGGAACCCTGCCGATGTACCGCGAACTGGGGCTGGGGCCGGGGCCGGAAGCGGCGCCGGAGCCGGGTCTCGGGGAGAACGAGAACGTCCGGCCCTCCGGGGCACCGACGCCGGGGGGCGCCGGTGCCCCGGACGGGCCGGACTCGGGGACACCCGGTAACTCGGGGACACCCGGGAAGGGGACGCCGACACCGAACCGGTCGGCGCCCGTACCCATGCGCGGCATGGACGTCCTGCAGTTCGAGTCGAACCTCGCCGCGCTCGGCTTCAAGGGCTTCACGGTGGACGAGAAGTACACCTCCGGCACCGTCGGCGCGGTCAAGCGCTGGCAGAAGTCGCTCGGGCTGCCCCAGACCGGCCGGATCGGCGTCGGTGACGTCGTCTACGCCTCCGGGACGGTACGGATCGGCCACGCGGGCGTGCGCCTCGGCGCGGCGGTCTCCGAGAACGCCCTGACGTACACGGGCACGTCCCGGAAGGTCGTCGTCGACGCCTCGGCCCTGGAGGCGACCTGGGCCGTACGGGACACCGAGGTCACCGTGCACCTGCCCGACGGGCGCCCGGTCGAGGGGAAGGTGACGTCCGTGGGGAACCGCGCGACCGCCCCCGAGGGCAGCGGCGGCGGGGACGGCGGCGGCAGCGGCGCGGGCGGGGCGGCCGCGACCGTTCCGGTGACGATCACGATCGCGGGCCAACGGGCGATCGGGCGCCTGGAGAGCGGCCCCGTCACGGTCGAGTACGTGGGCCGGGAGCGCAAGGACGTCCTGACCGTCCCGGTCGCCGCGCTCGTCGCCCTCGCGGAGGGCGGGCACGGCCTGGAGACCTCGGAGGGCACGTTCGTGGCCGTGAAGACCGGGCTCTTCGCGGACGGCCGGGTCGAGGTGAGCGGCACCGCGGTCCGCGAAGGCCTGAAGGTGAGGGTTCCGCAGTGACGGTTTCTCCGGCTTCGGGGGCTGCGGTCGTGGAGTTCGAGGCGGTCTCTAAGACGTACCCGGGAGGCGTCGCGGCGGTACGGGACGTCAGTCTGCGCGTGGGACGGGGCGAACTGGTCGCGATCGTCGGCCCGTCGGGCTCGGGCAAGTCGAGCATGCTCAACCTGATGGGCAGCCTGGACCGGCCCTCCGCGGGCCGGGTCCTGGTCGACGGCCACGACGTGGCGGCGCTGACCGACCGCGAGGTCTCGGCGCTCCGGGCCACCCGGATCGGCTTCGTTTTCCAGCAGTTCCACCTGGCGGTCGGCGTACCGGTCCTGGACTCGGTCGCCGACGGCCTGCTCTACGCCGGGGCGCCGCTGCGCCGGCGGCGGGCCCGCGCGGCGGCCGCCCTGGCCCGGGTCGGCCTCAGCCACCGCGTCCACCACCTGCCCCACCAGCTCTCCGGCGGCGAACGCCAGCGGGTGGCGGTGGCCCGCGCGGTCGTCGGCGAACCGGCGGTCCTGCTGGCGGACGAGCCGACCGGCAACCTGGACTCCGCGTCGGGCTCGGCGGTCCTGGGCCTGCTCCGCGAACTCCACGCGTCCGGCACGACGGTCGTGATCATCACCCACGACCGCGACATCGCCGCCGCACTCCCCCGCCGCATCGAGATGCGCGACGGCCACGTGGTCGCGGACACGGCGACGACGGAGGCCGTCAGATGACCGGCAGACTGGGCGAGCGGGAAAGGCCTCCCCTCCGCGCCCCCCGCCTACGCCCCGCCGACATCGTCCGGCTCGGTGGCACCGGCCTGCGCACCCGCCCCCTGCGCGTCTTCCTCTCCGCGCTCGGCATCGCGATCGGCGTCGCCGCCATGATCGCGGTCGTCGGCATCTCCGGCTCGGGCCGGGCGGAGGTGGACCGCAGGCTCGACGCGCTCGGGACCAACCTGCTCCGGGTCGCCCCGGGCAACACCCTCGAAGGCGGCAAGGCCCAACTGCCCGCCGAATCCGTGACCATGATCGACCGCATCCCGCCCGTGCGCCAGGTCGCCGCGACCGGCGCGACCACCGCCCACGTCTACCGCAACGAGCGCATCGCCGTCGGCCGTACCGGCTCCCTCGACGTCCTCGCGGCGGGCCGCGAGCTGCTGCCCGCCGTCGGCGGCCGGCTCCACCGGGGCCGCTGGCTGGACGCGGCGACCGAGACGTACCCGGCCGTGGTGCTCGGCTCCGCCGCCGCCCAGCGCCTGGACGTGTACACGCCCGGCACCCGGGTCTGGCTCGGCGGCCGCTGGTTCTCCCTGGTCGGCGTCCTGGATCCGGTCCCCCTCGCCCCGGAGCTGGACAACGCCGCGCTCGTCGGCTGGCCGGCGGCCCGGACGTACCTCCGCTTCGGCGGGCATCCGTCGACCGTCTACGTACGGACCGAGGACAGCCAGGTCTCCGCCGTACGGTCCGTCCTGGCCGCCACCGCCTTCCCCGAGAAGCCCGGCGAGGTGCAGATCTCCCGCCCCTCGGACGCACTCGCGGCCCGCGAGGCCACGGAGTCGGCCCTCACCGGGCTCCTCCTCGGCCTCGGCGGCGTCGCCCTGCTCGTCGGCGGGGTCGGGGTCGGCAACACCATGGTCATCTCGGTCCTGGAGCGCCGCCCGGAGATCGGCCTGCGCCGCGCGCTGGGCGCCACCCGGGGCCAGATCCGCACCCAGTTCGTGACGGAGTCCCTGCTCCTCTCCGTGATCGGCGGCCTGGGCGGCACCGTGCTCGGCACGCTGATCACCGCCGTGTACGCGACGTCCCGGGGCTGGCCCACGGTCGTCCCGGTCTGGGCGAGCGCCGCGGGGGTGGGGTCCACGCTCCTGATCGGCGTGATCGCCGGCCTCTACCCGGCCGTCCGCGCGAGCCGCCTGTCCCCGACGGAGGCCCTGGCGGGCACGTGAGCGCGACCTGACGGACCGACAGAAAACGGCCAACCTGAGTATCCGGAACCCCCTGGACGGCTTGGCCGCTTTCCACCGACGCGGTACGGGAGCCTCCGGCGGGACCGGACGGAAGGACCCCCGACAGCCCCCGCAGACGAGGAACGCGGAATACCCCCGACCGGAATTCCAAGGCCATCCGAAGAACGATCACGCAACAGCACAGAATTACTCAAGAGCGCCCCCGGAATCCCCGTACACCCCACCGCACAAAAGCGGCCGAGGAAGCTGTGGGCCATTGAACTGCCGTACCCGGTGACGCAATTCTTTCTCCGCACTCGAACGAACGAACCGGTCCCGCTCGGACCGAGCGGGAATTCCCCAGAGTTCAGGAGAGATTGATGCGTCTTCGGACGAAGCTCGCCGCGGTGGCCGTAGGTGCCGTCGTGGCCACCGGTGGCCTTGTCCTGCCCACCACCGCCGTCGCGGCGCCCACCGGCGCCGCCGCGTGCACCCAGCCCGGCTGGTCGAACAAGGACAACGCGGCGGGCAGCACGAACTCGAACGCCGTGAACATCCGCTCCGGCCCCACGACCGAGTGCGTGTCGCACGGTCAGGCGCAGATGGGCCACAGCCTCACCCTGCACTGTTGGGTGAGCGGCCAGAGCGGCACGTGGTCCCACGTACGGGACAACAGCACCGGCGTCTCGGGCTGGATCAAGGACAGCCTGCTCAACAACAACGGCGCCCCGAGCAGGTGCTGACCCGGCAAGACGGCCCCCTGCCCGCCCGGACGGGCGGGCAGGGGGCCACCCCGGCTCAGCCGACGCCCGGCGCCCGCTTCGGCGCCGCCGGCAGCACGATCGTGAACACCGAGCCGACACCCACCTCGCTGCTCACCTCGATGGCCCCGTGATGGTCGGCCACGATCTGCCGGGCGATCGACAGACCGAGCCCGCTGCCCCCGGTGGCCCGCCCGCGCGCCGCGTCCGCCCGCCAGAAGCGGTCGAAGAGGCGGGGCAGCTGGTCCGCCGGAATCCCGCTGCCCGTGTCCCGGACCGCGATCCGGACCATCTCGTCGCGCTCGGCCAGTTCCAGCCGGACGCCGCCCCCGGGAGCCGTATGCCGCACCGCGTTGCCGACCAGGTTGCTCAGCGCCTGGCGCAGCCGCCCGGGATCGCCGTACAGCGGCACGGGACCGGCGGTGTCGGTCGTGATCCGCACCCCGGCCGCGGACGCCAGGGCGCTGTGCGCGGTACGACAGGTCTCCACGAGCTCGCGCGCGTCGAGGTCGCCCCGGTGGTACGTGAGGGCGCCCGCCTCCGCGAGGGCGAGGTCCTGGAGGTCGTCGACGATCCGCTGCTGGAGCAGGACCTCCTCGTGGAGCGAGTCGAGCAGCTCGGCGTCGGGCTCCAGGACCCCGTCGCGCAGCGCCTCCAGATAGCCCCGGAGGTTGGCCAGCGGGGTGCGCAGCTCGTGGGCGATGTCCCCGACGAGGCGCCGCTGGCGCTCCTCGCTCTCCTGGAGCGAGTCGGCCATGCGGTTGAAGGACCGTCCGAGTTCGGCGATCTCGTCCCGGCCCGCGCCGGGGACGCGCCGCGCCAGGTCGCCCTCGCCGAGGCCACGGGAGGCGGCGGTGAGGGCCCGTACCGGCCGCAGGACCGCCCGGCTCAGGAGCAGCGCGCAGACGACGGCCGCGGTGGCGACGCCCGCGGCGACGGCAGCGGTGGGGCCGACGGCGAGCGTGCCGCCGCCCCCGGTGTCGTCCAGGGCGCCGAGGTGGACGCTGAGGGGCTGGGGCGCGACGCTCGCGGTCCGCTCGTGGAACACCCGCTGCAGGCAGGCGGTGCGCGCGCCGTCCCGGACGACCTCGCAGGTGAGGACGGCGTCGAGGTCGGTGCCGCCGGCCCGTACCCGCTCCTGCTTGACGCAGGAGGCGCCCCGGCCCGTCTCCGCTCCGGCCGCCCCGGCGTCGGTGAAGACGGGGACGCCGGTGTCGCCGGGGCGGGTGGTGACGGTGTGCCCGGCGCGGGTCAGGCAGGCGGCGTAGGTCACGCCGTTCGCGTACGAGTCGATGGCGCCGGCGGCCACCTTGGCGACGGAGGGAAAGTACTCCCAGCCCGGCAGCCGCAGCGTGGGCCGTGGATCGACAAGGAGGGGCGGCGCGGTGCCGCCGGGGCGCGGTCGGTGGCCGAGGACGGTGTCGGAGTCGGCGATCTGACCCTGGTTGGCCGTACTGATCCGGATGCGCTGACCGGTGTCGAGGGCGAGGGTACGGACGACCTCGGCGACACCGTCCCAGGTGCCGTGGGTCTGCCCGTACCGGAGGAGTTCACCGGTGATCCGGGCGGCGACCTGGCGGTCGGCGGCAGCCGACTCTCGGAGCTGGCTGGTGGCCTGCCGCAGGGTCAGCCAGGCGGTCGCGGCGGTGGCGGCGACGGCGACGAGCAGCACGAGCCCGAGCACCCGCACCCGAAAGCTCACGACCCACCACCCAGGCCCCCGTCGGCATCGGCGAACCGATACCCCCGCCCGTACACGGTCTCCAGATACCGCGGCCGGGTCGGCTCGGCCTCCACCTTGAGGCGCAGGTTGCGCATGTGCACGTCGACGGTCCGCTCCAGGACGTCGCGGTCGAAGCCGAAGACGCGCTCGATGATCTGGGCCCGGGTGAAGACCCGGCCCGGTTCGCGGGCCAGGGTCTCCAGGATGGAGAACTCCTTCGAGGTCAGCGCCACGGGCCGCCCGGCCACGCGCACCTCGAACCGCGCGGTGTCCAACTCGACCTCGCCGACCCGCAGCAGCACGTCCCCGGCGGCACCCGCACCCCGCCCGGACCGGCGGAGCAGGGCCCGGACGCGGGCGGTGAGCTCGCGGGGGCTGTAGGGCTTGGTGAGGTAGTCGTCGGCGCCGAGGTCGAGCCCGAGGAGCATGTCCTCCTCGGTGGAGCGGGCGGTGAGCAGCAGGATGGGTACGTCGGAGGCCTCGGCGCGCAGAATGCGGCAGACGTCGAGGCCGTCGACGTACGGAAGCATCACGTCGAGCACGATCAGATCGGGCCGGCTGGAACGGGCCTTTTCGAGCGCGGCGCGCCCGTCGGCGACGACCTGAACGGCGTGGCCTTCGCGTTCCAGATAGACGCGAATGAGCCGCGACTGTTTCGAGTCGTCTTCGGCGACGAGAATGCGACCGCTCAACGTTCCCCCAGGCCCGACGGAATTCCCAAGCAAACTAACGCACAGGAGCAACCCCAAAACCCAGAATTCCAGAACACCGAGCTGCCACGGCCCGGCTACATCTCATACACAGCCGTGACGGGCGCGTGGTCGCTCCACCGCTCCGCATGGGTGGCGGCCCGCTCGACGAAGGCCTTCACGGCCTTGGCGGCGAGGCCGGGGGTGGCGACCTGGTAGTCGATGCGCCAGCCGCTGTCGTTGTCGAAGGCGCGGCCGCGGTAGGACCACCAGGAGTAGGGCCCGTCCTGATCAGGGTGGAGCGCGCGCACGACGTCGACGTACTCACCCTCCTCGAAGACCCGCCCGAGCCAGGCCCGCTCCTCGGGGAGGAAGCCGGCGTTCTTCTGGTTGGCCTTCCAGTTCTTGAGGTCGGCCTCGCGGTGGGCGATGTTCCAGTCGCCGCAGACGACGACCTCACGCCCGTCGGCGGCGGCGCGCTCCTTGAGCTCCTTCAGGTATGGCAGGAACTCGTCCATGAACCGAACCTTCTCGTCCTGCCGCTCGGTACCGACCTCACCACTGGGCAGGTAGAGGCTGGCGACGGTGACACCGGGCAGATCGGCCTCGATGTACCGCCCACTGGAGTCGAACTCGCTCGACCCGAACCCCACGCGAACGGCGTCGGGCTCACGCCGGGTGTAGAGGGAGACGCCGGCGCGCCCCTTGGCGGCGGCGGGCGCGTGCGCGGTGAACCAGCCCTCGGGCGCGCGCACCTCGGCGGGCAGCTGGGACTCCTCGGCGCGGACTTCCTGCAGGCAGACGGCGTCGGCGGAGGTCTCGGCGAGCCACTCCACGAAGCCCTTCTTGGCGGCGGCACGGAGACCGTTGACATTGGCGGAGGTGACAATGAACATCCAAGGAGAGTACCGACCAAGCTGACCGCATACCTATACACTCCCCACCATGAACATACGCCCCACCACCTACGACCACCCTGACGCGGTGAAGCTCCAGGACGAGGTGATGCAGGAGTACGTCATCCGCTACGGCGGTGAGGGCGACGCCACACCGCTCGACCCGGGGATGTTCGTCCCGCCGCACGGCCTCTACCTCCTCGCGTACGACGACGAGGGCCGCCCGGTCGCGTCCGGCGCCTGGCGCGCCCAGGACGCGAACGACCATGGCTACGCGGACGGCGACGCCGAGCTCAAGCGCATGTACGTGATCCCCGAGGCCCGCGGCCTGGGCCTGGCCCGCCGCATCCTGGCAGCCCTGGAGAACGACGCCCGCGCGGCGGGCCGCACCCGCATGGTCCTGGAAACGGGCACGGCCCAACCGGAGGCGATCGCCCTCTACACCTCCAGCGGCTACGCCCCGTGCCCGAAGTTCGGCCACTACCGCGACTACGACAACAGCCGCTGCTTCGCCAAGCCGCTGCAAGAGGCCTGACTCAAGGGCCGGAAGAAGTGAGGCACGTGCGCCACCGACCGGAGCCGGCTTGAGCGGCTCGATCCGGTCCGCGCAAGCTCATGAGCGAGCATTCCGACTGCAACGCAGGAACTCCAGTGCGGCATCCTGGACTTCCTCTCCGGGCCTACCAGCCCGATAGCCCCGGGACTCGATGCACTCGAAGAACTCCGCGTCCGGCAAAAAGCCCCTCCCTGCCCGCTCGCCATCAGGCGGTTGCACACGCCGCCGGCCCGCCCCCGTCGGCATCCACCACCCCGGACAGGCATCGAACGGCCCCCGAAACGACGAAGATCCCGTCCGATCTTGCGATCGGACGGGATCTCGTCACCGTTCCTGAGAGCTACTCAAGAACTGTCGTTTGTGGACCTGTGGGGATTTGAACCCCAGACCCCCTCGATGCGAACGAGGTGCGCTACCAGACTGCGCCACAGGCCCTTGCGACGTGAGAAACATTAGCATCCCGATCGGGGTGCATGGAAATCCGTTCCCCCGCAGGTCAGCCGAGGGCTGCCGGGAGCCGGCGGGCGGGGGTCATTCGTTGGCCGCGCGGGGGCGGTCGTCGTCCGCGTACTGGTCGAAGAGCGGGGTGCGGCCGTGGTCGCGGCGGGAGCGGGGCGGGGTTGTGCGCTGGCGCGGGGCCGGGTTCGGATTCGGGTTCGGGTTCGCGTTCGGGGCGGGGGTGGCCGTGGGTGCGTCGGGGGCCGCCGTGGAGGAGCGGGCCGAGCTCCAGGTCTCCGGGTCCGTGATGTCGATGCCGCTCGTGGCGCGCGGGGCGACCGGAGCGGTGACGTACGTGGGGAGCGGGACCGGGACCGGGTCCCAGCTGTCGCCCCGGGCCGGGCCGCGTTCGCGCTGCTGGTCCACCCATTCCGCGTGGTCCGTCTGCTCGACGAGCGCGCGGCGGCCGGCCTCCTGCGGGGAGACCTCGGGAGCCGGTTCCGGTTCGGGTCGGGCCGGCTCGTCCTCCGGCTCGGCGGGCGCCGCCGGGCGGCGCGGGCGGTTCTCCCGCAGCCGGGCCGCCGCCGCCTCCGCGCGCCGACGGTCCATCACGTACACGAACCGCCGGCGCTCCTTCGTCCGCAGATGCACGATGTACGCGCTCAGCAGCACCGCCGGGACCGCCGGCGCCCACAGGAACGCCAGGCCGCCGACCGCCGCGACGACCGCGCCGAGGGTGAAGGCGAGGAAGAGGACGACCGTGGTCCGGCGGCGCCGGGCGAGGACCTTGCTGCGCCGGGCCCGTTCGACGGACGCCTTCGAGGGCGCCTTCGAGGGCCGCCGCACCGGGGCCGCCGGGGCGGGCGCGGGAGCCTGTTCCGGGACCTCCAGCCGGGCTTCCGTCCTGGACGCGGGCGCGGAAAAGGCCCGGACGTCGACCGAGCTCAGATGCTCGGTCTCCACGTCCGGGTCGACGCCGGGCTCCCGGTCCTTCAGCTCCTTGGCGTACCGACGCTCCATACCCGCCCGTCCGGACAGAAGCCGGATGGCGGTGCTGAAGCGTTCCGTCGGACGGGCCTCGTTGAGCTCGTCCTGCCTGCGGAGCCACATCGGCACCAAGTAGGCGGCCCAGGCCCCGACAATGACTGCGTAGATGAGGCCGCTGCTGCTCACGCCTCACACCGTAGAGGGGTTCGCGGGAGGGCATCGGCCAATTGGCCCGGTGTGTCGCACGATCTGGCTGATATCACTGAACTTTTTTGTGATTGTTCAGATCGATTGGCGATCAACCGCTGATTGAATTCGAACGTTTATTTCATTGTGCGGGGTGCGAGGGTCTCGCCTGGTGCCAGCGCCGCACCAGCCCCTCGGGGACTTCCTCGGCCGTGAGCGCGAAGACCAGATGGTCCCGCCACGCCCCGTCGATGTGGAGGTAGCGGGGGCGCAGCCCCTCCTCCCGGAATCCCAATTTCTCCACGACCCGCCGCGAGGGCAGGTTCTCCGGGCGAATGCAGACCTCGATCCGGTGCAGCCCCACGTTGCGGAAGCAGTGGTCGACCACGAGCGCGACCGCCGTCGGCATGACGCCCCGGCCCGCCACCCCGCTGTCCACCCAGTACCCCACGTGGCCCGAGCACATCGAGCCCCACGTGATCCCCGCGACCGTCAGCTGACCGACCAGCTGCCCCCGGAACTCGATCACGAACGGCAGCATCCGGCCCGCGTTCGCCTCGCCCCGCAGATGGCGGACCATCTGCCGGTACGTCGGCCGCTGCGCGACCGGGGCGCCGGGCGCCGCCGGCGGGATGGTCGCCTCCCAGGGGCGCAGCCAGTCCCGGTTGCGCCGGTTCACCTCGCGCCAGGCCCGCTGATCGCGCAGCTTTATCGGCCGCAGCACGACATCGCCGTCGGCGAGGATCACGGGCCAGGACGGGATCATGACGGTCTCGGGTGGTCGCCGCCGCGGATCTGGTCGACGGCGTGGACGAGGAGGTGCTCCAGGACGGCGAGGCCGTCGCGGACCCCGCCCGAGGAACCCGGCAGGTTCACGATCAGCGTCCCGCGCGCGACCCCCGCGAGGCCCCGCGACAGCGCCGCCGTCGGCACCTTGTCCCGGCCGTACGCGCGGATCGCCTCGGGGATCCCCGGGATCTCCCGGTCGAGGACCCGGCGGGTGACCTCGGGCGTGGCGTCGGTCGGCGAGATGCCCGTACCGCCGGTGGTGAGGATGACGTCGTACCCGGCCTCGATCCCGGCCCGCAGCGCCGCCTCGACGGGCGCGCCGTCCGGCACGACCTGCGGGCCGTCGACCGCGAAGCCGAGCCGCGTCAGGCCCTCCGCGATCAGCGGGCCGCCCTTGTCCTCGTACACCCCGGCCGCGGCCCGGTTGGAGGCGGTGACGACGAGCGCCGAGTAGGGGGAGGCGAGGGCGGCGCCGGCGCCCGAGGAGGGCTGGGGTTCGGATGCCGTCCCGTCGGCCGCCCCGTCCGAGTCAGCCGCATGGCCCTCGTGGCCGTGCGTCGTCCCGCCGACCCGTCCGGCGCGCGCCTGCGCGTGCAGCTCGGCCGTCGCGGTCGCGTCCGTCGCGGTCGCGTCCGTCGCGGTCGCGTCCGTCGCGGTCGCGTCCGTCGTCATGACTCGGTCCTCGTCCACGTGCCCGACTTGCCGCCCGTCTTCTCCTCCACCCGTACGTCGGAGATGACCGCGCCCTTGTCGACCGCCTTGATCATGTCGACCACCGTCAGCGCCGCCACCGAGACCGCCGTCAGGGCCTCCATCTCGACGCCCGTGCGGTCCGTCGTCTTCACGGTCGCCAGGATCTCGACCGCGTCGTCGGCGACGGTGAGGTCGAGGGTCACGCCCGAGACCGCGAGGGGGTGGCAGAGGGGGATCAGGTCCGGGGTCTTCTTGGCGCCCATGATCCCGGCGATACGGGCGGTGGCGAGCGCGTCGCCCTTCGGGACGCCCTCGCCGCGCAGCAGCTCGATCACGCGCGGCGAGACGAGGACACGGCCGCTGGCGCGCGCGGTCCGCGCCGTGACGTCCTTCCCCGAGACGTCGACCATGCGGGCCGCCCCCGCCTCGTCGATGTGGGTGAGTCCTTGCTGCGTGCTCATGGCCGTGACACTCCCGGTCGCTGTGTGGGACGCCACGGTACCGCCACCAGGGCCTCCTCAGCCGAGAAGGACCACGTCCAGCTCGGCGCCGGGCGCCACCTCCGTATTGTCCTCCGGTACGACGAGCAGGGCGTTCGCGTGCGCGAGCGCGGCGATCAGATGCGAGCCCGCTCCGCCCACGGGAGTGACGGTGCCGGTCTCGGCGTCGTACGTCCCGCGCAGGAACTGGCGGCGGCCGGCCGGGGACGACAGCGGCTTGTCGGCGGCGAGCACGGCCCTGACCGTCGGCCGGTGGAGCTCCTCCAGGCCCATGAGCGCCCGGATCGCGGGACGGACGAAGAGCTCGAAGGAGACGTACGAGGAGACCGGGTTGCCCGGCAGGGCGAGCAGCGGCGTGTGCTCCGGGCCGATCGTCCCGAACCCCTGCGGCTTGCCCGGCTGCATCGCGAGCTTGCGGAAGTCGACCTGGCCCTCGAACTGGCCGGCCGTCGTCAGCGCCTCCTTGACCACGTCGTACGCGCCGACGCTCACCCCGCCCGTGGTGACGAGGAGGTCGGCCCGGATCAGCTGGTCCTCGATGGTGGCGCGCAGCGTCTCGGCCTCGTCGGTGACGGCGCCGACCCGGTACGCGATCGCCCCGGCGTCGCGCGCGGCCGCGGCGAGCGCGAAGCTGTTCGAGTCGTAGATCTGGCCCTCGGCCAACTCCTCGCCGGGCTGTGCCAGTTCGCTGCCGGTAGAGATCACGACCACCCGGGGGCGGGGGCGTACGCGCACGGTGGCGCGGCCGATGGCCGCGAGCAGCCCGATCTGCGGCGGGCCGAGGACCGTGCCCGCCTCCAGCGCGAGGTCGCCGGCCTGGACGTCGCTGCCGCGCGCGCGGACGTGCGCGCGGGCCTCGGCGGACCGGTGGACGCGGACCTCGCCGCGCGCGCCCTCGGGGGCGGCGCTCGCGGCGCGCATCCCGCTGGCCGCTCCCCCGCCCGTACCGCCGTCGGTCCACTCGACCGGCACCACGGCCTCGGCGCCGGGCGGCAGCGGGGCGCCGGTCATGATGCGGGCGGCCTCGCCGGGGCCGACGACCGGGAGGCCGCCCGCGCCCGCCGCCACGTCACCGATCACGGTCAGGACCGCGGGGAACTCCTCGGTGGCACCGGCGACATCGGCGACCCGGACCGCGTAACCGTCCATGGAGCTGTTGTCGAACGGGGGCAGCGCGACCGGCACCGTGACGTCCTCGACGAGGACACAGCCCTGGGCGTCGGGCAGTTGCAGCTCGATCGGTTCGAGCGGGGTGATCGCCCCGAGGACGTCCGCCAGGTGCTCGTCCACCGACCACAGGCCCCGGGACGGCCCCGCGCAGGGATCGCCGGAACCCTCGGACGCGTCGCCGACGGACGCCTCCTGGGACGACGCCTCCGCCTTGTCCTCCGCCGGGTCGCCTGGCACCGGTGCCGTGCTGCTGCTCAAGGTGCTACATCTCCTCGCTGACGTACTTGCGGAGCCAGGTCCGGAAGTCCGGTCCCAGGTCTTCACGTTCGCACGCCAGTCTGACAATGGCACGCAGATAGTCCCCGCGGTCACCGGTGTCATAGCGCCGGCCCTTGAAGACCACACCATGGACCGGGCCGCCGATCTTTTCGTCCTTGGCGAGTTTCTGCAGGGCGTCGGTCAGCTGGATCTCGTTGCCGCGGCCCGGCTCGGTCTCCCGCAGTATCCCGAAGATGGCCGGATCCAGTACATAACGGCCGATGATCGCGTAGTTGCTCGGCGCCTCGTCCACGTCCGGCTTCTCGACCAGGTCCGTCACCTTCACGACGTCGGAGTCGACCGTCGCCTCGACCGCCGCGCAGCCGTAGAGGTGGATCTGCGAGGGCTCGACCTCCATGAGCGCGATCACGCTGCCACCCTCGCGCTCCTGGATGTCCACCATCCGCGAGAGCAGCGGGTCGCGCGGGTCGATCAGGTCGTCGCCGAGCAGTACGGCGAAGGGCTGGTCGCCGACGTGCGGGGCCGCGCAGAGCACGGCGTGGCCGAGGCCGCGCGGGGCGCCCTGACGCACGTAGTGCATGGTGGCCAGGTCGCTGGACTCCTGCACCTTGGAGAGGCGTTCCTCGTCGCCCTTGCGGGCCAGCGCCTCCTCCAGTTCGTAGTTCCGGTCGAAGTGGTCCTCGAGGGGACGCTTGTTCCGACCGGTGATCATGAGGACGTCGGAGAGTCCGGCCGCGACGGCCTCCTCGACGACGTACTGGATCGCGGGCTTGTCGACGACCGGCAGCATTTCCTTGGGGGTGGCCTTGGTGGCCGGGAGGAACCGCGTGCCGAGACCGGCGGCCGGGATGACAGCCTTGCTGATCCTGGGAGGCGACTGAGTCATGCGGAGCACCATAGCCGCTCGGTATGAGAGGAAGATGGGGCTCCGATTAACTTCCTGTGCATAAAGACAGTTACGAGAGGTTAGTGAAGCCACGCGATGTCCCGGTGACGGCCGACATGACCGAAAAGGCCGCCTTGCGCCGCCAACTCCTCGCCGCCCGCGCCCAGCTGACCAGCCATGATGTCGAATCGGCCGCCGAGCTGCTCGCGCGGGGTGCGCGGGAGCTCTCCGAGCTGGCCGAGGCCTCGACCGTGGCCGCCTACGTGTCGGTGGGCCGCGAACCGGGCACGCGCGCGTTGCTGGACGTTCTGCGCGCCCGGGGCGTCCGCGTCCTGCTCCCCGTACTGCTGCCCGACAACGACCTCGACTGGGCGGAGTACGAGGGGTCCGAGGGCCTGGCGAAGGCCGGCCGGGGGCTCCTGGAGCCGACCGGTCCGCGACTCGGCCCCGAGGCCGTGTGCGCGGCGGACGTGGTCCTGCTGCCCGGCCTCGCGGTCGACGCGCGCGGGATGCGGCTCGGGCGGGGCGGCGGCTCGTACGACCGGGTCCTCGCCCGGCTCGCCCGGGCGGGCGCGGACCCGGCGCTCGTCGTCCTCCTGCACGCGAACGAGGTGGTCGCCCGGGTCCCGGAGGAACCGCACGACCACCCCGTGCACGCGGTGGTGACCCCGGAGGGGGTCGTCCGCTTCAGCCCGTCCCCTTAGCCCCTACGGCTTCAGGAGCAGCGTGTCCTTCGTCGAGGCGTCGACCGCCGCCTTGCCGAAGGGCCAGTCGAGCAGCTCGCCCTTGACCCACTTGTCGGTCTGGTCGGTGTAGTTGTCGTGGTACGCGTGGCCCGAGGCACCCGACAGGTTTATCCAGCGGGACCGGTCCCAGTCGCCGACGTTCACGACCATGCGCATCGACGGGACCCAGACGACTCCGTAGCCGCCGGCCGCGTTCCAGCCGGTCGCGTTGACGGCCGCCTCGCCGCCGCCCAGGTTCCACGGGCCGCGGTTCAGCAGGGACTGGACGAAGCCCGGTCCGGCCGTGCCGAGGGTCTGGTTCTGCAGGGTCAGCTGGTGCAGCCGGCCCCAGCTCCAGGTGGAGACGTCCTTGCCGAGCTTGGCGGTCAGCTCCCAGCGGGCGTCCTCCATGGCGCGGGCGAGCAGCTGGTCACGGGTCTCGGTGGCCTGGTCCATGCGGTTGGCCTCGGTCTTCCACCACTCGCTGTTCTCCTGCTTGAGCAGCGGGCGGACCACCTCGTACCAGCGGTCGCCGCCGTCCGGCTGCGCCGTGTCCCCGTCGCGCTCGCCGCACTCCCGTACGCGCTTGTTCTGCTCGTCGACCGGGAGACCGGTCAGGTCCGCCGGGCGGACGCTGATGCAGTCGTCCTCGGCCCGCAGCTCCTTCGGCAGCTTGTCGCCGAAGGCGAGCTTGAGGACGTTGCGCCAGACCGCGTTGAAGTACGCGGCGGCGGCCGAGTCGGGCTCCTGGGTGTAGTCCCAGCCTTCGAGCAGCTTCTGCGCCTCGCGGACGTACGGGTCCGAGATGTCGATCTTCAGGAGGAGCGGGTTGAGCAGGGTCGCGATCTCGCTGCGGTTGTCCATCTGCATGGTCCGCATGTCGTCGGGCGAGATCTTCCCGCCGTCCTTGATCTTCGACTCGACGAGGTCGTTGATCCGCTGGCTGCGCGAGCCGTAGCCCCAGTCCTCCGTAAGGAGGTAGGGGTACTTCTTCTTGTCGACGACGGCCTGGTTGGCGGTGACGATGTAGCCGCGGTCGGGGTTCAGCTCGTACGGCAGCTCGTCGTACGGGATGTAGCCCTTCCACTTGTACCGGGAGTCCCAGCCGGGCGCCGGTACGGTTCCGTCGCCCTTGGCGCGCACCGGGATCTTGCCGGGCGCCTGGTAGCCGATGTTCTCGGCGTCGGCGTAGATCAGGTTCTGGGAGGGGACCTCGAAGTTCTTGGCCGCGGCGCGGAAGTCCTTGAAGTTCTTGGCGCGGTTGAGCTGGAAGATCGCGTCCATGGACTTGCCGGGCTGCAGGGCGGTCCACTGGAGGGAGACGGCGTAGCCGTTGCCCCGGTCGGGGGCCGCGTTGCCGACGGGGGCCTTCTGGCCGACCTTCTCAAGTTCGGAGGAGCGGTCGGAGACCAGGGGGCCATGCTCGGTCGAACGGATCGTGATCTTCCGGTCGCCGCCGCCTGCGACCTTGATGACCTCGTCGCGGACCGTGAACGGCTTGACCTTGCCGTCCACCACATAGCCCGTGTCCGAGACCTTCTCCAGGTACAGGTCGGTGACGTCGGCGCCCAGGTTGGTGAGGCCCCAGGCGACGGTGTCGTTGTGGCCGATGATCACGCCGGGGGTGCCGGAGAAGGTGTAGCCCGAGACGTCGTAGCGGCAGGTGGCCGAGACGGAGCGGCAGTGCAGGCCCATCTGGTACCAGAGGGACGGCAGCATCGGGGCGAGGTGCGGGTCGTTCGCGAGCAGCGGCTTGCCGGAGGTCGTGTACTGGCCGGAGACGACCCACGAGTTCGAGCCGATGCCGTTGCCGTTCGGGCCGAGCAGGGCCGGGATCTCGTCGAGGGCCTCGGAGAGCGCGCCCAGCTGGGACTGCACGCCCCCGAGCGCGCTGCCGGAACCGGAGCCGGTACCGGTACCAGTGCCCGTGCCGGTACCAGTCCCCGTACCGTCGCCCTCGTCGTCGTTCTTCGACGCGTCGGCCTTCGGGTCGAACTTGCCCGACTCCTTGTCGACCGCGCCGGACGGGACGATCGGCTGGTGCAGGTCGGTCGGGTATCCCGGGTAGAGCTGCTTGATCTGCGCCGCGCTCAGCCGGCTCGTCATCAGGGAGCGGTCGATCTCGTCCTGCATGTTGCCGCGCAGGTCCCAGGCCATCGCCTTGAGCCAGGCCACCGAGTCGACCGGCGTCCAGGGCTCGATCGTATAGTCACCCGTGAAGGCGAGCGCCGCGTACTCGACGGAGATGTCGGACGCGTCCCGGCCCTTGAGATAGGCGTTGACACCCTCGGCATATGCCTGGAGGTTCTTCTTCGTCTCCGCCGACAGGACCTTGTCGTACTCCTGCTGCGCGACCTGGCGCCAGCCCAGCGTCCGCAGGAAGGCGTCGGTGTCGACCTGGCTCTTGCCGAACATCTCCGAGAGGCGGCCCGCCGTCATGTGACGGCGCACGTCCATCTCGTAGAAGCGGTCCTGCGCCTGGACGTAGCCCTGGGCGCGGAAGAGGTCGGCCTCGGTGTCGGCGTAGATCTGCGGCACCCCGTAGGCGTCGCGCTTCACCTCGACCTCGCCGGACAGGCTGTCGAGCCGGAGCTCGCCCGTCGTCTGCGGGAACGAGGCGCGGACGGTGCTGACGCCCCAGTACCCGCCGAAGCCGACGCCCGCGACCAGTGCGAGGGCCAGGACGAGGACGATCAGGCGGGCACGCCGCCCCTTCTTCTTGGCGGGGGGCGCGGTCGTGTTGGAGGGCATCGCTGTCCTTCGAGGGGCAGGGTGGTCCTGGAGTACGGGAGCAACCTTAGGCGCAGCGTCCGGACGGCCCGGACGCGGTGTCCCATGGAGGCCGCCCAAGATCGCACTGGCGATCGAGGAGAAGCAAGGAGCGCGTCAAGGAAACGTTAAAGATTAGGTAAGGTAACGAAGTACCGGCTGCTGGAGGAACGATCCGGCCGCACGTGAGGGGAAGGAACGGGTCACTGTCTGTCCACGAGCTCAATGAACTCCTGCTCATCTGCTCACTCGTGCTGCTCATCGCCGTCGCGGCGGTGCGGATCTCGTCCCGGAGCGGGCTCCCCAGCCTGCTCCTGTACCTGGGGATCGGGATCGCGATAGGGCAGGACGGCATCGGCAACGTCGAGTTCGACAACGCCGAGCTGACGCAGGTGATCGGCTATGCCGCACTGGTGGTGATCCTGGCCGAGGGTGGCCTGGGCACCAAGTGGAAGGAGATCAAACCCGCGTTGCCCGCGGCGGTCGTGCTGTCGACCGTCGGCGTCGCGGTGAGCGTGGGCATCACGGCGGCCGCCGCCCACTACCTGGTCGGCCTGGACTGGCAGCAGGCCCTGATCATCGGCGCGGTCGTCTCCTCGACGGACGCCGCCGCCGTCTTCTCCGTCCTGCGCAAGGTCCCGCTGCCCTCCCGGGTGACCGGTGTCCTGGAGGCCGAGTCCGGCTTCAACGACGCCCCGGTCGTCATCCTCGTCGTCGCCTTCTCGACGGTCGGCCCGATCGACAGCTGGTACGTCCTCGTCGGCACCATCGCCATGGAGCTGGCCATCGGCGCCGCCGTCGGCCTCGGGGTCGGCTTCCTCGGCTCCTTCGGGCTCCGGCACGTCGCCCTGCCCGCCTCCGGCCTCTACCCGATCGCCGTCATGGCCATCGCGGTCACCGCGTACGCGGCGGGCGCCCTGGCCCACGGCTCCGGCTTCCTCGCCGTCTACCTGGCCGCGATGGTCCTCGGCAACGCCAAGCTGCCGCACGCCCCGGCCAACCGCGGCTTCGCCGAGGGGCTCGGCTGGATCGCCCAGATCGGCATGTTCGTCCTGCTCGGCCTGCTGGTGACCCCGTCCAAGCTGGGCGACGACTTCTGGCCGGCGGTGATCATCGGCCTGGTCCTGACGGTGGTGGCGCGGCCCATGGAGGTCTGGGTCAGCCTGCTGCCCTTCCGTATCCCCTGGCAGGAACAGGCCCTGATGTCCTGGGCCGGCCTGCGCGGAGCCGTCCCCATCATTCTGGCCACGATCCCGATGGTCTCCGGGATCGAGGGCAGCGAACGCGTCTTCAACATCGTCTTCGTGCTCGTCGTCGTCTACACCCTCGTCCAGGGCCCGACCCTGCCCTGGCTGGCGAAGGCGCTCCGGCTCGGCGACTCCTCCGGCGCGGCTGACCTCGGCGTCGAGTCGGCCCCTCTTGAGCGGCTGCGCGGGCACCTGCTGTCCGTCGCCATCCCGGAGGGCTCGAAGATGCACGGCGTGGAGGTCGCGGAGCTGCGGCTGCCGCCGGGAGCGGCGGTCACCCTCGTCGTACGGGAGGAGAAGAGCTTCGTACCGGGTCCGGCGACCGTGCTGCGGCGCGGGGACGAGCTCCTGGTCGTCGCCACCGA
The DNA here is from genome assembly GCF_042718575.1 of Streptomyces sp. NPDC058579. NCBI lineage: Bacteria > Bacillati > Actinomycetota > Actinomycetes > Kitasatosporales > Streptomycetaceae > Streptomyces > Streptomyces sp. NPDC058579. The sequence continues at coordinate 37,855 of NZ_JBHXPI010000038.1, forward strand.
CCCCGTACGGGACGCCACCGAGCGGCGGCTGCGGGCCGTCGGACAGGGCGGAAAGCTGGCCGGCTGGCTGGGAACGGGCGGCTCTACGGCGGTCACCCAGCCCAAGGGACCGCACTCGCACTGGCCGAATCTGCCCTTCACCAAGCGAACGTCCGGTTAATCACAGGCATAGATTCGTCAAGAAGGGCGCTTTCCCAGGCGGGGAGACGCCCTTCCCTGTAGCATGAAGGCACACTAGATCGAACCAACTCTGCCTGACGCAGAGCTGGCGCGACCGTATGGCGGCCGAGACGCCCTCCGCAGGGGCTTGGTATCTACCGCAGTTCCGCGCAAGAGGACAGCTCTCGGCTACGCCCGCACCACCGTGCAGGGGCGCGCTACCAGGCGGCAGAAAGGCAAGGACCGTGGTGTCCACGGTCACTTCTGACACGCCTGTGAAGGCTCTGGGCGAGCCCCGCAAGGGCAAGGGTGGGAAGCCCCCCAAGGCCCGCAAGCGTGCCGGATACGGGCAGCTGCTCCGGACGCCCGGCGCGCTGTCGTTCCTGATCCCCGGGTTCGCCGCCCGGCAGCCGTTCGCGATGCTGACGATCGGCATCGTCCTGCTCGTCCAGCACACCACCGGCTCGTACGGCAGTGCCGGTGCCGTCGCCGCCGCCACCGGCGTCTCGATGGCGCTCTTCGCCCCGCAGAGCGGCAAGCTCGCCGACCGCTTCGGCCAGCGCGCCGTCCTGGTCCCCGGCGTGCTCATCCACTCCGCCGCCGTCTCCCTGCTCGTCGTCCTCGCGCTCACGGGCGCCCCGATGTGGGCCCTGTTCCTCGCGGCCGTACCGGCCGGCGCCTCCGTCCCGCAGATCGGGCCGATGGTCCGCGCCCGCTGGGCGGCGAAGCTGGAGAACTCCCCGCTGATGCCGACGGCCGCGGCCTTCGAGTCCGTCACGGACGAGTTCACCTTCGTCGTCGGCCCGGTCCTCGCCACCGCGCTCTCCACCGGCGTGCACCCCGCGGCCGGTCTGATCGCCGAGGCGGCCCTGACGCTCTTCGGCGGCCTGTTCTTCGCCGCCCAGCGGCGCACCCAGCCGGTCCACGGCCTGGTCGCGGCGGCCTCCGGCAAGGCGCGCGCCTCCGCGCTCTCCATCCCCGGCGTCCGCGTCCTGGCCATCGCCTTCCTGGGCATCGGCTCGGTCTTCGGCGGCATGCAGGTCTCGCTGACCGCGTTCAGCGAGGAGATCGGCAACCCCGGCGCCAACGGCCTGCTGTACGGCACGTTCGCCGCGGGCAACATGCTCGCGGGCATCGCGTGCGGCGCCATCGCCTGGAAGATCGGCCCGCGCAAGCGCCTGATCCTGGGCTACGCCGGACTGACCGTGGCCGCCTCGCTGCTCTGGTCCGCCCACTCCGTGCTGGTGCTCGGCGCCCTCGGCCTGGTCGTGGGTCTGTGCATCGCCCCCGCCCTGATCACCGGGTACACCATCGTCGAGACCCTGGTCCCGGCCTCCTCCCGGACCGAGGCCTTCACCTGGCTGACCGGCGCCGTGGCGCTGGGCCAGGCGGGCGCCGTGACGGTCGCGGGACGGCTCGCCGACGAGCACGGCGCGAGCACCGGATTCCTGGTGCCGCTGGTGGGCACGGCGCTCGCGCTCGCCACGCTCCTCGCACTGCGCTCGCACCTGAGCCCCCGGGCTCCGGGGCGCGTGGCGGCGCGTGGTATCGGTCACCGAGTGCCGGTGACGGTGGACTGATCCGGCGGAATACGTCACTATGGATCGTCGTTAGCACTCGATGAGTGTGAGTGCCAGGAGGAAGACAAGTGCCGACCTACCAGTACCAGTGCACCGAGTGCGGCGAGGGCCTCGAGGCGGTGCAGAAGTTCACCGATGACGCGCTGACGGAGTGCCCGAGCTGCAAGGGACGCCTGAAGAAGGTGTTCTCGGCGGTCGGCATCGTCTTCAAGGGTTCCGGCTTCTACCGGAACGACAGCCGCGGCTCGTCGAGTTCCAGCGCCCCCGCGTCGAAGTCCTCCACGGCTTCTTCCACGTCCTCGTCGTCTTCGTCGTCCTCCTCGGACGCGAAGCCGGCCGCCTCGTCGAGCTCGTCCTCGACGTCCAGCTCTTCGAGCACGTCGAGCTCGTCGAGCTCCAGCTCGGCAGCCTGATCCAGGCGCCCGACCGACGTTCTTACGGAAGCCCTACCGCTGTGCGCGGTAGGGCTTCCGGCGTTTCTCCGGCCGTTAATCTGACCGCCATGGCGACCAAGGCGACGCACGCGTACGCGGACATCGGTGTTATCGGCGGATCGGGGTTCTACTCCTTCCTGGAGGACGTGACGGAGGTGTCCGTGGACACCCCGTACGGCAGCCCCAGCGACGTGCTCCTCCTGGGCGAGGTCGCGGGGCGGAGGGTCGCCTTCCTGCCCCGGCACGGCCGGGGCCACACCGTGCCGCCGCACCGGATCAACTACCGCGCCAACCTGTGGGCGCTGCGCTCGGTGGGCGTACGGCAGGTCCTCGGGCCGTGCGCCGTGGGCGGGCTGCGCGAGGAGTACGGGCCAGGGACCCTCGTCGTACCGGACCAGCTGGTCGACCGTACGAAGACGCGCGTGCAGACGTACTTCGACGGGGAGCCGCTGCCGGAGGCCTGGGGCGGGGCCGTGCCGAACGTCGTGCACACCACCTTCGCCGACCCGTACTGCCCGGACGGCCGGCGGGTGGCGATGAAGGCGGCCCGGGGGAAGGGCTGGGACGCGGTGGACGGCGGCACCATGGTCGTCGTCGAGGGGCCGCGCTTCTCCACGCGCGCGGAGTCGCGCTGGCACGCGGCGGCCGGCTGGTCGGTGGTCGGGATGACCGGGCACCCCGAGGCGATCCTCGCCCGCGAACTGGGGCTCTGCTACACCTCGCTCGCGCTCGTCACCGACCTGGACGCGGGCACGGAGACGGGCGAGGGCGTCTCGCACACCGAGGTCATGCGGGTCTTCCGCGCGAACCTCGGGCGGCTGCGGGAGGTCCTCTTCGACGCGGTGGGCGCGCTGCCGGACACGGCGGACCGGGACTGCCTGTGCACCCGGGCGCACGACGGCTGGGACCTGGGGATCGAGCTGCCGTGACTGCAGCTGTGGACCGCCCTGTGAATCCCCCTGAGGAGTGAGGGAGTTGTCCACAGGCGGCGGTTGATCCACAGGCTGGAGCGGGATTTCCGGCGGGGCGGGATGGTGGGAGCGGTTCGGTTCTCCGACTCGACTCCCGACAGGCGGTGTCCACGATGACGACCTCTCACGCTCTCCCTCCTTCCTGCCACGACCACTCCCCCGTTCCCGCGCCGCTCGGCGTCCCGCCGTTCGAGCCGCTGCGGGTACGGAGCGGGCGCCAGCGGTGGCGACGGGTGCTGCGGCGCAGGGGGCGGGCACCGGCCGCGATCCTGGTGATGAGCGCGGCCGCCCTGGCGGTGGCGGCCGGGGGCAAGGTCTCCGCGGGCCCGCCGCCCCCGGCCGCGGCGGTGACGTCGGAGCAGCGCCGGGCGCCCGTGGTGCGGCTGGTGTCGGCGCCGGTGCGGATCGCCGACGCGGAGACCGTGCGGCTGTTGAGGCCCGGGGACCGGGTGGACGTGATCGCCGCGCCCAACTCGCCGATGGGCGAGGCCGGTGAGGCGCGCGTGGTCGCTACGGGCGCCCGAGTGGCCGAAGTTCCGCGCTCGGGCGAGACTCGTTCGGACGGAGGGGCCTTGATCGTCCTCTCCGTGCCACGGTCGACGGCGACGGCTCTGGCCGGTGCGGGTGTCACGGGTCAACTGGCGGTGACACTGTGCTGATTCGCACGGACTGTCTGTCAAGTCACCGTCCCGTGTGTACGGATTGGACGGCTCTGCGCTGTTCGCGGCGTAATGGCTGCGCTAACCGCACACGTAACTGCACACGCGACGAAAGGCATCCGGGTGAGCCCGAAGAACGAAAGCGTGATGGCAGGCTTCAAGGCCTTCCTCACACGCGGCAATGTGATCGACCTGGCTGTGGCGGTCGTGATCGGTGCCGCGTTCACCAACATCGTGAACTCGGTGGTGAAGGGCATCATCAACCCGGTGGTCGGAGCCTTCGGCACGAAGAACCTGGAGAGCTACAAGAGCTGCATCAAGGACTCGTGCCAGGTGGTGAACGGGGAGGTGCAGGGCATCGAGCTCCAGTGGGGCCTGGTGCTCAGCGCCGTCCTCAGCTTCCTGATCACGGCCGCCGTCGTGTACTTCCTGATGGTGCTGCCCATGGCGAAGTACCTGGCCAGGCGGGCCGCGCACGACAAGGCGAAGGAAGGCGTCCAGGAGACGATGGAGATCAGCGAGCTGGAGGTCCTCAAGGAGATCCGCGACGCGCTCGTCACCCAGCGCGGCCCGAGCTCGGGCGCCGGCACGGGGGGTACCGGTACGGGGGGTACGGGTACGGGCGGTACGGGGTCGCACCCCACCCCCTAGCCGGCGACTCGCACCGGCGTCAGAGGTGGTGCGGCGGCTTCTCTTCGAGGAACCGCGCGAGATCGGCGGAGCTGTCGCCGCCGCCGGGAGGCCGCTCGCCCCACCCGCGGTCCGTATCGTCCGCGGACTGCTGGTCCAGTGGATCGTCGAAGATCAGCTTCGGCTTCGTGGTGTTCTCGGGGGTTGACTGGTTGCCGGGCTGCTTCGCGTCTCGCGGACCGTGGGCGGGGGCGGTGCTCATACCTCCAGGGTACGCCGGGTATTCGGCCGTGGACCCGCTCCGATCAGCGGTCTTTCGGGTCGAGCAGCCAGAGACCGAGCACGACGAGGAAGGACAGGACGAGGAAGCCGGCCCCCCACCAGGCCGTGCCGGTGTCGCCCGCCATCCACTCGTCGACCACGATCGTCAGCCCCCACAGCTGACCGATGACGACCGTGAGGGCCAGGGCCAGGCGCGCGCTCAGTTTCGAGGAGCGCTCGGGCTCCTGCTCCGTACCGGCGCCGGGGCCCGGTCCTGTGTGACGGACCCGGGGGTCGCCGTAGCCGCTGGTGGGGCGGATCTGCGGGTAGCGCTCCTGGACGGGGCGGTTGAGGCGGGGCTGCGCGCTCCCGGGGGTGTAGGCGGGGCGCGGCGGATACGCGGCGCCGCCGCCGGGGCCTTCGGCGGACCCGCCGCCCGGGCCTTCGGCGGGACCCGCGCCGGGCCCTCCGCCGGGGGTGCCCGGGGTGCGCGGGGACGGGTCGGGGACCTCCGGGTCTCGGGGGAAGGGGGTGTCGCTCATGTGCGCTCGCTCCTCGTGGCCGCTCCCCCTGCCGAGACCCCCGGACAGCCGAGGCGCTCGGCAAGGCCGGGCCGCTCCTCGCCGAGCTGGCGGCACAGACCTTCCTGGACGCTCTCGCCGGAGCGGGTCGTGCCGACGGCCCAGATACTGCCGTCGACCTCCTCCACCAGGAGCACCTTGGGCAGCGCCCGGGGTGGCGGGCCGGCCGTCACCGCTCCCGTACGGGCGTCGAAGATCCCCTCGTGGCAGGGGCAGTACAGCTCGCCCTCGCTGCCCCGGTCCTTGCGCCACAGGACCGCGCAGGCGAGGTGGGTGCAGACGGCCGAGTAGCCGGCGAGGGTGCCGTCCTCCATGCGGATGGCGACCGCCCGGTCCGCCTCCTCGGGGTAGCGGAAGGCGAGGGACTCGCCGGGCAGCAGCTGGTCGGCGATCTTCCTCACCTCGGGTGCGCCCTCGGAGTCGCCGTGGCGGTGCAGGATGCCGGAGGCGACGCCGATGCCGCCGAGGGCCAGGCCGCCGGAGACGGTGGCCACGATCCGCAGGTAGTCGCGCCGGGTGGTGAGCGAGTCGGCGGCGATGCGGTCGTGCAGCGCCTCCTGGGCGGCGTCGGTCCCGCCGGGACCCTCGGCCGGCGGCTGCTCGGTGACGCTCATCGGACATCCACCCCGTTGATCTCCACGACGGGCAGGCCGCCGGGAACCGGCCATTGGACCTTGTCGGCGGGGACGACCATCGCCACTCCGGTGGAGACGGTGGTCGTGCCGAAGGTGAAGGAGTCGGCGACCTGGACGCCGGGCCGCTCGGCCTGGAGCTCTTCGAGCGTCCCGTAGAAGAGGGCGCCGGTGGGGCAGACGGTCGCGCACATGGGGGCGAGACCGTAGGCGGTGCGGTCGTAGCAGAGGTTGCACTTCATCTGCAGCTTCGCCTGGAGGTCGATCTTCGGGACGCCGAAGGGGCAGGCGTTGACGCAGTTGGCGCAGCCGATGCAGCGGGTGGTGTCGGCCTGCTGCACCACGCCGTCGGCGGTGACGAGGATGGCGTCGGCGGGGCAGACCTCGGCGCAGGGGGCGACCGGGTCCTCGCAGTGCATGCAGACCGTGGGGAGGGAGGCGACGGAGTGCCCCTCGTCGGGGTAGTCGAGGTGGATCATCGACTTGCCGCGGTGCGAGTCGCACTCGCGGCAGGCCGAGACGCACGCCTGGCAGCCGATGCAGCGCCCGGGGTCGATGAAGATCGTGCGGCCCATCATGAGCGGCGTCAGCTCCTCTCCGATGTGCCACGGCCCTGCGGGGACGTGGGTGGCAGGGGGTCGGTACGGGAGACCTGGGCCTCCGGGTAGGCGAGCTGCCCGGGGGCGGTCGGGGGCGCGGGGACCTCGTCGATGGTTTCGGCGCCTTCGATGCGGGCCGCGCAGACCTTGTACTCGGGGATCTTGGAGCGGGGGTCGAGGGCGTCGATGGTGAGGGCGTTGGCGGCGGTGGGGACCGGCCAGTGGTACGGCACGAAGACGGTGTCGGGCCTGATCGCCTCGGTCACCAGGGCGGGGAAGACCTCGCTGCCCCGGCGGGTGACGACGCGGACGGGGTCGCCGTTGCGGAAGCCGTGGGAGGGGTGGACCTCGACCCAGGGCCGCGGGGTCTGTTCGACGAGGCCGCCCAGGCGGCGGGTCTGGTTGCCGGAGAGGAAGTGGGCGACGGTGCGGCCGGTGGTGAGCGAGAGGGGGTACTCCTCGCTGTACGGGTCCATGGGCGGGTGCCATTCGACGACCTGCATATGGATCTTGCCGTCCGGGTGGTAGGTCCTGCCGTCCTCGAAGAGGCGGGGGGTGCCCGGGTGGTCGGTGCTGGGGCAGGGCCAGGCGATGCCGCCGGTCTCCTCGAGGCGCTCGTAGGTGATGCCGTAGTAGTCGTTGACCGTGCCGGCCGAGGCGATGCGCAGTTCCTCGAAGACGGAGCGGGAGTCGGGGAAGTCGAACTTGTCGCCGGCGCCGAGGCGCTTGGCGAGTTCGCAGATCACCCAGGTGTCGGTGCGGACCCCGGCGGGCGGTTCCTGGGCCTTGTTGTGCTTGACGACCCGGGCCTCCGCGTTGGCCATCACGCCCTCGTCCTCGGCCCAGACGGTGACGGGGAAGACGACGTGCGCGTTGGTGGCCGTCTCGGAGAGGAAGAAGTCGAACTGGGCGTGGAACTGGAGGGTGTCGTAGCCGTTCTTGACGGTCGCGTAGTTGGGGAGGGAGACGAAGGGGTTGTTGCAGATGCCGATCAGGCCGCGGATCTCCTCGCGCTGCATCTGCCAGACCATCTCCATCATGGAGGTGCCGGCGGGCGGGAGTTCGGACTCGTCGATGCCCCAGATCTCGCAGATCTGCCGGCGGTGCTCGGGGTTGGTGATCGAGCGGCCGCCGGGCAGCAGGTCGGACTTCTGGCCGTGCTCGCGGCCGCCCTGACCGTTGCCCTGCCCGGTGATGGTGCCGTAGCCGGCGCCGGGCTTGCCGATGTTCCCGGTGGCGGCGCACAGGTTGATGATCGTCAGGCAGTTCTCCACGCCCTGGGAGTGGTGTTCGACGCCGCGGGCGTGCCAGGCCATGGCCTTGTCCGCGCCGGCGAACATCCGGGCCGTCCGGACGATCTGCTCCTCGGGGACGCCGCAGATCTCGGCGGCGCGGGAGGGCGGGTACGCGGCGACGGTCCGCTTCACCTCGTCCCAGCCGGTGGTGTGGGCGGCGAGGTAGGCCTCGTCGGTGAGGCCCTCGGCGACGACCACGTTCAGGACGGCGCTGAAGAACGCGGAGTCGGTGCCGGGCTTGAGGGCGACGTGGAGGTCGGCGGTGCGGGCGATGGCCGTCTCGCGGGGGTCGATGACGATCAGGCTGGCACCGCGGTCCCGGGCTCCCCAGAGGTACTGGGTCATCACCGGGAAGCACTCGCCGACGTTGGAGCCGGCGATGAGGAGGCAGTCGGTGAGGAGGATGTCGGAGAACGGGTTGCCGGCGCGGTCGATGCCGAAGGCCAGCTTGTTGGCGCCGGCGGCGGAGACCATGCACAGGCGGCCGTTGTAGTCGACGTGCCGGGACTTGAGGGCGACGCGGGCGAACTTGCCGACGAGATACGTCTTCTCGGAGTAGAGGCTGGCTCCGCCGAGCAGGCCGAAGGAGTCGTTGCCGTACTCGTCCTGGATACGGCGGATCTCGGCGACCGTGAAGTCGAGCGCCTCCTCCCAGCTGGCCTCGCGGAACTCCTCGTCGCGGTTGCGGCGCATGAGCGGGGCGGTGAGCCGGTCGGGGTGGTTGACCTGCTGGTAGGCGTTGATGCCCTTGGGGCAGAGCCGCATCCGGTTGATGTCGTGGTTGCGGGGCTCGACGCCGAAGACCTTGCCGCCGCGGTCGACCCGCAGGTACATGCCGCACTGCACGCCGCAGAAGCAGCAGTGGGTGGGGACGAGCGTCTCGCCCTCCTGGTCGGCGTGCCAGCGGTCGGCGGGGATGCCGCCCGCGTCGCGGAAGTTGCGCGTGCCGGGCGGGGCGATGGAGGGGTCGAGCGGGAGGGGGGTGGACCGGCCCACGTTCGGCTGGGTCACTTGAAGCCCTTCTTGACGTGGGTGAGGTAGGCGTTGCCGCGCATCACGCGCTTGCAGCGGGGGCAGTACGTGGGTCCTTCGGCGAAGCCGAGGTCGAGGTCGCGCATGGTGCCCTGGAGGTTCTCGACGTACGGGGCCGCGTCGATGGGCTCCCCGCAGCGGCGGCAGGCGAGGACCCCGTCGCCGTCCTTCTTGCGGGAGGTGTACTTGAAGAGCTGCATGCCGACGGCGGCCGGCCGCTGCACGATGTGGAAGAACTTCCCGAACGGGATGTAGATGAGCGTGAAGACCACCGACACCATGTGCAGGATCGCCAGGAACTCGTAGCCGCCGCCATGCAGGAAGATCGACGAGAAGGTGAGCAGGAGCCCGGTCACGGCGATGACGATGAGGGCGATCAGCGGCACCAGGTCGTAGGCGAACCGCTGGCCGGTGATGGCGCCGCGGTCCTTCATCCGGCGCCACAGGAAGTAGGACGCGCCGGGGATGACGAGGACGGCGGCGATGTCGAGGCCGTGGAACATCAGCCAGCCGACGATGTTCAGCGCGTCGAAACCGAGGACCTTGAAGCCCCAGATCCGCATCTCGTACCCGGGTCCGGAGCCGGTGGACGAGGTGAAGGTGAACCAGCCCCAGGTGAGCGGGAAGGTGATCAGGGCGGCCAGGATGCAGCCCCAGAAGATCATCTGGTGGGCGGCCCAGCGGGCGTGCGAGCGGGCGCCGAGGAACTTCTGGAAGCCGAGGTAGGTGGCGATCATCTTCGGCAGCGCGGTGGGTGCCTTGCGGAAGTTGGCGGCCGAGAAGAAGGAGCGCCAGCCCTGCTTGAAGAGGCGGCGGGCGCCGGGCGCGGAGATCCACACGGTGTAGCGGTAGGCGACGCCGAAGGCGAGGAAGACGGTGGCGACGGCGTACGGGAGGAGAGCCGAGTCGAAGTCGCGCAGGAGCCGGCTGCCGAGCACGATCGCGACGATCAGCAGGGCGGAGACGACGGTTCCGGCGAGCGCGGCCCGGCGGCGCACGTCGGCCGGGGTCTGGCGGCGGACGTCGGGCGCCGTCTGGACGACGGAAGACGTCTGGACGGCGGTCTCGGGGCCTTCGGGTGGCTCGGTCACGCGCACACGGTAGGCCGGTATGCCCCATATGGGCATGTTCTCCGCGTCGGGCGGGTGAACGTTTCGCTCAGATGGCGTTCAGGCCGTGGGACCGGAAGAGGGCGCGGGCCCGGGCGACCTCGTCGGGGGTCGGGGAGGGGGTGTCGTGGAGCGCGAACGGCATGGCGAGTGCTTGCCACTTCGCTTCGCCGAGCTTGTGGAAGGGGAGGATGTCGACGCGCGAGACATTGCCGAGGCCGGCGGCGAAGGCGGCGACCCCCTCGATGTTGTCGGGGTCGTCGGTGAGGCCCGGGACGAGCACGAAGCGGACGTGGACCTCCTGGCCGAGGTCGGCGAGGCGGCGGGCGAAGTCCAGGGTCGGCCGCAGCGGCCGGCCGGTGACCTTTTTGTACGTGTCCGGGTCCCAGGACTTGATGTCGAGGAGGACGAGGTCGGTGTCGCGCAGCAGGGCGTCGGTGGCGCGTACGCCCAGGAAGCCGGAGGTGTCGAGGGCGGTGTGGAAGCCGAGCTCGTGCTTCATCCGGTGGAGCAGCTCGCCGGTGAAGACGGGCTGGAGGAGGGGTTCGCCGCCGGAGACGGTGGCCCCGCCGCCGGACGCCTGGATGAAGCGGGTGCACTTCGCGGCTTCGGCGATCACGGCGTCGGCGGAGGTGCGGGTGCCGCCGCGCATCCGCCAGGTGTCGGGGTTGTGGCAGTAGAGACAGGTCAGCGGGCAGCCGGAGAGGAAGGTGACGAAGCGGGTGCCGGGGCCGTCGACGCCGGTCGACAGGTCCCAGGAGTGCACCGAGCCCTCGGAAGGACGGCGGGTCGCCGCGGCGGCCGGCGTCGCGGGACCGGGTGTGGTGCCGGGTGTGGTGGCGGGTGTGGTGCCGGGTGTGGTGGCGGCGAGCGGCATCGTCGGCGCTGTGACGGGCGTCGTGGTCGTCGTGGTCATGGCAGGACCTCTCCGTTCCGAAGGGGAGCGGCCCCGGGGCCGAGGTGAGGGTAGGTCCGGCCCTGGGGGCGCGATCGGGGGCGCGCCGGCGGCTACAGCGCGCCGTGGAAGGTGCGGTTGAGGACGTCGAGCTGCTGGTCGCGGGTGAGCCGGACGAAGTTGACCGCGTATCCGGAGACCCGGATGGTCAGCTGCGGGTAGCTCTCCGGGTGCTCCATGGCGTCCATCAGCACATCCCGGTTGAGGACGTTGACGTTCATGTGGAAGCCGTCGCTGGCCATGTAGCCGTCCAGGACACCGGCCAGGTTCCTGATCCGCTCCTCGGGGGTGCGGCCCAGGCCGTCGGGGGTGACCGTGTTGGTCAGCGAGATGCCGTCCTCGGCGTCCTCGTACGGGAGCTTGGCGACCGACAGGGCCGAGGCGACGTAGCCGTGGGTGTCGCGGCCGTTCATCGGGTTGGCGCCCGGCGAGAACGGCTCACCGGCGCGGCGCCCGTCGGGGGTGTTGCCGGTCTTCTTCCCGTAGACGACGTTGGAGGTGATGGTCAGGACGGACTGGGTGTGTTCGGCGTTCCGGTAGGTCGGGTGCTTGCGCACCTTCTTCATGAACTCCTCGACCAGCCAGACCGCGATCTCGTCGGCCCGCTCGTCGTTGTTGCCGAACGCCGGGTACTCGCCCTCGATCACGTAGTCGGTCGCGAGACCGGTCTCGTCCCGGACCGGGGTGACCTTGGCGTACTTGACGGCGGCCAGCGAGTCGGCGGCAACGGACAGGCCGGCGATGCCGCAGGCCATGGTGCGGCGCACGTCGCGGTCGTGGAGCGCCATCTCGATGCGCTCGTAGGCGTACTTGTCGTGCATGTAGTGGATGACGTTCAGGGCGTGGACGTAGACGCTCGCGAGCCACTCCATCTGCTCGTCGAACCGGGCGAGGACCTCGTCGTACTCCAGGACCTCCGAGGTGATCGCGCCGGTCGCCGGGCCGACCTGCGCGCCGGACTTCTCGTCCCGGCCGCCGTTGATCGCGTACAGGAGGGTCTTGGCGACGTTCACGCGGGCGCCGAAGAACTGCATCTGCTTGCCGACGGGCATCGCCGAGACACAGCAGGCGATCGCGGTGTCGTCGCCGAAGCGCGGCCGCATCAGCTCGTCCGACTCGTACTGCACGGAGGAGGTGTCGATCGAGACCCTGGCGCAGAACTCCTTGAAGCCCTGGGGCAGCCGGGGCGACCAGAAGACGGTCATGTTCGGCTCGGGCGCCGGGCCGAGGTTGTAGAGGGTCTGGAGGTAGCGGAAGGAGGTCCTGGTGACCAGCGGACGGCCGTCCTCGCCCATCCCCGCGATGGACTCGGTGACCCACGTCGGGTCGCCGGAGAACAGCTCGTCGTACTCGGGGGTGCGCAGGAAGCGGACGATGCGGAGCTTGATGATGAAGTCGTCGACCAGTTCCTGGGCCTGCTCCTCGGTGAGGAGCCCGGCCTCGATGTCGCGCTGGAGATAGACGTCCACGAAGGTGGAGGTGCGGCCGAGCGACATCGCCGCGCCGTTCTGCTCCTTCACGGCGGCGAGATAGGCGAAGTACAGCCACTGGACGGCCTCGCGGCCGGTGGTCGCCGGGCCGGAGATGTCGTACCCGTAGGCGGCGGCCATCGTCTTCAGTTCGCCGAGCGCGCGGATCTGCTCGGCGAGCTCCTCGCGCAGCCGGATGGTCTCCTCCAGCGAACGGCGCTCGGCGGGAAGGGAGTTGAGCCCCTCCTTCTCCTCCTGCTTGACCGCGATCAGGCGGTCGACGCCGTAGAGGGCGACACGGCGGTAGTCGCCGATGATGCGGCCGCGGCCGTAGGCGTCGGGGAGACCGGTGACGATGCCGGCCTTGCGGGCGGCGCGGATCTCGGGGGTGTAGGCGTCGAAGACACCGGCGTTGTGCGTCTTGCGGTACTCGGTGAAGACCTGCTCCAGCTCGGCCGAGACCGGGTAGCCGTAGGTCTCCAGGGCGCCGGCGACCATGCGCCAGCCGCCGTTCGGCATGATCGCGCGCTTGAGCGGGGCGTCGGTCTGCAGGCCGACGATCAGGTCCTTGTCGCGGTCGATCCAGCCGGGGGCGTGGGAGGTGATGGTGGAGGGGATGTCGTGGGCGACGTCGTACACGCCCTTGGCGCGCTCCTCCGGGAAGCGGTCGGTGATGGCCTTCCACACGGCGGTGGTCCGCTCGGTGGGGCCGGCGAGGAAGGTGTCGTCGCCCTCGTACGGCGTGTAGTTCTGCTGGATGAAGTCGCGGACGTCGACGGCATCGCGCCACAGCCCGCCCTTGAAGCCCTTCCAGGCCCGCTCGTCCACCGTTGCCTCAGCAGGGGTCGCAGTCACTGCCCGCACCGCCTTCTTCGAATCATTCGATCGCGTCGTTGCCTACCTCCATTGCACGCCTTTTGATCGATCAAAAGGCTCGGCATTGGTCACCAGTCGACGGCCATTGGTCCCGCTCCGGGCATGCGGAAAGACCCCGCGTGAGCGGGGCCTTTCGCGAGCGGATCAGCAGCCTGTCAGCTGGGGGTTACGCCGGTCAGCTGGGCGCCTCCGCGCCCTTGCGGGCGTAGAACCACCAGGTCACAACCATGCAGCTGGCGTAGAAGGCGACGAAGCCCCACATCGCGCTGGTCACGGCCACCGAGCCGAAGAGGGCCGGGATGAAGAAGAAGCCGTAGGCGGCGATGGCCGAGGTGAAGCCGGTGACGGCGCCGGACTCCATCTCCGACTGCTTCAGCGCCTTCGTGTACTCCGGCGTGCCCTCCGTGAGCCCCTTCAGATGGGTCGAGCGGAAGATCACCGGGATCTGGCGGAAGGTCGAGCCGTTGCCGAGGCCCGAGAAGAAGAACGCGGCGAGGAAGCAGAAGAAGAAGCCGTAGAAGCTGCCCGCGTCAGACCCGGACGGCAGGAAGGTGATGACGCCGATGATCGAGGCGGCCATGCCCACGTAGGACAGGATCGTCACCCGGGCGCCGCCCAGCTTGTCCGCGACCCAGCCGCCCGCCCACCGGGCCAGGGCACCGACCGCGGGACCCATCCAGGCGTAGGTGGCGACGGAGTAGTCCGGGAAGGTGGTCTTGATCAGCATCGGCAGCGCGGCGGCGAAGCCGATGAAGGAGCCGAAGGTGCCGACGTACAGCCAGGTCATCACCCAGTTGTGCTTGCGCTTGAAGATGACCTTCTGCTTGCTGAACGGGGTGGAGGCGACCTTCAGGTCGTTCTGGCCGAACCAGGCGATCGCCGCGAGGACCAGCAGCACCGGGACCCAGATGAAGGCCGCGTTCTGCAGGTAGACCGGGGTTCCGTCGGCCTTGTGCTGGGCCGAGCCGATCGCGATGGTCGAGAAGGTGATGACGATCGGCGTGAGCAGCTGGACCACCGAGACGCCCAGGTTGCCCAGGCCGCCGTTGATGCCGGTCGCGCTGCCCTTCTTCGACTTCGGGAAGAAGAAGCCGATGTTGGCGAGCGAGGAGGCGAAGTTGGCGCCGCCGATGCCGCACAGGGCGGCGATGGCGACCATCACGGTGTACGGGGTCGACGGGTTCTGGATCGCGATGCCCAGCCAGATCAGCGGCACGATCAGCACGACCGTCGACAGCGCCGTGAAGCGGCGCTGGCCGATGCGCGGGCCGAGGAAGGTGTAGAAGATCCGGGCGGTGCCGCCGGTCAGACCGGGGATCGCCGTCAGCCAGAACAGCTGCGAGGTCGAGAAGCCGAAGCCGACGTCCTTCAGGTTGGTGGCGGTGACGCTCCACACCTGCCAGACGACGAAGGCCACCAGGAGCGCCGGGACCGCGATCCACAGGTTGCGGTTGGCGACGCGCTTGCCGATCGACTTCCAGAAGAGCTCGTTCTCGGGCTCCCAGTCGTTGATCGGCCTGCCGGGGCGGTACTGCTCCGCGTCGTACGAGGGTGCCGGCCCGCTCGTCGCCGCTCTGCTGTCCTGGACTACGGAACTCATGGCGCTTCCATGGGGGTGGGGACTTTCCGGATTTTCCTTGCTCCTCCACCGTGCGCTCCCGCATCAGGGGTAGGTCAGAGGCCATGGTCGCGACCTGAGCGGGCGGAGGTCCCGTCAGTCACGGGTCTCCTGTCAGTCGCGGGCCCCGTCAGTCGCGGGCCGTACGCACCGCCCCGGCCTCGTGCACCGGCAGCGCGACCGACGGGTCGTCCAGGCAGACGCCGGTCCGCAGGGAGAACTCCTGCTTGAGCATCGGCGAGGCCACCACCGGCTCCCCGTCCCGCGTCCCCATGATCCCGTCGGCGAGCACGTCCGCCCCGGAGAACGGGTCGCGGTTGCCCACCGCGTACACCTCACCCGTCCCGTCCTTGAAGAGCGCCGCCTCGCTGCCGTCCTCCAGCACCGCCGTCCGCCCGCGCCCCGGCTCCAGGAACTCGACCCCATCGCCGTACGGGCCGAAGCGGGCCAGCGCCGCCGGGTCGTCGAGGACCGCGCGCCACTCGTCGCGGTAGGCCGCCACGTGCCGCTCCATCTGGGCCTCGAGCTCCGCGCCGATCCCGAGCCGGTCCTCGACGAGCACCTCCCGCAGATGGTCGAGGCCGCCTTCGAGCCGCTCCAGCCACGCCGACGTACGCTCCAGACGCTCCCCGGTCCGTACGTAGTACATGAGGAACCGGTCGATCAGCGCGAAGAGTTCGGCCGCCGACAGGTCGGAGGCGAGCAGATCGGCGTGGCGGGGGCTCGTACCGCCGTTGCCGCAGACGTACAGGTTCCAGCCGCCGGCGGTGGCGATCACGCCGATGTCCTTGCCGCGCGCCTCCGCGCACTCGCGCAGACAGCCCGACACCCCGCCCTTGATCTTGTGCGGGGCGCGCAGCCCCCGGTAGCGCAGCTCCAGGTCGATGGCGAGCTGCACCGAGTCGCCCTGCCCGAAGCGGCAGAACTTCGACCCGACGCAGGACTTCACCGTCCGCAGGGACTTGCCGTACGCGTGCCCCGACTCGAAGCCCGCGTCGATCAACCTCCGCCAGATACCGGGGAGTTCGGCCTTCCGCGCACCGAAGAGGTCGATCCGCTGGCCGCCGGTGATCTTCGTGTACAGGCCGTGATCGCGGGCGATCTCACCGATGACGATCAGCTGCTCGGCGGTGATCTCACCGCCAGGAACGCGCGGCACGACCGAATACGTGCCGTCCTTCTGGAGATTGGCGAGAAAGAGGTCATTGGAGTCCTGCAGCGCGGCCTGCTCGCCGTGGAGGATGTGCGGCAGCCCGAGCTCGGGGCCGAGCGTGCCGAGGACGTTCGCGACGACCGGCTTGCAGACGACGCACCCCTCACCCTTCCCGTACTTCTCGATCAGCTCGCTGAAGGACCGGATGTGTTCGTCCCGCACGCGCGCGTAGAGCTCCGACCGGGAGAGGTCGGGGAAGTGCTCGCAGAGCCCGCGCGGCTTCTCGACCCCGGCGGCGTCGAGGACGGCCTGGAGGGTGTTCACGCAGCCGCCGCAGCCCGTGCCCGCCTTCGTACAGCGCTTGACTCCGCCGACGTCGGTCAGGCCGTGCTCGGCGACGGCGGCGCGCACCGCGCCCTTGGTGACGTTGTGGCACGAGCAGACGACGGCGTCGTCGGGCAGGCTGTCCGCGCCGGGCAGCTCGCCGCCACCGCCCGCGGGCAGCAGGAACGCCTCCGGAGGAGCCGGGAGCTGCCGCCCGGCGTGCGGCATCAGCGAACCGTACGCCTCCGCGTCACCGACCAGGATGCCGCCGAGCAACTGCCCGTCGGGGCCGAGCAGCAGCTTCTTGTACACGCCCTCACGGCCGTCCGAGAAGACGATCTCGGTGGCCTGCGGCCCGGCGGCGAAAGGGTCGCCGAAGGAGGCCACGTCCGCGCCGAGGAGCTTCAGCTTGGTGGACGTGTCGGCGCCGGTGAAGACGAGGTCGCCCTCCCCCCCGAGCCGGTCCGCGACCGTCTCGGCCATCTGGTAGCCGGGCGCCACAAGCCCGTAGACCCGCCCGTCGCAGGTCTGGGCGCACTCGCCGATCGCGTAGACGTACGGGTCCGTGGTGCGGCAGTGCTCGTCGACGGCCACGCCCCCGCGGTCGCCGACCGCGAGCCCCGACTCCCGCGCGAGCCGGTCCCTCGGCCGTACACCGGCCGAGAAGACGACCAGGTCGGCGGGGACGCGGTTGCCGTCGGAGAGCTTCAGGCTGCGCGTCCGCCCGTCCGCGTCCGTCTCGATCTCGGCGGCGCCGACGCCCGTGTGCACGGCGACGCCCATCGACTCGATGGTGGCCCGCAGCGCGGCGGCCCCGCCGTCGTCTACCTGGAGCGGCATGAGCCGGGGCGCGAACTCGACCACGTGCGTGGTCAGTCCGAGGGTCCTCAGCGCGCCCGCCGCCTCCAGGCCGAGGAGCCCGCCGCCGACCACGACGCCGGTACGGCGGCCTTCGGCGCGGCGGTTCTCGGCGTACGAGGTGAGGGCCTCGACGTCGTAGAGCGTGCGGTACGTGAAGCAGCCGGGCGCGTCGGCGCCGGGGATGGGCGGGACGAAGGGGTACGAGCCGGTGGCCAGGACCAGCGCGTCGTACGCGACGACTGCGCCGGAGGTGGTGGTGACCGTGCGGGCGGCCGTGTCGATCTGCTCGGCGGGGTCGCCCAGGCGCAGGTCGATGCCGTGCGCTTCGAGGAACTCGGCGTCGGCGAGACCGAGTTGGTTCGGGTCCGTGCCCGTGAAGACGGACGAGAGGTGGACCCGGTCGTAGGCCGGGACGTCCTCCTCGGCGAGCACGACGACCTGCCAGCCGGGCGCGCCCGGGTCGGCGGGGTCGGCGAGCGCGCCACGCTCGGCGAGCGCCTCCAGGAGACGGTGGCCGACCATGCCGTGGCCGATCAGCACGAGGGTCTGGGTGGGGGTGGCCATGGCGGGCTCTCCGAGCGGTAGAGGGATGTCCGTCTCCGACCGTAGGCGGGCCCGGGGGGCGGTTCGGGGCCGTGAAGGGCCCGAGCAGAGGGGACTTGTGGCCCGTCGGAGCGGGACCGATGGCGGTGCTCCCGGAGGGGCGGCCCGGCTTAGCGTGAACGGGTGGGGGCCGTGGGGCGTACGACACCGCCGGCCACGGCCCCGACCTTCTTGGAGGTGCGTACGGATGCTGGTCCTCGCCGTGCACGGCAGCGCGGTCCCCGAGGCGGGGGCGACGATCGAGCGGCTCGCGGAGTCGGTGCGGCGGCTCACGGGCACGCGGGTCGTGGTCGGACACCTCGGCGACCTCGGCCACCAGGCGCCTTCGCTGGCGGAGGTGCTCGCCTCCTGCCCGGGTGCGGTGGTCGTCCCACTGCTCCTGGGCGACGGCTACCACCGGACCGTGGACATCCCGGCGGTCGCCCGCCGCCACGACTGCGTGGTCACGCCCGGGCTCAGCGGCGTCCCCGCCGTGGGCCTCGCCCTGCACGACCGCCTCGTGGAGGCGGGCGGGCCCGGGGACGCGGTGGTGGTGGCGGGGGCCGGCTCATCCCGCCCGGGCGGCAACGGCGGTACGGAGGCGGCGGCGCGACTCCTTGCCCGACGGGTGGGGGTGCCGGTGGTGACGGCGTACTGCTCGGCCTCGGAGCCGTCGGTGCGGGACGCGGTGGCGGGGCTGCGGGCGGCCGGCCACGCGCGCGTGGCGATCGCGACGCACCTGCTGGCCCCCGGCCGCTTCACGCACGCGCTCGCCGCCGTGCCGGGCGCCTGGACGGTCGCGGCTCCCCTGGGCGCCCACCCGGGCCTGGCCCACACGGTGGCCTGGCGGTACCGCGAGGCGCGTACCCTCGCGGCGGACGGCTCCCCGCCGGTCCCGGAAGCCGGTCCGCGTGCCAATCGCCCCGGCCGGGCTCCCGCTCTGGTGTCCTGGGGCGCATGACGCAACCGTTCCTGCCGCTCACCGCGCGGTCGCGCGACGAGGCGCACCGCTCCGCCACGCCGCTCGAGCTCTTCTTCGACCTCTGCTTCGTCGTCGCCGTCTCCCAGGCCGGTGCCGAGCTCGTGCACGCGATCGCCGAGCACCACGCCGCCGACGGGATCGCCCACTACGCGATGGTCTTCTTCGCGATCTGGTGGGCCTGGATGAACTTCACCTGGTTCGCCTCCGCGTACGACAACGACGACGTCCTCTACCGCGTCGTCACGCTCATCCAGATCGCCGGCGTCCTGATCCTCGCCGCCGGTATCTCCCGGGTCTTCGAGGACGACTTCTCCGTCGCCGTCCTCGGCTACATCGTGATGCGGATCGCCCTCGCCTCCCAGTGGCTCCGCGCCGCCCACCACGCCACGGACCCCGGCGAGCGCAGGATGTGCCGCCGGTACGCGGGCGGGGTGCTGCTCGTCCAGCTCGGCTGGATCGCCTTCCTCTGGGCACCCGAATCCGCCCAGCCCTGGATCTTCCTGGCCGGGGTCGTCGCCGAGCTGGCCGTCCCCGCGTTCGCGGAGAAGGACGTCAGCAGCCAATGGCACCCGCACCACGTCTCCGAGCGCTACGGCCTGTTCACCATCATCGTCCTCGGCGAGACGATCTTCGCGGCGACCGTCGCCGTGAAGACGGGCGTCGCGGAGTACGACGCCCTGGACCAGGTGCTCCCGATCGCCGCAGGCGGACTGCTGATCGTCTACGCCGCCTGGTGGATCTACTTCGCCGCCCCGGCCCACCTCCGGCTCTCCTCCAACCGGCGGGCCTTCCTCTGGGGTTACGGCCACTTTCTGATCTTCGCCTCGGCCGCCGCCATCGGCGCCGGCATCGAGGTCGCCGTCGAGCAGGTCGTCGGCAAGGCCCACATCTCCACGCTCGCCGCCTCCTCGGCCGTGACGATCCCCGCCGCGCTCTTCCTGCTCTGCGTGTGGGTGCTGCACGCCCGCTACTTCAAGGTCGGCATCGCGCAGCAGCTCGTACTGCCCGTCTCGGCCCTGGCGATCCTGATGTGCACGTTCGCCGGCCACTGGGCGGTCCTGCTGGCGGGCCTCGTCGCGGCGGCGACGGTGGCCGTCGGGGTGACGCTGGCCTCGCGCAACCCGGCCTCGCGCGGCGCGGGCCCCGGCCACGGTCAGGGCTACTGACCGAACGCGCGTGGTACGCAAGGACCATGACCATGACGAACCATGACGCAATCACGGACGTGGCCGGGCTGCGGGTCGGCCACGCGCCCGTGGCGGGGCCGGGGGCGCTGAGCGGCACCACGGTCGTCCTCGCCCCGGAGGGCGGCGCGGTGGCCGCCGTGGACGTGCGCGGCGGCGGCCCCGGCACCCGGGAGACCGACGCGCTCGACCCCCGTAACCTCGTCCAGCGGATCGAGGCGCTGGTCCTGACGGGCGGCAGCGCGTACGGGCTCGACTCGGCCGGCGGGGTGATGGCCTGGCTGGAGGAGCGGGGACGCGGGGTACGGGTCGGTCCCGAGCCCACGCACGTGGTCCCGGTGGTCCCCGCCGCCTGCGTCTTCGACCTGGGCCGGGGCGGCGACTTCTCGGCCCGCCCGGACGCGTCCACCGGGCGGGCCGCCGTGGAGGCCGCCGCCGCGACGGAGCTCCACGCGCGCGTGGAGACGGGCGCGGTCGGCGCGGGCACCGGAGCCGTGGTCGGCGGGCTCAAGGGCGGGGTCGGTACGGCCAGTACGGTCCTGAAGTCGGGGATCACGGTCGGCGCGCTCGTCGTCGTCAACGCGGTCGGCTCGGCGGTCGACCCGGAGACGGGCGTCCTGTACGGGGAGCTCTTCCAGGGCCACCGGCCCGCCTACCCGGAACCGGCCGTCCACGAGGCCGCCCGGCTCCGGCTCGCCGAGGCGGCGGCCCGGAACACCCCGCCGTCCCTCAACACCACCCTCGCGGTCGTGGCGACCGACGCGGACCTGACCCGCGCGCAGGCGCAGAAGTTGGCGGGCACGGCGCACGACGGCATCGCGCGCGCCGTGCGTCCGGTGCACCTCCTCAACGACGGGGACACCGTCTTCGCCCTCGCGACCGGCGACCGCCCGCTGCCCCCGGAGGCCGGGCCGCTCGCCCTCAACGAGATCCTCGCGGCGGGCGCCGACCTGGTGACCCGGGCGATCGCGCGGGCGCTCCGGGAGGTCGCCGAGGGGGTGGCGGGACCGGGCGGAGAGTTCCCCGCGCACCGCGAGCTGTACGGGCCGGGCCCCACTGTCGACTCCCCGTCCAATAAAGGGAGTTGACGGACTTCGACGACCGGCGCGCGGGAACTTTCCGCGCGCCCCCCTCGTTTTGCCGAACCCGGACACGATGTCAGACCCAGGGACTACGTTTAGCAAGCACCAAGTGACATGCGGCGACGGCCTGGAGAACCCCTTGAACGATCCGCGGGATCCTCACGATCCGTACGAGACGACCGAGACGCACCTCGCGCGGCTCCTCGGCCGGGCGCTCAACTCCTTCGATCTCCCCGACAGCTCGATCGAACGCCTGGAGACGGCGTTCGCCCACTCCAGCACGCTGCACTCCTCGCACCACAGCGCGTCGCTGCACCGCACGACGTACCGCCACACCTATCTGCTCGCCGACGGCACGGCGCTCGGTCTCTGGGAGCTCGTGCACAACTCCGGCCGGGCCGGCACCGAGCAGCACGAGCTGTACGCGGACGAGGCGGAGGCCCGGCTCGCCGCGTCCCGGCTGCCGACCCGCTTCTCCCAGGGCTGGGACGTGGAGCGCACCTCAGGGCCGGAGTTCGACGAGGACAACGACCTCGAGCTGCTGAGCGCGCTCTTGTCCCGCCCGATACCGAAGCAGCCCCGGATGTACGTCCCGGACAACTCCCCGGACCACGCCCGCCGGGTGCTGCGCCGCGCGGAGAACCCGGACCGGCCCGGCGAGCAGACGGCACGCCGGCTGCGGATGGCCTTCGCACACCACATCACCCAGGCCTTCGGCCGGCTGTGCACGGTGGAGGGCGGTGGCCGGGACGCCGGATTCACGCTCTACGAGCACGCGTTCCTGCTGCTCGACGGCGGTGAGCTGAGCCTGTGGGAGGTGGAGCACACGGCGACCCCGGACGGCCGCCACATGTGCGAGGTCTACGAGGACGAGCACACGGCCCGCGAGGCGATGGAGCACCGCGCCCGCGTGCGGTGAGCCTGCGGGCGCGGGGGCGTTCTGTCTCCTAGGTGGTCGTGCGTACGAGGAGTGCCACCGTCACGCCCGTCAGCCGCTCGGTGCCGGTCGCGGTGTAGCGGGCGCGGAGGGCCCGCGCCTGCTCGGCCGGGAGCGCGTCGAACGGATCGGCCGCGTCCCCGGCCACCACCAGCCAGATCCGCTTCTCCGCCTTCAGGCAGGCGGCCGGGTCGGGGCACTCCGTCGACCACAGGTCCGCGCGGTCGGCGGCCGCTGTGGAGAGGAAGACGTCGCGCGGCCGTAGCTCGTCCCGCAGATAGAAGCGGACGCCGACGTCGAGCATGCGCCAGTAGTCGTCACCCCGGTCGAACGCCACCGCGTCCCCGGGCCGGTGGTACTTCTCGATGGTCCGCGCGGCGCCCTCGTAGTCGACGCCGTGCCAGAAGTGCGCGTACGGACGGCGGACCGCCTGCTGGTCCGGCAGCGTGAGCAAGGCGAGCGCCACCAGGACCGCCGCGACGACCCCCCGGGACCTCGGCCCTGCGAGCCCCGCCCCCGCGAGGACGGCCCACGCGGGGAGCGTGAAGAGCAGATACCGGAAGTAGAAGTACGAGACGTCGCCGTGCGAGACCGCCCAGAGCAGCAGCGGGGGCAGCACGGCGAGCGCGGAGACGACGAGAACCGGGCCCCGCGCGGCCGATACCCGCGCGGCCGAACCGGCGCCGCCGGGCCTTGCGCGGCGCTCGCCCCACGCCAGTACGGCGAGCGTGGTCACGGCCCCGGCGACCAGCGCGGAGGCGTACAGCTGGGGCAGGAAGGTGACCAGACTCCACAGGTCCGGGCCCGGGATCCAGGAGATCTGACGGCCCGCCTGAGCCCGCCCGAGGAGAGCGACCGGCGCGACGGCGGCGGTCCCGGCCAGCGCGGCGAGGCCGAAGCGCAGGGCGATCGGGCGATCCGCGCGGGCCCGCAGGGCCACGGCGACCAGATGCCCGGCAAGGACGGTCAGCGCGACCATGTGCAGCAGGCCGACCGCCGCCACGCACAGTCCGTACGCGGCCCAGCGCCACCGGCGCTCCGGCTCATCGAGCGCGCGCAGGAGCAGCAGGGTGGAGAGGGTGACGGCGAGGACCACCAGTGCGTACGGACGGGCCTCGTGCGCGTAGCGCGTCACGACCGGGGTGAGGGCGAAGAGGAGACCGGCGGCGAGCCCGGCGCGGGCGCCGAAGAGACGCCGGCCGATCAGCGCCGTACAGCCGGCGGTGCCGGCCATCGCGAGGGCCGAGGGCATGCGCAGCGCGGCGGCGGAGTCCCCGAAGACGGCCATCCAGCCGTGCAGGAAGAGGTAGTAGCCGCCGAGCACCGCGTCCACGCGCTGGACCGTGTCGAGGAGCTGCCCGGTGGACCGGGCGGCCATGTCCCAGGTGTTGAGCTCGTCCTGCCACAGCAGCGGCCGGCCGATCGCGTACACCGAAAGGGCGAGGGCGACCAGCGTCGGCCAGAGCCAGACGCCGTGCCGCCGCCCCCGCGCCGCGTCCGGCCGATCGCCGGGGCGGGGCACGGGGCGGGACGGGCGGTCGGCGACCGGGGCGGCGGAGAGAGTGGAGGAAGAGGTCGGGGAAGGGGTCGCCATGGCCGGCCTCAGTCCCGGACCGCGGCGGCCGGCTCCGGGATCGAGGCGACCCCGAGCCTTCGTACGGCGAACTCGCGGTTGGCGCGGGTCTGTTCGCGGTACGACTCCGGCAGGTCCGGCAGGGCGAGCAGCCGGTCGCAGGCCGCGAGGGAGGCCGCGTGGTCGCCGACCCAGTACGCGGTGATCGAGTACTCGAAGAGCAGCCCCCACCGGTACACCCACGGCTGCGTGAAGAGCACGTCGTCCGGCTGCTTCCGGCCGACGACGGCGGAGACGACCGCGTGCGCGGAGTGGTTACGGCCCCTCAGCCGTAGCCGCGAGGCCAGTTCGTAGCAGGCTTCGAGCCGCTCGGGCCGCGCGTCCCAGGCGCGCGTCAGGGTGTCCATCGCGGCCGGCCAGTCACCGGACTCCGCGCGCAGGACGCCGGCCTGGAGCAGCGCGTAGTACACCTCCTCGGCCCAGCCGCCCATGGCCGCCCGGCGCTCGTAGAGGGCGATCGCGTCGGTGGTGCGGCCCAGGTCGCGCATGGTCTGCGCGAGGTAGAAGACCGTACGGACGTTGGAGGGGTCGCGTTCGAGTTCGGCACCGAGCAGGCGGGCGTCGCGTTCGAACTTGTCGTGGCGCGAGCCCCCGTCGGCGTGGTCCTGGATGAACAGGGCGTCGAGGTTCTCCTGGACGTGGTCCTGGTCGGCGGTGAGGTACTCGTGGGTGACGCCCTCGTACCGCCACGGCAGATCGCCCCTGACCAGGCGTTTGATGCGGTACTCCAGCGCGCCCTCGTGCCGGAGCATGTAGGCGTCGGCGGCCAGCGGGGGCAGGGGGCCGTCCTGGCGGAGGACGAGGTCGGCGTCGAGGAGCAGGAGGTAGTCGGCGCGGCCCCGGGCATGGGAGATGTTCAGGCTCCGGTTGTGCCCGAAGTTCACCCAGGGCTCCTCGTGGAGCTCGCCGGGGATGCCGTCGAGCGCCTTCCTGATCAGGTCCTGGGTCCCGTCGGTCGAGCCGGTGTCGGAGATGACCCAGGTGTCCACCAGGTCGCGGACGGAAGCGAGGCACCGTTCGATGACACGCGCCTCGTTCTTGACGATCATGCACAAGCAGACGGACGGCTTCACGGCAACACCGCTTCCGGGGGGTCGGTCGGGCAGCGACCGTACGCACGGGCTTGCGAGACGGCGGGACGGCACGCCGAGAGGCCTCCCGGAGTTCGCTACCGCGTACGCATCCATTGGGATTCCACCCCTAGGCCAAGGCGTTGAGACTCCGCCGAAGCCGTCAAGTCTTCGCCGTAGCGAACCGATGATCGTATCGGAAGCCTGTGCGCTTCCCGGTAAGACACTCGATCCGGTTGAGAAGGAGCAGGTGTATGAGTCCTGATTCCAGGACAAGGACCAGGTCCTCGCTGGGGCCGCTTCCCCGTCGACGCGCGTGGCTGGGCGGCAGCGCCCTCGCCTCCGTCGCACTCGTGCTCACGGGACTCGCGACTCCGGCTGTCGGTGGCGTACGGAACGAGGGCCCGGACGGCCCCGCGTACGACGCACGGGAGATGTACCCGGCCGGCGAGGACTGCGAGGAGCGGCCGCATCACGAGGACGGACCGCCCCCGCATCACGAGGACGGACCGCCCCGGCACGAGGAAGGCCCGCCGCCGCACGAGTACCAGGGACCACCCGGTCACGAGGGTCCGCGGATGTCGGGGCCCGGGGTGCCGGGCGACCTCCAGCAGTACCTCGACCACGAGGTCGGCCGTCTCATGGGCGGCCCCCCGAGCCACCTCCGCGCGGGCGCCTGGGGCGGTCCTCCGGACCACTGCCTGGAGGGCCCGACGGGTCCGACCGGTCCCACGGGTCCGACCGGCCCGCAGGGGCCGCAGGGCGAGACGGGCGAGACCGGCGCAACGGGTGAGACGGGTGCGACGGGCGAGACCGGGGCAACCGGCGCCACGGGCGAGACCGGAGCTACCGGTGCGACCGGGGCTACGGGTGCGACGGGTGAGACCGGGCCCGCAGGACCCACGGGCGCCACGGGTGCCACGGGAGCGACCGGGGCGACCGGGGCGACCGGCGAGACGGGCCCCGCAGGCGCGACAGGTGCTACGGGCGCGACCGGAGCCACCGGTGAGACCGGGGCCACGGGTGCGACGGGTGCCACCGGGGCCACCGGCGAGACGGGCCCCGCGGGCCCGACCGGAGCCACGGGCGCGACAGGCGCGACGGGTGCGACCGGCGCGACCGGAGCCACGGGTGCCACCGGCGCGACAGGCGCCACCGGCCCCTGCTCCGACATCGACGTCTACGCCCCCCTGATCGGCCCTGAGGACTTCCAGGCCGTTCTCACCGGCGGCAACGTGTTCGCCGGCCGGGGTCCGTCGCTCGGCGGGACGATCGTCTGGCAGGACCTCACCAACGGGACCGATGCCGACGGCGATCCGGCCAACCCGAACTACCCGGACAACGTGTGCGCCGTGGGCATCGAGGCCCGGGGCCCCAACGCGTACGTCAAGGTGCTCACCACGGACAACACGGTGTGGCAGACGCATGGTGACGTCGGCGGAACCAACTTCATCTGGGACGAGCCCTGGACCCAGCAGTCGACACCCACACCGGTGGCGCTGCGCAACACCAAGTTCACGCGCGGCCTGCCCCCCGGAGTCATGAACCGCTCCTGACCCGGCAGGAACACCGAACACCCCCGAGGGGCGGGGGGGGGGGGGGGGGCCCCCCCCCCCCCCCCGGGCCGGCGCGCGGCGTGGGGTGGGGGGGGGGGCCCCCAAGGGCCGCCAGCGGGGGGGGGGGGGGGGGCGCCCCGCGG
>NZ_JBHXPI010000038.1:64231-67872 GCF_042718575.1 Streptomyces sp. NPDC058579
G
Organism: Streptomyces sp. NPDC058579; assembly: GCF_042718575.1. Lineage (NCBI taxonomy): Bacteria > Bacillati > Actinomycetota > Actinomycetes > Kitasatosporales > Streptomycetaceae > Streptomyces > Streptomyces sp. NPDC058579. Next base: position 64,233 of record NZ_JBHXPI010000038.1, read on the forward strand.
CGTGTTCTTCAACCCCCACTCACCGGGCAGATAACCCAACCCCCCCGGTGGGGGGGGCGGTCGCTCGTCCGACGCACCGCCCCTCGGGGCCTGCTCCGATCCTTCGTTTCGCAGGTCAGCCCATAGCGGGCACCATCTGGTCGGGCCGGTCGAGCCACGGCGCGTGCGTGCCGTCGGGCTTCACGGTCAGGCCGAAGCGTTCCGGGCCCGGCCTGCCGACGTTGTGCCACCAGGCATAAGCCGCCTCCACCTCGCTCCACAGCCGGCGCGGCCCGTACTGCCACACCGTGCACCGGTCCTCGTTCCGTCCGTCCCAGTCGACCGCCGCCCACGAGGTGGCGTCCGTGGTCGCGAGCCAGAGCCGCGAGGCCACTCCGTCCACGGCTGGGTCGTCGTGCCAGGACCTCCACACGTCCCGCGTCTGGAGGCCGATGGCGAACTGGGCAGCGAAGTCGTTGCCCGTGACCGCCCACGGAGACAGACCAGTCGAGGACTCATCAGGCGCGTGGTCATCCCCCACCACGTCCTGGAAAATCCGCAGGTCTGTGCGCTGGTTGCGCATCAGCATGAACGCGGAGTGCGGGTGGAACCAGCCCGAAGCCTCGCCACCGGCGTCCACGACCAGGTGTGCCAGGCCGTAGCAGACCCACGGGGTCTCCCACAGCGTGAGGATCACCCCACCGGGACGGGTCTGTTCCGTCCAGGCGCGGGGTACCTCCCGCACGGAGCAGGTGGCGATGATCCGGTCGTACGGGGCCGAGGCCGGGTAACCGGCCGCGCCGTCACCGCAGATCGCCTCAGGCTCCAGGCCCACCTTCTTGAGATTCAGCGCCGCCTGTACGGCAAGAACCGGATCCACCTCGACCGTGGTCACGTTGTCCGCTCCGAGGCGGTGGGCGAGAAGACCGGCGTTCCAGCCCGTTCCCGTACCCACCTCCAGCACCCGTTGCCCGCTCTTCACCTCCAGCATGTCGAGCATGCGGAACACGATCGAGGGGGCGGAGGCGGAAGACGACGCCCATGACCCGGACACGGCAGGGGCGTGCCCGTCGTTGATCTGGGTCACCACCGAGTCGTCCGCGTAGGCCGCACTCAGCCATCCGCCCGGATCAGTGCTCCGGTCGCACGGATACAGGTCGTCACCGAGCCACACACGCTCCGGCAGGAACCGGTGCCGGGGCACCGCCCAGAACGCCTCTTCCCATACCCGCGCCAAGGGCGCGCCGAGATCCGCGGTGACCTCGCCGAGCAGACCACGCATCGTGATCTGCTCAGCCGCCTCATCATCCGTGGTCACGGCCTCAGTCCTTCTTGTGCTTCGGTTCGGGCTTGGGCGACTTGGTGTCCGGCGACGGCTTCGAGGTACCCGGGTCCTTGCCGCCCGAGTGCTGACCGTTGCCGCCGCTTCCGCCCTTACCGGTTCCCCAACCCATCGATGCTCCCTTGTAGTTGCTGTCAACGAACGTGGTGCAACCCGCCCTCGGTCTCCCCGTCACGACCCATTGCGGCGGGAAGACCGAGGGCGGGAGATCATCGGTAGTCGCTGCCGGCCACCGAGCTCAGCTCATAGGCGGCCAGGAGGCGTGTGTGGAAGGTCCCCCTGGACGGGAACGGGGGAGCCATGGAATTGGCACCCGTCCAGGGGAACCGGTCGATTGGCTGGCGCCCAGGGCCATGCCGAGCACCAGGCCGCACGAGCCGCTGATGCAGATGATGGACAGCACCCCCGCGTACCGGCCCACGACGCGCATCACAGACCCGACCGACTGTTGCTGTTCTTCACATCCAGGCGCGCGCTCAGCTCTTCCCGCGCCCTGGGCACCACGACGTCGCCGGGCATGGCCTCCCACTCGACGCCACCTCGCATCGGCCGCAGCTGCACACGACCGCCTACCTCACCCATGACCACGCCGATACGCCCATTGGCCACGTCCTTAGCCACATCGCCGATGCCAGGTCGGGACTGCGGGTGGTCTAGATCCGGCAAGGGCGTTGCATTGTGTGTAGTCATCACCTGTGCCGCTCCGTTTCGATGCCGCAGACGCTTTCCGGGATCATCGCGTCGGCCAGACGGACGGAGGAACCTCCACCAAACCCCACTTCGGGACGTCCCACGTCAGATAGAACGTCCCTAGTGCCGTCCCAAGGATCAGGGGGAGACTCATGCCGAACGAGAGACTTCGTACCGTCATGGCGGACGGAGGCTGGACGTACGCCGCCCTCGCGACAGAGGTCGATGTGGACCCCAAGTCCGTTGAACGGTGGGTCAATCTCAGTCGTACGCCACGCCGGGTCACGGCCATGCGGGCGGCAGAGACCCTAGGAGAAGACGTGCACGCACTCTGGCCGGCACTCCGGCAGGCGCGCGCGGCGCGAGCGATAAGCCCGGAACTCGTGACGCTCTATGAGCAGAGGGCGGACGTCCCCGTGTCAGCGTTCGTGGACATGTTGGCCCAGGCACGCGAGCGCATTGACGTGCTGGTCTACGCCGCTGTCTTCTTGCATGAGGCGTACCCCCGACTGAACGAACTCTTCCGGGAGCGAGCCGCAGACGGCTGCGTGATCCGGATCGCGGTGGGCGACGCGGAGAGTGAGAACGTTCGGGCGCGCGGCCAGGAGGAGAGGTTCGGCCACGGCATCGAGTCCCGTTGCCAACTGGCGCTCATGCATTACCGGCCCCTGATCGGCGTGTCCGGCATCGACATCCGGACCCACGCCACAACGCTCTACAACTCGCTCTACCGCGCCGATGATCAGTTGCTGGTCAACGCCCATGTCTGGGGGGTCAACGCGTACGGGGCCCCGGTGTGGCATCTTCGGCGAAGCGGCGAAGGCGGCATGTTCGACACCTACGCCGAGAGCTTCGACGCGGTGTGGTCCACAGCGACCCCCGTGCAGCACGAGGGGTGACCATGGGACGAACCGAGTACTACGACGACCCGAGCGCACCCGAGCCGAACAGCATGGTTGTCGCGGCGTCGGCCGTCGTCACCGACGAGCAGGGGCACATCCTGCTGCAGCGTCGACGCGACAACGAACTCTGGGCCCTACCCGGCGGGGGCATGGACCTCACCGACTCGCTTCCCGGCACCGCCGTCCGCGAGGTCAAGGAAGAGACCGGCCTGGACGTCGAGGTCACCGGACTGGTCGGCACGTACACCGACCCGAAGCACATCATCGCCTACTCGGATGGCGAGGTGCGCCGACAGTTCAACGTCTGCTTCACCGCGCGAATCGTCGGCGGCGAGCTGGCGATCTCGGACGAGTCCTCGGAGCTACAGTTCGTCCCTCCCGACGAGCTGGGCCAACTTCCGATGCATCACACTCAGAGGCTCAGGCTCCACCACTTCTTGGAGCACCGCGAGCATCCCTATCTCGGCTGACTCCACCTGCTCCAACAGGCTAGGGCTCGTCCGCGGCTCTGTCGCAAAACCGGACGGGTAGCGGCTAGGGCTCGTCTCGTGGATCTCTGCCGCAAGGTCCAGCCGCCGCCGAGGCCGGTCGGCATCTGGGCCTCTCGGGCCGCCACGTCCGCGAGGAAGGCGAGGGCCTGGCGTTTGGATCAGGCCGGATCAGAGAGCGGGGTCTGGTGCGTGCGATCGCAAGGCGGAGGAGGGAGTCAACGCGGAGCGTTGGCGAC
>NZ_JBHXPI010000039.1:0-36644 GCF_042718575.1 Streptomyces sp. NPDC058579
CCGGGGCGGACACTCTCGATGTGCTGGGTTCCCTTGTCGACAAGTCGCTCGTCGTCGCGGCCCCCGGTGACGACGGCGGCATGCGCTACCGGCTCCTGGAGACCGTCGCGGAGTACGCGGGTGAGCGGCTGGACGAGGCCGGGGACCGGGCCGAGGCCGAGCGCCGGCACCTGGTCCACTACCGCGAGCTCGCCCGCCTCGCCGACCCCGCGCTCCGCGGCGGCGGCCAGGTCCGGGCGATGGCCTGGTTCCGGACCGAGTACGAGAACCTGCGCACCGCCCTGCGCCGCGCCGTCGCCGTCCGGGACGAGCAGGAGGCGCTCCTGCTCGTCCACTGCCTCCTCTGGTACTGGCAGATGCGCGACCTGCGTGCCGACGCCCTGCACTGGTCCGAGGCCGCCGCCGCCCTCGGCCCCGACCCCTTCGAGCCGCCCGCATCCCCCGTCGTCCCGCTCCACGAGCCCTGCACGGCCACGCCCCCGCCGCTGAGCGAGGAGCAGCTGTGGGAGGCCCGGCGCGGGGTGCGGCTGATCGGGCTCCTCAACATGGACCACATGACGGGCGACTGGACCACGCCCGACGGGATCGCACGGCTCAAGCGGATCACCGCCGTCTACCGTCCCGGACTCCCGCAGACCTGCCGACTGCCCGGCTCCTTCGCCGTCTTCGCCGTCATCATCATCGGCGAGGCGGGCAGAATGCGTGAGCTGCTGGACGCCACCGTCGACGCCTGCCGCCGCTTCCGCTACGAGTGGGAGCTCGCCAACGCGCTCACGCTCCGCGCCAACATGCTGGCCAACCGGGTGGACTGGGCCGGTGCCGCGGCCGACGACGCCGACGAGAGCCTGGAGATCTTCGTCCGGCTCGGCGACTCCTGGGGAGCGGCCGAGGCCCTCTCCGCGCGCGGAGAGGCCCGCGAGCGGCAGCTCCGCTTCGAGGGCGCGGCCGAGGACTTCGTCGCCGCCATCGGCTACGCCGAGCGGATCGGCGCCCAGTCCCAGATGGCGCTGCTGCGCGCCCGGTACGCCGACATGCTCTCGCTGACCGGTCGCGCCGAGGAGGCGGAGGAGATCCTGCGCGAGGTCGTGGGGGCCGTCGAGAACCGCGGACACGAACCGACGCTCGCCGCCCGGCTGTTCCTGGCCATGCTCCTCGGCCGCACCGGCCGCACCGCCGAGGCCCGCGAACACCTGACCGCGCTCCTGGACGACTTCAGCTCCGAGACGCTGTCGATCTTCGGCGGATTCACTCTCGGCGGCCTCGGCTGGCTGGACAACCTCGACGGCCGGTACGCCTCCGGCCTCACCCACGCCCGGCAGGCTCTCGAACGCGCCATGGGCACCCTGTCGATGATCGTCGCCCCCCAGATGCCCGCCATCCACCTGATCACCGCCGCCTGGGCCCTGGCCGGGCTCGGCGGCCCCGGCGCGACGCTCGGCGCCCGGCTCCTCGGGGCGCACGAGGGCCTGCTCCCGAAGGGGCATCTGCTCTCGCCGCCCGAGCGCGACAACCTGGAGCGGGCCACGAAACTGGCCCGCTCCGTCCTCGGCGACGAGGCCTTCGAGGCCGCCTACGCCGAAGGCGACGGCCTCTCCTTGGAGGAGGCCGCCGCCCTGCTCGAACGCGCCGACGCGATCCAGGGGCGCGTCGAGTCCTGAACCCCGTCTACCCGAACCCCGTACGGATCAGGTCTTCTTGCGGAACTTGGCCACCGCGAGCGGCGCCGTGACGGCCGTGATCACCACGGCCCAGCCGAGCGTCATCCACACCGAGTCGCCCACGGGCGTGCCGTTGATCATGGCGCGGGCGGCGTCGGCGAGGTTCGACAGCGGGTTGTAGTCCGTGAAGGTCTCCAGCCAGCCGGGCATCGACGAGGTCGGGGCGAAGATCGAGGAGCCGAACTGGAGCGGCATCAGGACGAGCATCGCCATGCCCTGGACGGCCTGGGCGGTCTTCATCGTCAGGCCGAGCAGGATGAAGATCCACATCAGCGAGGCGCCGAACACCATCGACAGACCGATGGCACCGAACAGGTGCAGGACCGAGGTCTTGATCTCAAGCCCGAGCAGGAAGCCCGTGCCGAGCAGGATCGCGGTGGCGATCAGCATGCGGCCGATCTCGACGACGATCTTCGCTATGAGGACGGAGGACCGGGCGATCGGCATCGTCCGGAACCGGTCCATCACCCCCTTCTTGAAGTCGTCGTTGACGCCCACTCCGACGGCCATGGCGATGTTCATGCCCATCATCGCCATCAGGCCGGGGGTCACGTAGTTCACGTACGCGTCGTTGTTGCCCTTGCCGGAGATCGCGCCGCCGAAGACGTACACGAACAGCAGGATGAAGATGATCGGCATCAGGACCGCGTCGAACATCGACTCCGGGTCCTGCTTGATCTGCAGCGCGTTGCGCCGCACCAGGGCGCCGATGTGGCGGAGATTGGCCCGCAGGCCGATCCGGCCCTCGTCGACGGGCGTCCGCTTCACCGGGGAAGGGGCGTCGACGGGAGGCTTGGTGACGGTGCTCGTGGTCGTGCTCACGCGGCGACCTCCTGGGGAATCGTTTCGGAAGCGGACGACTTCTCGCCCGTGATGGCCAGGAACACCTCGTCCAGGCTGGGCAGGTGGGTGCCGATGTGCGCGATGCCGAAGCCGCGCGCGCCGAACAGGCCCACGACGGCGGTCAGCTGCTCGTCGCTGAGGATCGGCACGTACAGCGCGCCCTCGTCGGGGACGATCGTCGAGCCGGCGATGCCGTCGAGACCGGACTCGCGCAGCGCGGCGGACATGGCGGGCAGCTCCGCCGGGTCCACGGGACGGACCTTCAGGGTGCGGCCGCCGACCCGGGCCTTCAGCTCGTCGACCTTGCCGTTGGCGATGACCTTGCCCCGGTCGATGACCGTCAGCTCGCTCGCGAGCTGCTCGGCCTCCTCCATGTACTGGGTGGTGAGCAGCACGGTCACGCCGTCGGCGACCATGCTGTGCACCTCGTCCCAGACCTCGTTGCGGGTGCGCGGGTCGAGGCCGGTGGTGGGCTCGTCCAAGTACAGGACGGCCGGGCGGCCGATCATCGACGCCGCGAGGTCGAGCCGGCGGCGCATACCGCCGGAGTACTGCAGGGCGGGCCGCTTGGCGGCCTCGGTGAGCGAGAACCGCTCCAGGAGCTCGTCGGCGCGGCGGCGGGCGTCCGCGCGGGAGAGGTCGAGCAGCCGCCCGATCATGTACAGGTTCTCCCAGCCGGACAGCTTCTCGTCGACCGAGGCGTACTGGCCGGTCAGGCCTATGGTGCGGCGGAGCTGGCGGGGCTGCTTCACCACGTCGAACCCGGCGACCGTGGCGGTCCCGGAGTCCGGGACGATCAGGGTGGACAGGCAGCGGACGAGGGTGGTCTTGCCGGCGCCGTTCGGGCCGAGCACGCCGAGGACCGTGCCCTCCCGGACGTCGAGGTCGACCCCGTCGAGGGCCTTCGTCTCGCCGTAGTGCTTCACGAGGCCTCGTACCTCGACGGCGTTGTGTGTGGATCGCGTCATGGGCCCCACTACATCAGGCACCACCGACAACGCACCGACAGACGACCGACAGGCGGCCCACATCCCGTCGACGGGATGTCGGAGACGGACGACCGGCAGCCCGCCGATGGGGGAGTCGGCGGGCTGCGGTCCGTGCCACGGTGGCTAGTGGAAGCTGTGCTCCTCGGCGGGGAACGCCCCGCCGGTGACGTCCTCCGCGAAGGCCTTGGCGGCGTCGCCGAGGGTCGCGCGGAGGTTCGCGTACTGCTTGGTGAAGCGCGGCACCTTGCCGCCGGTGAGACCGGCCATGTCGGTCCAGACGAGGACCTGGGCGTCGGTGTCGGGTCCCGCGCCGATGCCGATGGTCGGGATGTGCAGGGAGCGGGTGACCTCGGCGGCCAGCTCGGCCGGGACGAGCTCCAGGACGACGGCGAAGGCGCCCGCGTCCTGCGCCGCCTTGGCGTCGCTGAGCAGCCGGTGCGCGGCCTCGTCGCTGCGGCCCTGCACGCGGTAGCCCATGGTGTTCACGGACTGCGGGGTCAGGCCCAGGTGGGACATGACCGGGATGCCGGCCTGGACCAGCAGCTCGGTCTGCGGCAGCGAACGCTCGCCGCCCTCCAGCTTGATCGCTCCGACGCCCGCGTCCTTGACGAGCCGGGTCGCGTTGCGCAGGGCCTGGACCGGCCCTTCCTGGTACGAGCCGAAGGGGAGGTCGCCGACGACGAGGGCGCGCTTGGTGCCCCGTACGACAGCGGCGGACAGAAGGGTCATCTCGTCCATCGTGACGGGCACGGTGGTCTCGTACCCGAGATGGCAGTTGCCCATGGAGTCGCCGACGAGCACGACCGGGATCCCGGCCTCGTCGAAGACGGACGCGGTCATCGCGTCGTAGGCGGTCAGCATGGGCCACTTCTCACCGCGGGCCTTGGCGGCGGCGATGTCGTGGACGGTGATACGTCGCGTGCCCTTGCCTCCGTACAGCGCCTTGCTGCTGTCGGGGGACTGCTTCTGGGCAGCCTGAAGCGTCATGGTGAACGGCTCCTTCGTCATCTCGAGGCGCCCTGACGGCGTCCCCGGACCACATCCATGGTGGCACTTCGCGCGGGGACGGGGGAAGTGGGGCGAAGTGGCGCTGTTCACACCGCCGGCACGGAAGAATTTCGGGACGTACGTACGAATGTGCGCGTTCTGTCACAGCCACCCCAACGCACGGAGACCACCGGAACCCGCCGCGCCGCCCCGTCGTCCCACGTGGCAGTACGACGGGGCCCGGCATCACCTAGTGTCGACGTCGGGTCACGGGGCAAGGCAGCACCACGGCAAGGCAGTGAGGACTGAGTGATGGCGCGGGTGGACATGGCGGAGACCGAGAACGGCGGCGCCCGGAACGAGCGCTCCGGATCCCGGTTCCGAGCGGCGCTCGACCGTCTGCGCGGTGACCGGGGCATCTGGCGCCGGGGCATCATCCTGGCCGTCTGCGCGGTGCTGCTCACCCTGCTCATGGTCTTCCACGCCGAGATCCCCAACCGGATCGGCAACCTGGGCAGCCTCACCGAGACCTTCCTGCCCTGGCTGGGCGTCCTCGTGCCGGTCCTGCTGGTCCTCGCCGTGCTGCGGCGCTCCGCGACCGCGCTCATCGCCCTGCTCCTGCCGGCCCTGGTCTGGCTGAACGTCTTCGGCGGCCTGATCACCGACAAGTCGGAGGCGGGCGGCGACCTCACCTTCGCCACCCACAACGTGAACGCCGACAACCCCGACCCCGAGGGCACGGCCCGGCAGATCGCCGGGTCCGGCGCGGACGTGGTGGCCCTGGAGGAGCTCAAGGGCGACATGGTCCCCGTCTACGAGAAGGGCCTGGCCGAGACGTACAAGTACCACTCGGTGGAGGGCACGGTCGGGGTGTGGAGCAAGTACCCGCTGCACGGCGCCGCCCCTGTCGACATCGGGATGGGCTGGACCCGGGCGATGCGCGCCACCGTCTCCACGCCCAAGGCCGAGGTCGCGGTCTACGTCGCCCACCTCCCGTCCGTACGGGTCCGGATGGACGCGGGCTTCACCGCCAACCAGCGCGACAACAGCGCGAACCTGCTCGGCGAGGCGATCGCCGCCGAGCCGCGCGAGCGGATCGTCCTGCTCGGCGACCTCAACGGCACGATGAACGACCGCGCGCTCAACGCCGTGACCGCGCAGATGCGCTCGACCCAGGGCGCCTCGGGCGACGGCTTCGGCTTCAGCTGGCCGGCCTCGTTCCCGATGGCGCGGATCGACCAGATCCTGGTGAAGGGCGTCGAGCCGGTGTCCTCGTGGGCGCTCCCGGCGACGAAGAGCGACCACCTGCCGATCGCGGCGCGCGTCAAGCTCTGATCAGGGCGCTCCGCGATCAGGGGCGCTCCGACCCGAAACCTTCTCTTCACCGGGCCGAGGCCGAGCGGAACATTCCGCCTGAGAGTATTTGTTCAGTCGAAGAACTATTCGTCTGGAAAGGCTCTCCCCATGCCCCTGGCGCTGCTCGCGCTCGCCGTCTCCGCCTTCGGCATCGGCACCACCGAGTTCGTGATGATGGGCCTGCTGCCCAACGTCGCCGACGACCTCGGCACCTCCGTCCCGACCGCGGGACACCTCGTCTCCGCGTACGCGATCGGCGTCGTCGTCGGCGCCCCGCTGCTCACCGCCCTCGGCTCGCGCATACCGCGCAAGAAGATGCTGCTCCTGCTGATGGCGCTGTTCGTCGTCGGCAACCTGGCCTCCGCGCTCGCGCCCGGCTTCGGCTGGCTGATCGCCGGCCGGGTCCTCGCCGGGCTGCCGCACGGCGCGTTCTTCGGCGTCGGGGCCGTCGTCGCCGCGCGCCTGGTGGCGGAGGGACGGCAGGCGCGGGCGGTCGCCACGATGTTCCTCGGGCTCACCGTCGCCAACATCCTCGGCGTACCGGCCGCGACCCTGCTCGGCCAGCACCTCGGCTGGCGCTCCACCTTCCTCGTGGTCACCGTCATCGGCCTGCTGGCCATGGCCGCGCTCGCCCGGCTCGTGCCGGACGTCCCCGTCGACGAGCGGCAGAGCCTGGGCCGCGAGGTCCGCGCGCTCGGCCGGACGCAGGTGCTGCTCGGCCTGCTCACCGCCGTCTTCGGCTTCGCGGGCGTCTTCGCCGTCTACTCCTACCTCGCCTCGATGACCACCGAGGTGATGGGCTTCGGGGAGTCCTCCGTCACCCTCCTCCTCGCCCTCTTCGGCATCGGCATGACGGCGGGCGCCCTCGCCGCGGGCCCGCTCACCGACCGGGCGCTGCGCCCGACGCTGTACGGCTCCCTCGGCGCCCTGGCGCTCGTCCTGGTCGCCTTCCGGTTCACGATCCACGTGCCGTGGCTGGCCCTGGTGACGGTCGTCGTCCTCGGCGCCGTCGGCTTCATGACCACGACCCCGCTCCAGATGCTGGTCATGAACAAGGCCAAGGACGCCCCGACCCTGGCGTCCGCCTCCAACCACTCCGCCTTCAACCTGGCCAACGCCGGCGGCGCCTGGGCGGGCGGCGCGGCCGTCGCCACCGGCTGGGGCTGGACCTCCCCGACCCTGGTCGGCGCGGGCCTGGCGGTGGTCGGCCTGGCGATCGCGGCGGTGGCGGGCCTGCTGGACCGTACGCGTACGCGTACGGGTACGGGCACGACGGAGGGCGCCTCCCGCGTCGTCGCGGGAAGCGCCCCCGGGGTCTCGACCGTCGAGCCCGCCGTCAGTGGCTCGGGGACTCCCTCCAGCGGTTCGTGATCGGGAGGCGGCGGTCCTTGCCGAAGCCCTTCGCCGAGATCTTGGTGCCCGGCGGGTACTGGCGCCGCTTGTACTCCGCCGTGTCCACCATCCGCAGCGTCCGCGTCACCAGCTCCTCGTCGAAGCCGGCCGCGACGATGGCGTCCCGGCCCTGGTCGCGGTCGACGTACAGGGCCAGGACCGCGTCCAGGACGTCGTAGTCCGGCAGGGAGTCCGTGTCGACCTGGTCCGGGCGCAGTTCGGCGCTCGGGGGCTTGGTGATCGAGCTCTCCGGGATCGGCGGGGTCATGCCGCGCTCCTCGGCCGCCCGGTTGCGCCAGCGCGCGAGCCGGAACACGGTCGACTTGTAGACGTCCTTGATGGGCCCGTACGCGCCCACCGAGTCGCCGTACAGCGTCGAATACCCCACCGCCAGCTCGGACTTGTTGCCCGGCGCGAGGACGAGGTGGCCCTCCTGGTTGGAGATCGCCATCAGCATCGTGCCGCGCAGCCGGGACTGGAGGTTCTCCTCAGCGAGGCCCGTGAGGCCGAGCGCGCCCATGTAGGCGTCGAACATCGGCTCGATCGACACCGTACGGAAGTTGAGGCCGGTGCGCCGGGCCAGGTCGGCGGCGTCGCCGCGCGAGTGGTCCGAGGAGTACTTCGACGGCATCGAGACGCCGTACACGTTCCGCGCGCCGACCGCGTCGCAGGCGATCGAGGCGACGAGCGCCGAGTCGATGCCGCCCGACAGGCCGATGAGCACCGAACGGAAGCCGTTCTTCGCGATGTACGCGCGCAGGCCCACGACCAGCGCCGAGTACACCTCCTCGTCGTCGTCGAGCCGGTCCGCGTAACCGCCCGTCAACTCCGGCTCGTAGGCGGGCAGCGGGTCCTCGGAGAGGACCACCCGCTCGATCCGCAGCCCGTCGTCCACGATGCCGGCCGGTGCGTCGGACACGGGCGCGGCGGCCGGCAGGTCGAGGTCCACGATCACCGTGCCCTCGGAGAACTGCGGGGCGCGCGCCACGACCTCGCCGCTCGCGTCGACCACGATCGAGTCGCCGTCGAAGACCAACTCGTCCTGGCCGCCGATCATCGCGACGTACGCGGTGGTGCAGCCCGCCTCCTGGGCGCGCTTGCGGACCAGTTCGAGCCGCGTGTCGTCCTTCTCCCGCTCGTACGGCGAGGCGTTGATCGAGACGAGCAGCCCGGCACCGGCGCTGCGGGCGGCCGGCACCCGGCCGCCGTCCTGCCACAGGTCCTCGCAGATCGCGAGGGCCACGTCGACGCCGTGGACCCGGACCACGGGCATGGTGTCGCCCTGGACGAAGTAGCGGAACTCGTCGAAGACCCCGTAGTTGGGCAGGTGGTGCTTGGCGAACCGGAGCACCACCTCGCCCCGGTGCAGCACGGCCGCCGCGTTCTCCGGGGAACCGGCGGGCCGGCCGAGCCGGGGCTCGGCGCGGTCCGAACGGTCGAGGTAGCCGACGATCACGGGCAGCTCCCCGAGACCCTCGGCGTCGAGGCGCCGGGCGAGCGCCCGCAGGGCGGCCCGGGACGCCTCGACGAAGGACGAGCGCAGCGCGAGGTCCTCGACGGGGTAGCCGGTCAGGACCATCTCGGGGAACGCGGCCAGATGCGCGCCCTGCTCGGCGCAGTGCCGGGTCCAGTGGACGACCGCCTCGGTGTTGGCGGTGAGATCGCCGACGGTCGAGTCGATCTGATTCAGAGCGAGGCGTAGTTGAGGCACCCGCCCAGTGTAATCGTCAGACCGACGCTATGTCCTGCGTACCGCTATGTCCCGCGTACGCCGACGTGACTACTTCGCCGGGTCCCCTACTTCGTCGGGCCGATCCAGATCGTCTCGTCGTGCTCGAGGATCGTCGGGCTCAGCTCGACCTGCATCTCGCCGGCCGCGGCGGCGGGGAGCGAGAAGGCGAAGTCGCCCTTGGCCTGCTTGCCGGGGAGCACGTTGCCCCGGAACATCGTCGTCGCGTCGCTGCCGTCGAAGATCGCGTCGGCCTGCGCGCCCTCCGCGTCGCTGGCGTCCACCAGGGCGCCGGTGACGTCGAGGGTCTCCTTGCTGCCGTTGACGATCGTGACGGTCACCTGGAAGGCCTTGTTGCCCTTGGTGTGTCCGGCGGCGAACTGGTCGGGCTGGTACGCGCGCGGCTTGGAGACGGTCACCTTGATGCCGTCCTCGTACGTGAAGGTCTGACCGAACTTCAGCGCCGCGGGGGCGGTCTCGGTCGGCTCGGGGTCCGGCTCGGGCTCGGTCGTCGCGCCGGGCGTGGTGGGGGCCGAGGAGGCCTTGTCCTGCTTGGCGAGCTCTTCGTCGATGTCGTTCTTGACGTCGTTCACCGCGACGACCACGACGAGCAGCCACGCGATCGAGGCGACGATCGCGACGGCGCCGAGGATGATCCCGGAGAGGGCCATGCCCTTGTTCGTGGCCTCGCCCTTACGGGCCTTGCCGTGGCCGATGATGCCGAAGATCAGGGCCATGATGCCCAGGATCGCGCCGAGCCAGAACGTGAACGGAATGACCCCGAAGAGCAGACCGATGATGCCCAGGACGAGGGCGGTCACCCCGAGCCCGTTCTTGGGCTGCTGGTACGGGGGCGGCATCCCCGGTATGCCGGTCGGGGGCATGCCGTACGGGGGCATGCCCGGCAGCGTCGCGCCGACCGGAGGTGTCGCACCGACCGGAGGCGGGCCGGGCGGCGTCGAGGACGGAGGACCCCAGGGGTTCTTCTCGGGGTTCTCGCTGGGCGTGGTCATGCGGGATGTCCTCCGGGGATCTCTGTGATGGAGAGGCCTGACGTTAGGCCAGCTGATTATGGAGGAGCCAGGGATTTTGTGATCGACCGGTGTCCGTAAGGGCGTCCGTCGTGGCGGGCTGCTGTTCCTGAGCCTGGTGATCCCGGCGGCGCTTCTGAAGTACCGCAAGCCCAGTTGGGTCCACCCCGACCACCGGGACACCGCCGTGCCCGCATAGCATCCGTACCACTATGTCCTTGCCCCGGCCCGCCTTGTCCGGGCCCGCCTCGGCCCGGCCCGACGGTGCCGCGCGAGCCACCGCCGTCCTGCTCGTCCTCGGCGCGCTCACCTACAGCGCGTGGGTCCTCGAAGCCGTCGTCCGGACCGGGCTCGACCCGGTCCGGTCGTACGTCTCCGAGCTCATGGCCACCGACCAGCCGCACGGCGACCTCTTCCGCGCGAGCGACCTCACGGCCGGACTCCTGGTCCTAGCGGCGGCGCTGACGGCGCTGTGGAGCGGCCGACGGGCCCGCCCCGGCAGGCTCGTGCGCGCCGGCTGGGCCGCCCTCGCGCTGTTCGGGGCCGGCACCGCCGCCGACTCGCGGCTGCCGCTCAGCTGCACGCCCACCGCCGACCCGGCGTGCGCCGCCCGGGAGGACGCCGGACTGGTCCCGTTCACCCATACGGCCCACGCGGTCAGCTCCAGCATCGCCATGGCGGCGGCCATCGCCGCCATGCTCCTGCTGACCTACGCCGCCCGCCGCCACGGCGTGTGGCGGCCGCTGGCCCGGTTCGGTCCTGCCCTCGTCGCCGTCGAACTGGCCGCCACCGTCTGGACGCTCGCCTCCGTCGCCGCCTTCGAGGCGGGCCGCGACACCTGGGCGCTCGGGGCCGGGCAGCGGCTCCAGGTCCTGCTCGTGGCGGTCTGGCTCGTCCTCCTCGCCGTCTCCGTGGTCACGCAGGTCAGGCAGCGAAGGGAGCGGCCGTGAGCGTGTTCGTACGGGTCGGGGGAGTGGCCCACCACGTCGTCGTCGAGGGCACCGGACCTGTCTGCGTGCTCAGCGTCGGCCTCGGGATGAGCTGGTTCGACTGGGACCCGGTCGTCCCGCTGCTCGCCCCCCACCGCACGGTCGTCCGCTTCGACCGCCCCGGCCACGGCCTCTCCGCCCCCGCCGCCGTCCCGCCCTCGGCCACCGGCGAGGCCCACCGCATCGCAGGCATCCTCGACGCGCTGCCCCTGCCCGCGGGACCGGTCACCGTCGTCGGGCACTCCATCGCCGGGTTCCACGCGGAGGCCTTCGCCCGGCTGCACCCGGCCCGCACCGCCGGGCTCGTCCTCGTCGACGCCTCCGTCGAGGAGCATGCCCGTACGCCCGCCGCCCCCGCCCTGCGCACCGCCGCCGCGCGCGGCCTCGGCACCCTGCTGTCGGCCACCGGCGCCCCGGCCGCCCTCGGCCCGGCCGTCCGCCGCGCCACCGTACGGCTCTCCAGGGCCTCGGGCGGCGACCCGGCGCCCACCGAACTCGTACGCCGCTGCTACCGCACCTCACGCGTGCTGCGCGGCACGCTGCTGGAGAACGCGCACTACCTCGCGGTCGCCGCCGAACTCCTCGCGCTGCGCGAGGAGCGGCCGCTGCCGCCCGGCGTCCCCGTCACCGTCCTCGCGGCCCCCGACGGCTCCGCCCGCTGGGCCCGCCGCCAACGCGCGCTGGCCCGACGGCTCGACGCCCGCTACGAGGCGGTCGAGCTGTCGGGCCACCTGATGATGCTGGACCGCCCGGACGCGGTGGCCGGGGCGGTACTGCGCCCCGGAGGAACCCCCGTCCAGGGACTCGGGCCTCAGGGAGCGGCGTAGACGCTCTCGCAGAACGCCTTGATCTGCTCGTCCGTCAGATGCTGGGCCAGGTCGGCCTCGCTGATCATGCCGACGAGCCGCTTGTTCTCGATGACGGGGAGGCGGCGGATCTGATGACTCTGCATCTCGTCCAGGACCGCGCCCACGTCCGAGCCGGCGTCGATCCAGCGCGGGGTGCCGTTGGCCATCTCGCCACAGGTGACCTTCGCCGGGTCGTGACCCATGGCCACACAGCCGACCACGATGTCGCGGTCCGTGATGATGCCGCACAGCCGCTCGTTCTCGTCGGCGATCGGCAGGGCGCCCACGTTGAGGTCGCGCATCAGCTGGGCCGCGCGGTCGAGCGTTTCGTGCCGGGGAATCCACTGGGCCCCGGGGTGCATGATGTCCTTCGCCGTGGTCATGGGGTGCGTACCTCCGTAGTCACGTCGTCGTACGTCCCCGAGCCTCAACCATTGTCCGCGTACGCGACGGCCCCCGCGACCGCTGGGGTCACGGGGGCCGGGGGACGGGGCTCAGCCGCGAGGCTTCGCGCCCCGCTCCTTCAGCAGCTGGGTCATCAGCCCGATCTCGGACTCCTGGGCCTCGACCATGCCCTGCGCGAGGTTCTTCTCCACCTCCACGGAGCACTTGTCCACACAGCCCTGGGCCATGTGCACACCGCCCTTGTGGTGGTCGATCATCAGCTGGAGGTAGAGGATCTCCGCCTCCTCGCCGCTCGCCTTCCGCAGCCGGTCGAGCTCGGTGTCGGTCGCCATGCCGGGCATCAGCGCCCCGTCGAGCGGTCCGGTGTCACCGTGCCCGCCCATGCCCATCCAGGCCATCGGCTCGGTGCCCGACTCGACCTTCGGCAGCCCCCACATGTCCAGCCAGCCCAACATCATGCCGCGCTGGTTGGCCTGGGTGTTGGCGATGTCGTACGCCAGCCGGCGCACGTCCGCGTCCTCGGTCCGGTCCCGGACGATGAACGACATCTCGACGGCCTGCTGGTGGTGGACGGACATGTCACGGGCGAAGCCCGCGTCCGCCGACACCGAGGCGGGGGAGGCCGCGGTCGCGTCCTCCCGGTCGGCGGAGGCGACCGTGACGGCACCCCCGGCGAAGAGCAGCGCCAGGACGACGGCGGCGATCGAGGCACCGTGCGTACGGGTCAGCTTCACTGGGTGGCCCCGACACCACCGGTGCAGGCCGCGCCCGGCTCGGGGGTCTGCGGGCCCTGCACGTACTTGGTGAAGAAGGCGTCGATCCGCGGGTCGCTCGCGCTGTCCACGGCCACCTGCTTGCCCCAGGCGCTCAGCATGATCGCGCCGGCCTGATCCTCGACCGGGCTCATCAGCGTGTACGGGGTCTTGCCGACCTTCTCGGCCAGCTTCTTCACCTCGGCCTCGGGGGCCTTCTTGCTGTACGTGACCCAGACCGCGCCGTGCTCCAGCGAGTGCACGGCGTTCATCTCGGCGATCTTCGTCGTGTAGACGTCGCCGTCGCAGTTCTGCCAGACCTGGTCGTGGTCACCGCCGACCGGCGGCTTCATCTCGTAGGCGACCGGGGTGGTCACGTGCTGGCGGCCGAGCTTCTTGGCGTCCCAGGACTTCTCGTCCTTGATGGGAGCCTTGGCGGCGGCCTCCTGCTTCTCCTTCTTCTCGGACTGCTGGTTGAGCACGTAGCCGCCGAAGCCGACGAGGCTCAGGACGACCACGGCGGAGACGCCGATGGTGATGAAGCGGTTGCGGCGCTCGCGGGCCTGCTCGGCGCGGCGCATCTCCTCTATTCGGGCGCGGCGGTCGGCGTTGGCGGAGCGGTTGGCGGCCATGGTGGTCGTCCTTCTGGGATGTGGGGTGGCGTCAGGCGTCGGGCGTGAGCCGTGGGCGGGGCAAGGGGTGGTGGCCCGCCGGCTACGTCCGCAGTACTTGAAGGACGTGCAGGTCCGGCGCGCGCGGCTGCGCGGCCGAGCGGGGTGCCCGAGCGGTGTCGTACGCCGCCACGGGGCCCGGGAGCCGGCCCTCCGCGTGCGGCGGGGGGTCGAGCGGCGGCGCGGTGAGCACCGCCGGGCTGAGCGAGGGGAAGAGGGAGCAGCCGCCACGGTCATAGGGACAGACGTACTCGTCGGCGACGGGTGTGGCGCCGGTGGCCTGGGCGGCGTGGGCGGTGCGCTCGTGGTGCGCGGACTCGCCCTGGTCTCCGCTCCCCAGACAGACGAAGAGCGCGGCGAGGAGCGTCGCCACGGCACTCGCCAGTGCCATGGGACGCGCGCGCCGGGGTCGGCGTACGGACAGAGGTCCCCCCATGGCCGGAGATCGTAGTGGCCGGAGGGCCGGGAGGGGACACTCGGGGGCAACCGCAGAGCGAACAGACACCCGGATCCGGCCTGTCTTCCGTTACCTGAGTCACACGCGAGCGGGCACTATGGGTGTGCAACGTGCGCGAAACCATGTGGTGGGATGCTCAGGTGCCCTCCGATGTGCCCGAGGCGGTGGGAACAGGCGGCCTGACCAGCAAAGATGGGTGTGGAAATGGACAAGCAGCAGGAATTCGTGCTCCGGACGCTCGAAGAGCGCGACATCCGGTTCGTGCGGCTGTGGTTCACCGACGTACTCGGCTTCCTGAAGTCGGTGGCCGTGGCGCCAGCCGAGCTTGAGCAGGCGTTCGACGAGGGCATCGGCTTCGACGGCTCCGCCATCGAGGGCTTCGCCCGCGTATACGAATCCGACATGATCGCGAAGCCGGACCCGGGCACCTTCCAGATCCTGCCCTGGCGCGCGGAGGCCCCGGGTACGGCCCGGATGTTCTGCGACATCCTGATGCCGGACGGCTCGCCGTCCTTCGCGGACCCGCGGTTCGTCCTCAAGCGCATTCTGGCCAAGACCTCGGACCTGGGCTTCACGTTCTACACCCACCCGGAGATCGAGTTCTTCCTCCTGAAGGACAAGCCGCTGGACGGCTCGAAGCCGACCCCGGCCGACAACTCCGGCTACTTCGACCACACCCCGCAGAACGTGGGCATGGACTTCCGCCGCCAGGCCATCACGATGCTGGAGTCGATGGGCATCTCGGTGGAGTTCTCCCACCACGAGGGCGCGCCGGGCCAGCAGGAGATCGACCTCCGCTACGCGGACGCGCTGTCGACGGCGGACAACATCATGACGTTCCGCCTGGTGATGAAGCAGGTGGCGCTGGAGCAGGGCGTGCAGGCCACGTTCATGCCGAAGCCGTTCTCGGAGTACCCGGGCTCGGGCATGCACACCCACCTCTCGCTCTTCGAGGGCGACCGGAACGCGTTCTACGAGTCGGGCTCGGAGTACCAGCTCTCCAAGGTGGGACGTTCCTTCATCGCGGGCCTCCTGAAGCACGCGGCGGAGATCTCGGCCGTCACCAACCAGTGGGTCAACTCCTACAAGCGCATCTGGGGCGGCTCCTCCCGCGCGGCCGGCGCGGGCGGCGAGGCCCCCTCGTACATCTGCTGGGGCCACAACAACCGCTCGGCCCTGATCCGCGTCCCGATGTACAAGCCGGGCAAGACGGGCTCGTCGCGGGTGGAGGTCCGCTCGATCGACTCGGGCGCGAACCCCTACCTCACCTACGCGGTCCTCCTCGCGGCGGGCCTCAAGGGCATCGAGGAGGGCTACGAACTCCCGGCCGGCGCCGACGACGACGTCTGGGCCCTCTCGGACGCGGAACGCCGCGCGATGGGCATCGAACCGCTCCCGCAGAACCTGGGCGAGGCGATCCACCTGATGGAACGCAGCGAACTGGTGGCGGAAACCCTCGGCGAGCACGTCTTCGACTTCTTCCTGCGCAACAAGAAGCAGGAGTGGGAGGAGTACCGCAGCGAGGTCACGGCCTTCGAACTGCGGAAGAACCTGCCGGTGCTGTAGCAGGGACCGGGGTCGGGACCTGGCCAGGGCGCGGACCGGGTCCGGCGGCAGGCGGCCGCCGGACCCCGTCCGTTCGTTGTCAGCCCTGCGGTGCGGCCGGTTCGACGTCCTTGGACAGCGGCACGTTTCCTGTGTTGTCCACGTGCCGGGCGGCGACCCATACGGCCTGGTCGCGCAGCAGGTACCAGATGCTGTTGCCGTCGATGGTCTGGGCGTGGACCTTGCTGCGCAGACCGATCTCGGCACCGTGGCTCAGGTTGCCGACGACGGAGGAGTCCGTGCTCGGATACTTCCGCAGATTGACGCCGATGGTGCTGACGACGGTGCCGAACGGCTGGGGTGGACTGGGCATCAAGACCTCCAGGGGAACGCCGGAGTGGCGGGAGTAGCGGGACGCCGTCCGGTATCCGGACGGGTTGTTCGCACGGTACGACCGATTCCCGCGGGGGAGTCGGAGGCGTGCGGGGCATGCCACGACCGGCCTCCCGGCGTCATTCCGACGGCTCCGTCCCCCGGCCCCGTACCCGTCCGGCCTGAAAACCTGATGTGAGGTGGGTCGGGCGGGTGGTAGTCAGGCGGGATGGACGAGTTGGTGAGTGAGCGGCTGGTGTTGCGGCGGCTCGGTGTCGACGATGCCGCGGGCGGATCGTCGCCCTCGTGCCCGAGTTCCCGGGGCAGTGGGCCGAGGGGTATCCCTCCGACGTGGATGTCGCCGTGGCGCGGCGGTTCCTGGACGCGCGGGACGAGCACGGGGATCCCGGGGTGTTCGGGCCGTACGAGATACGGCGCCGGGAAGATCGGGTGACCGTCGGGGGGATCGGGTTTCACGGAGCGCCCGACGAGGGGCGGTTCGTGACCGTGGGGTACGGGCTCGTGCCCGGTGTGCGGGGGCGGGGGTACGCCACCGAGGCCCTGCGCGCGCTGCTCGACCTGGCCCGCGCGCAGGGGGTCGCCGGGGCCAAGGGCGATGCCGATCTGGGGAACGTCGCGTCGCTGGGGGTCCCCCCAGGGCGAAGCCCTAGGGGGAGGGTCATGGAGGGCGCCGGGATGCGGTACGTGGGTGAGGACGAGCGGGTGCGGTACTACCGGGTGGAGTTCGGTGTGGGGGAGTGAGGTCTCCGGCCGCCCCTCAGCGTTCCGACAGCTCCGACGGGGCCTCCTGGACCACCCAGCCGTTGCCGTCCGGGTCCGTGAAGGTGAGGAACGAGTTCCACGTCTCGCCCTTGCCCTCCTCCCAGCCCGACGCGCCCACGCGGCGGACCGGGGAGACGTCCACGCCCCGGGCCAGCAGCTCCTCGCGGGCCGCCTCGATGTCGGTGACACAGAGCTGGAGGCCCTGCAGGCTGCCCGGGGTCATCGGCTTCGTGCCCGGCATCGGCGGCATGCCGCTCTCCATCGAGATCGAGCAGCGCGAGCCCGGCGGCGTCGCCTGGATGATTCGGATGCCCGGCACGACCTCGGTGTCGAGGTCGATCGTGAAGCCGCACCTCTCGCCGTAGAACTCCTTCGCCCGGTCCAGGTCGGTCACGGGGACGAGGACGACTTCGAGCGTCCAGTTCATGGAAGGTCTCCTCAGAAACGCCAACGGGTCTGACCGAACTGCTCGCCCTTCGCGAAGCCGAAGACCGTGCGTGGCGCGACGGCGAACACCAGGGCGGTCCCACCGTCGCCCACGAACGCCCCGTCACGCACGTCGAATCGCCAATCCGCGCCGTACTTCTCGACGTACGCGTCGGCCAGCCCCCGCAACCGCTCCTCATCCGTCACCCGGACGGCCTCGCCCTCCACCACGAGGTCGAAGCCCTCCTCCAGCGTCGGCGTCCCGGTGGTCAGGACGACCTCGCCGTTCGCCGCCAGATTGCGCGCCTTGCGCTCGTCCGGGCCGGTGCAGAAGTGCAGCGCGTCCGCCGACCAGACCGCGATCAGCGGAGTCACGTGGGGGCGGCCTTCCGGGCGGACCGTGGTCAGCCAGAAGACCTCGGCCTCGGCCAGCCGGGCGGAGACCGCCGCCCACTCGGCGGGGCGGGCCTTCGGGTCGCTGTAGCGGGGGTCAAGGGTCGGATTCGGAGTCGGGTCCGCGGGCATCTTCGGTCCTCTCGGGAGCGGGGCCATACGTGCCTCTACGTACGTATGACCCTGCGCCCCGCCCGAACTCATCGCACCGCGGGCGTCCAGTGCAGCTTGCCGTCCAGGCCCATCGCCGCCACCCCGTCCACGACCCCGCCCGGGGCGCCCGAGAAGAGGAAGTTCTGCAGCGTCCACAGCGGCTGCGCCCCCGTGCCGCCGTTCCCGGACGCACCCGGAGCCGTTGCCAGGAATCCCGTACGGGAGCGGACCGCGAGCATGCCGGTCCCGCCGCCGATCGGGCCGGGGCCCAGGACCCCGCCCGCCAGCTCGACGGCCGGTCCGACGAAGCGGCCGCCCGTGCCCGGGAAGTCGGCCGTGCGGACGTCGCCCGAGGCCGGCTTGCGGAACCAGAGCCGTACGCCGTCGCCCGTCGGCGAGGGGCTCGCGTTCAGGGCCAGCGTCGTCGCCGGCAGGCCCGTCGTACGGGGCCCGCTCAGCGGGGCGCCGGGGCGCGGCTGCGACCAGGTGAGGACGGTCTTCGCCGTGCCCGCGAACACGTGGATCCGGCCCGCCGCGTCCGTCGTCGCCACCGGGTCGCTGTACACGGGCGAGCTGACCCCGGTGCCGTTCAGGGTGCCCCCGCCGCTCGCGGCGCTGCCGGAGGCCGCGCCGCCGTAGGTCAGGGTGTTCTTGGCCGCCGCCGCGTTCGCCGCGCCCGCCGCCCCCTTCGCGGGGGTGCTCGACGCGCCCGCGGCCCCCTTGGCCGGAGCGGCCGTCCTGTCCGCCGCCGCCCGGCCAGGCGTGGCCGCCGCACCCGCCGCCGCCTGGCCAGGCGTGGCCGCGGCGCCCGCCGCCGCCTTCACCGGGGAGGTCGTCCTGCCCGTGGTCGTCTTCGCGGGCGGGGGCGTCTTGCCCGCTGCCGTCGGGGTGCTCGCCGCGAGGCTGCGCCACGCGCCCCAGCTGCCGTTCGGCTGCTGTTCGCGGGTCTGCAGCCGGTGGGCGCTGTCGCGCACGACCACCGTGATCCGGCCCGTCCCGTCGACCGCCGCCGCCGGACCGCTGATGTCCGACATGCCCAGGGCGTCGTTCTGCTCGGGCGTGCCGAGCGAACGCCACGCTCCGAACGCGCCGCCCGGCGCCGACTGCTCGGTCGACACCACCTCACGGCGGTACGTTCCCGCCGTCGCGCCGATCGTCGTGCGCGTGCCGAAGACGGAGATCCGCCCGTCCGGGAGCCGTACCGACGTCACCCCGCTGTCCAGGCCCGCGCCCGCGAGCAGCACCGGTCCCTGCCATTCGGCGGCCGTGCCCGAGGACTTCGTCCACACCGCGAGGCGCCCGTCGAGCACCGAGAACGCGTACAGGCCCCCGTTCGGCCCGCGCTGTACCCAGGAGGTGGAGCTGCCCCGGGCGTACCGGACGGTCTTCGTCCAGCCGGATCCGGCCGGCCGCTGGGCCACCTTGAGGTCACCGCAGCCGACCGGGTCGCCGCAGTCGTTGATCCCGTCCGTCCAGGCGTACGTCTTGAGCGTGCTCAGCTTGATCCCGGCCGACTCGGGGTCGAGGGTGTAGGGCAGCGTGCTCGTCGGGTAGCCGAGGTAGTTCTGCACGCCGAAGTGCGGGCGGCCCGAGTCGGTGGCCCTGGTGGCGTACCGCTCAAGGGCGGCCTGCGCGAACCGGGCGCCGTAGAGGTGGTCCTGGTGGTCGGTGAGCGCCCCGGTCTTCAGGTTCCGGCCCGGCGTCGGGTCCTGCATCCGCACGAACGTCGGCCGGATGCGCTCCAGGATCCCGGTGAGCGCGTCGATCACCTGGTCCTTGCTGTACGTGAAGTCCGTGGTGACCGGGGTGCCGGTGGCGCGCTGGGAGGCGAGGACCTGGACCCGGCCGTTCCACAGGCCGTTCAGGCTGTTCGGCCGGTCGGCGTTGATCGCGCCCGCCTCGCGTATCTGCATCCAGACCAGGCTGACGTGGGGCGCGGCGCGCAGGACGTCCAGCTCGGCGGCGCCGCCGCCGACGGTGGGTATGGAGACGCGGTCCCACGGGCTCGTACGGCTGCCGGTGGCCATCTCGGCGTACGCGGCACGTATGCCGTTCTGCCGGGCCGCCGCGAAGCCGGCCTTGTCCGGGGTGGGCGGGGTGGTGGTGCCACGGCCGTTGACGCCGTCCGCCTCGCCGGCCGTCAGGTACACCGTGGTCAGCGACTTGCCGGAGCGTATGGACTGCACGACGTCCGGGTTCATGAAGTACAGGTCGTCGTCCGGGTGGGCCACGATCTGCGCCACGGCGACGTCGGGGGTGCGGACCGGCGCCACGGCCGTCCGCGCGGCGGGTGCGGCGGACGTGGCCTGCTTGCCGGCCTTCCCCGACCGGCCCTCGGCCCCGGGGCCCGAGGGGTTGCCCGCGCCGGAGCCGGAGCCCGTGCCGAGGCCGGAGCCCGTGCCGCCGTCGGCACGCTCGCCGAGGGCGTCGGCCCCGCCGGCCCCGTCGGCCGTCGGTACGGGTGCCACGGCCTGGCTGTTGGCCGTGTCGGCTCCGAAGACGGAGCCGGAGGTCAGCTGGAGGATTCCCACGAAGGAACCGGTGACGACTGCGGTCGTCGTCAGCACGGAGACAGAACGGAGGCGGCGGCGGCCAGGCATCGAGTTGTGTGCGCTTTCAGACGTGGGGTGACCCGGTAGCGGACTGATGAGTGGTGGAGCGGTCCGTGGTGGAGTTGTGATGAAGCCGTGAGGGAGCGATGTGTGGTGCGACGAACAGTACTTGCGTCTGGAGACGGACTTACAAGCAATACGGTTCATCGGCAGTAAATGGGAAGGAATGTGCGAGGTATCACGTGTGATCTCTTACGAAACAAAGGTCCTACTTGGGTGGATAAAAGGCCGGCTTGGAAGGCCCGCGTGATCCACGCGCCCCAGGGCGACCCGGCCCCGCCCTCCGGATAGGCTCGATCGCGGAGCTCGGAGGAGCCCCGACGGCGTGGAGGGAGCGGCGGAATGGCGGCGGTGCCGGGGCGCAGGAGCAGTACCTTCAGCCGCCTGCTGCGGCACGGCTTCACCGACCCGTCCGGCGCCGAACGGCTGCTCGACCTCCCCGAGCTCGCCGCCCTGCGCGACGACCCCGTCCTGCTCGACGCGCTCGGCGCGACCGCCGACCCCGACCTCGCCCTGCGCGGCCTGGTCCGGCTCGTCGAGGCCCAGCCCGACGAGGAGCGCCAGACGCTCATCGCCACCCTGCTCTCCGCCAAGCCGTTCCGGGACCGGCTGCTCGGCGTCCTCGGCGCCTCGGAGGCGCTCGCCGACCACCTGGCCCGGCACCCCAGGGACTGGCAGGCCCTCGTCACCTACGAGGCCGTCGACCTGAACCCCGGGCTCGCCGAGTTCGAACACGGCCTCGCCGAGGCCACCGACCCGGTCTCCCTGCGGGTCGCCTACCGCCGCTGCCTCCTCGCCATCGCCGCCCGGGACGTCTGCGGCTCCGCCGAGGTCGCCCAGACCGCCGCCGAGCTGGCCGACCTCGCCACCGCGACGCTGCGCGCCGCCCTCGCCATCGCCCGTACCGCCGCCCCCGCCGACGCGGCGCACTGCCGGCTCGCCGTCATCGCGATGGGCAAGTGCGGCGGCCACGAGCTGAACTACGTCTCCGACGTCGACGTGATCTTCGTGGGCGAGGCCGTCGAGGGAGCCGACGAGGGCAAGGCGATGCAGGCCGCGACCCGGCTCGCCTCCCACCTCATGCGGATCTGCTCGGAGACGACCGTCGAGGGCACCATCTGGCCCGTCGACGCCAACCTCCGCCCCGAGGGCCGCAACGGCCCCCTGGTCCGCACCCTCTCCTCCCACCTCGCCTACTACCAGCGCTGGGCCAAGACCTGGGAGTTCCAGGCCCTGCTCAAGGCCCGGGCGGTGGCGGGCGACCCGGAGCTGGGCGCCGAGTACATCGAGGCCGTCTCCCCGCTGGTCTGGCAGGCGGCCGAGCGCGAGAACTTCGTCCCCGACGTGCAGAAGATGCGCCGCCGGGTCGTCGACAACATCCCGGCCGCCCAGGTCGAGCGCGAGCTGAAGCTCGGCCCCGGCGGCCTGCGCGACGTCGAATTCGCCGTCCAGCTCCTGCAGTTGGTCCACGGCAGGGGCGACGCGACGCTGCACAGCGGCAGCACCCTGGACGCCCTGAAGGCGCTCGCCGCCGGCGGCTACGTCGGCCGCGCCGACGCCGCCCAGCTGGACGAGGCGTACCGCTTCCTGCGCGCCATGGAGCACCGCATCCAGCTCTACCGGCTCCGCCGCACCCACCTCGTCCCCGAGGACGAGTCCGACCTGCGCCGCCTCGGCCGCTCCCTCGGCCTGCGCACCGACCCGGTCGTCGAGCTGAACAAGGAGTGGAAGCGGCACGCCTCGGTGGTCCGCCGGCTGCACGAGAAGCTCTTCTACCGGCCGCTGCTCGACGCCGTCGCCCAGCTCACCCCCGGCGAGACCCGGCTCAGCCCGCAGGCCGCGGGGCAGCGGCTCGAAGCGCTCGGGTACGCCGATCCCGCCGCCGCCCTGCGCCACCTGGAGGCGCTCGCCTCCGGCGTCAGCCGCAAGGCCGCGATCCAGCGGACGCTGCTGCCGGTGCTGCTGGGCTGGTTCGCCGACTCCGCCGACCCGGACGCCGGACTGCTCGGCTTCCGCCGGGTCTCCGACGCGCTCGGCAAGACCCCCTGGTACCTGCGGCTGCTGCGGGACGAGGGCGCGGCGGCGGAGAACCTCGCCCGCGTCCTCTCGGCCGGGCGGCTCGCCCCCGACCTGCTGCTGCGCGCCCCGGAGGCGGTCGCGATCCTCGGCGACCCGGAGGGCCTGAAGCCGCGCGGCCGGGACCATCTGGAGCAGGAGGTCCTCGCGGCGGTCGGCCGCGCCGAGGGCGCCGAGCAGGGGGTCGCGGCGGCCCGTGGCGTACGGCGCCGTGAGCTGTTCCGTACCTCGGCGGCCGACCTCATCGGCTCGTACGGTACGGAGGACAGCCCCCGGGAACTCGACCCGGGCGCGCTCGTCGACCGGGTCGGCCGGGCGCTCACCGACCTGAACGCGGCGACGATCTCGGGCGCGCTGCGCGCCGCCGTCCGGGAGGGCTGGGGCGACACCCTGCCGACCCGGTTCGCGGTCATCGGGATGGGCCGCTTCGGCGGCCAGGAGCTCGGCTACGGCTCCGACGCCGACGTCCTGTTCGTGCACGAACCGCGCGAGGGCGTCGACGAGCAGGAGGCGGCCCAGGCGGCGAACCGGGTCGTCTCCGAGATCCGCCGGCTCCTCCAAGTCCCCACCGCCGACCCGCCGTTGCTGATCGACGCGGACCTGCGCCCGGAGGGCAAGAGCGGCCCGATGGTCCGTACGCTGAAGTCGTACGAGGCCTACTACCGCCGCTGGTCCCTGGTCTGGGAGAGCCAGGCGCTGCTGCGGGCCGCGCCGATGGCGGGCGACGCGGAGCTGGCGGGGCGGTTCATCGAGCTGATCGACCCGCTGCGCTATCCGGCCGAGGGCCTCGGCGAGGAGGCGGTCCGCGAGATCCGGCGGCTGAAGGCCCGGATGGAGACCGAGCGGCTCCCGCGCGGCGCCGACCCGACGCTCCACGCCAAGCTCGGCCGGGGCGGTCTGAGCGACGTCGAGTGGACCGTCCAGCTGCTCCAGATGCGGCACGGCTGGGCCGAGCCGGGGCTGCGCACGACCAGGACCCGCGAGGCCCTGGCCGCCGCCCACGCCGCCGGGCTCCTCCCCACGGACGAGGCCCAGATCCTGGACGAGGCCTGGCTGCTCGCGACCCGCGTCCGTAACGCGGTGATGCTGGTACGGGGCCGGCCCGGGGACACCTTCCCCTCGGACGGGCGCGAACTGGCGGCGGTCGGACGGTACTTGGGATACGGCCCCGGCCATGTCGGGGAGATGGTCGACGACTACCGGCGGATCACGCGCCGGGCCCGCGCGGTCGTCGAGGAGCACTTCTACGGAGCGTAGGTGCGCGTCCCGCCTGGTCGGGGGTCAGCTGTCGGTGTGCGCGAGGAGCGCCCGGCAGTGCACCAGGAACGCCTCCAGGGCCAGGTCGAACGCGGCGTCCGCGCGGGCCGGGCCGACCGCCGCGAGGGCCTCGGCCAGGCGCGGGGTCGTGACCTCGTCGGGGAGCTCCCACATGGCGTCCGGGGCCGCGAGGTCGAGCGCGGAGCCCAGGACCAGGTTCTCCAGGGCGACGATCACCGTCATGACGTCGGCGTTGTCGAAACCGACGGCGAGCAGCAGGGTCACCGCCGCCTCGTACTGGGCGAGCACCATCGGCGCCCGCACCGGTGAGGTCATCAGCATCGGGATGGTCCGGGGGTGGGCGGCGAAGGCCGCGCGGTAGGAGCGCGCCCAGGCCGCCATCGCCGCGTCCCACGGTCCCCTCTCCAGCGTGGAGCCGTCGATCGCCTCGCTGACCCGCTCCCGCAGCAGCTCCACGATCCCGTCCCGGCCGTCCACATGGTGGTACACCGACGCCGTCTGCACCCCGAGCCGCTTCGCGATCTGCGGGACGCTGAACTCGCCCCGCTCATCGACGAGTTCGAGCGCCACCGTGGTGATCCGCTCGCGGTCGAGGAGGGGCTTGCGCGGCCGGCCCATGATTGATTTTCCCCCTGGTCAGGTCTTCCCGAATCGTTGAACGCGAGGTTACATTGCGCGAACCGAAAGCCTTTAGGTTTCCTGCCTCGGAAGGGCTTCCCGCTCCATGTCCTCACAGACCACCACCGCTCCCAAGGGGCTGAGAACCGGCACGCTCTCCACCGCCGACGTCTCCTTCTTCGTCGTCTCCGCCGCCGCCCCGCTCACCGTCATGGCCGGCGTCGCCCCCATCGCCGTCGTCCTCGGCGGAGTCGGCGCCCCCGCCGGCTACCTCCTCGCCGGCATCACCCTCGCGGTCTTCGCCGTCGGCTTCACCGCCATGAGCCGGCACGTCCGCAACGGCGGCGCCTTCTACGCGTACATCACCCGAGGCCTCGGCAAGCCCGTCGGCATCGCCGCCGCCCTGCTCGCCATGCTCGGCTACAACGGCATGGAGATCGGCGTCTACGGACTCCTCGGCACCGCCACCGCCGACACCGGCCATGCCCTCTGGGGCGTCGACATCCCCTGGCTCCCCGTCTCCCTCGCCGGGCTGCTGCTCATCTGGTACGGCGGCTTCCGCTCCATCGACTTCGGCGCCAAGCTCCTCGGCGTCCTGCTCGTCGCCGAGACCGGCATACTCGTCCTCCTCGCGGGCGGCGTCCTGCTCGACGGCGGCGCCGACGGGCTCTTCCTGACCTCCTTCGCCCCCGGCAACGTGCTCGTCCCCGGCACCGCCGCCGTCCTGGCCTTCGCCTTCGCCGCCTTCACCGGCTTCGAGTCGAC
This sequence comes from Streptomyces sp. NPDC058579, assembly GCF_042718575.1. Lineage (NCBI taxonomy): Bacteria > Bacillati > Actinomycetota > Actinomycetes > Kitasatosporales > Streptomycetaceae > Streptomyces > Streptomyces sp. NPDC058579. The sequence continues at coordinate 25,189 of NZ_JBHXPI010000039.1, forward strand.
GGTCATCTACCGCCGTGAGGCCCGCGACCCCGAGCGCACGATCCCCCGCGCCACCTACATCGCCGTCGGCTTCCTCGGCCTCTTCTACGCCTTCGTCGTGTGGACCGTCATCCAGGCCTTCGGCCAGGACAAGGTCGTGCAGGCCGCGACCGACGACCCCGGCGGGCTCTTCTTCGCCGCCATCACCACCTACGTGGGCGCCTGGGCCGCCGACCTGATGCACGTCCTGATCGTCACCAGCGTCCTCGCCTCGCTCCTCGCCTTCCACAACGCGATCAACCGCTACGGCCTCGCGCTCGCCGAGGAGGGCGTCCTGCCCGCCGCCTTCGCCCGCGTCCACCCCCGCCACCGCTCCCCGTACGTCTCCGGCATCCTCCAGACCGTCCTCGGCGCGGTCGTCGTCGTCGGCTTCGCGGCCGCCGGAGCCGACCCGTACCAGCAACTGCTGCTCTGGGTGAACACCCCCGGCATGATCGGCCTGATGGTCCTCCAGCTTCTCGCGGCGCTGGCCGTACCGCTCTTCTTCCGCCGGATCAGCCACGACGAGGGCAGGCTGCGCACGGTGGTCGCGCCCGTCGCCGCCTTCGTCCTGCTCGGCGGGGCCATCGGTCTCGTCGTCACCCACGTCGACCTCTTCACCGGCGCGTCCACCACCGTCAACACCGTCCTGATCTCCCTCGTCCCCGCCGTCTTCGCCCTCGGCCTCCTCCTCGCCCACCGGCTCCGCCGCACGCGCCCCGAGGTCTACGCGAAGTTCGCAGCAGAGCCCGAAGAAGGAGCTACTCCGTGCCCGCCCCCGATCTCGTCCTCGTCAACGCCCGCGTCCGCACCCCCGAGCTCTCCGCGCACACCGCTGTCGCCGTCCACGACGGACTGATCACCGCCGTCGGCGACGCCACCGACGCCCGTGACTGGCGCGGACCCGGCACCGAGACCGTCGACCTCGGCGGCGCCACCCTCACCCCCGGACTCACCGACGCCCACAGCCACCCGGTCTGGGGCCTGGAGATGGCCACCGGAACGGACCTCTCCGCCGTCCGCGACCTCGACGGCCTCCGCTCGGCACTGACCGGCGCCGAACGCCGCGAGGGCTGGATCGTCGGCTTCGGCCTCGACCACAACGCCTTCGGCGGCCGGCCGATCCACCGCGAGCTGATCGAGGACGTCCTCGGCGGCGCCCCCGCCTTCCTGCGCCTCTACGACGGACACTCCGCCCTCGCGAGCGAGACGGCCCTGAGGCTCGCCTCCATCGACGGCCCCCGCACCTTCGCCCAGCGCTCCGAGATCGTCTGCGACTCCGACGGACGGCCCACCGGCCACCTGATCGAACACGCGGCGATGGACCTGATGACGCCCGTCCTGCCCGCCCAGCCCTTCATCGAGCGCCGAGACCGCCTGGTCGAGCTGCTCGGCTCCATGGCCGCGACCGGACTGACCGGCGCGCACGTCATGGACATGGGCGGCCACGACGTCCCCGGGCTGCTCACCGCCCTGGAGGCCGACGGCGACCTGCCGCTCCGGCTCCGGCTCGCGCCCTGGTGCATGCCCGGCGCGACGCCTGAGGAGCTGGACGAGCTGGTACGGCTCCAGGAGCGGGCCGGGCGGCTGTGGCGGGTCGGCGGGGTGAAGTTCTTCATGGACGGCACCGTCGAGGGCGGCACCGCCTGGCTGGAGCACGCCGACTGCCACGGCCAGGGCACCGACGCCTTCTGGCCCGACCCGGCCGCCTACTCGGCAGCCGTACGCCACCTCCACGAGGCCGGGGTCGGCACCGCCACGCACGCCATCGGCGACGCGGCGGTCCGGCACGTCCTGGACACGGTGGAAGGGCTCGGTGCCCCGGGCCCCCGGCACCGGATCGAGCACATCGAGACGGTCCCCGACGACCAGCTCGGCCGGTTCGCGGCCCTCGGTGTCGTCGCCTCGATGCAGCCCCCGCACACCGCGTACACCAGGGCCGACCACACCGACGAGTGGTCCAAGCGGCTCGGCGACGTCCGCGCGGACCGCGCCTGGCGCTGCCGGGACCTGCGGGAGGCGGGCGCGCACCTGGCGCTCGGCTCGGACTGGCCCATCGCCCACCACGACGCCCGCCAGGTCCTCGCCACCGCCCAGGCCCCGCGCGGCGCCGCCTCGGCCCGACACGGTCTGACCGGCCTGATGGCCCTGGAGGGCCTCACCATGCACGCGGCCGTCGCGGCGGGGGAGGAGCACCTCGGCGGCCGTATCGCCCCGGGGCTGCGCGCCGACCTGACCGCCTTCACCCTCGACCCGGCGACGGCCCCCGCCGACGAGACGGAACAGGCCCCGATCCGCCTCACGGTCGCGGGCGGCCGCATCACGCACCGGGGCTAGCGAGCAGCCGCTACCGGCTCAGGCGCTCCTTCTCCTGCTCCTCCTCGTCGGCCGTCGCGGGCCGCGAGGAGGGGCCGCCCCGGGCCACCGGGGCAGGGGTCTCCACCAGCTTGGGGAGGCCCTTCGGGAGGGAGCCGTACCAGAAGTAGGAGACGGCGAAGCCGAAGGCGAGGCAGATCATGCCGCCCACCGCGTCCAGCCAGAAGTGGTTGGCGGTGGCCACGATCACGACCAGCGTGGCGGCGGGGTAGAGCAGACCGAGGATCTTGGCCCAGGGCGCCGAGGCCAGGGCGAAGATGGTCAGACCGCACCAGAGCGACCAGCCGATGTGCATCGACGGCATCGCCGCGTACTGGTTCGACATGTGCTTGAGGTTGCCCGAGGCCATCGAGCCCCAGGTGTGGTGGACCAGGACCGTGTCGATGAAGGACTGGCCGTTCATCAGCCGGGGCGGCGCGAGCGGATACAGGTAGTAACCGACCAGGGCCACACCGGTGGTGGCGAACAGGACCGTGCGGGACGCCGCGTAACGGCCCGGCTGCCATCGGTACAGCCACACCAGCACACCGATCGTCACGACGAAGTGGAGCGTGGCGTAGTAGTAGTTCATCGAGACGATCAGCCATGTCACCGAGTTCACGGCGTGGTTGACGGTCTGCTCGAAGGCGAGTCCGAGGGATGCCTCGACGTCCCAGATCCAGTCGGCGTTCTTCAGCGCCTGGGCCTTCTGCTCCGGTACCGCGTTGCGGATGAGCGAGTACGTCCAGTAGCTGACGCCGATGAGCAGGATCTCGAACCAGATCCTGGGTCGTCGTGGCATGCGGAGCCGGGCCCGCACTCCGTCACCGTCCAGCATGGGTGACGGGCTGGCCGCCGTCCGGCCTTCCAAACTCTTCACGGTCGCTTCACCCATAGGAGGAGAGTCTGCCAGATCCATTCCCCCCGTCCGATCATCCCTCCGACGGGTTCGGGGCGCACATGCTCCGTCTTGAGACGGAGGCATTCACGGGGACCTTCAGGGATTTCCCTGACTGGGGGCGGAAGCGGTTGAACCGCGAACGACCAGCTCAGGCATGAAGACGAACTCGCTGTGCGGCGCCGGGGTGCCCCCGACCTCTTCGAGCAGCGCGCGGACCGCCGCCTGCCCCATCGCCTGCACGGGCTGGCGGATCGTGGTCAGCGGCGGGTCGGTGAACGCTATGAGCGGGGAGTCGTCGAAACCCACCACGGAGACGTCCCGGGGGACCTGCAGCCCCTGCTGCCGGGCCGCCCTGATGGCGCCGAGCGCCATCATGTCGCTCGCGCAGACGACGGCCGTGCAGCCGGCCGAGATCAGCGCGCCCGCCGCTGCCTGCCCGCCCTCGAGCGTGTACAGAGAGTGCTGGATCAGCTCCTCGGACTCCTCCGGGGAGAGCCCGAGCCGCTCCTTCATCCCGCGCTGGAACCCCTCGATCTTGCGGAGCACCGGCACGAACCGCTTCGGGCCCACCGCGAGCCCGATCCGGGTGTGCCCGAGCGCGGCGAGATGGGTCACCGCAAGCTGCATCGCGGCCCGGTCGTCGGGCGAGACGAAGGGGGCCTGCACCTTGGGCGAGAAACCGTTGATCAGGACGTACGGGACGCCCTTGCCGCGCAGCTGGTCGTAGCGCGTCATGTCGGCGGTGGTGTCGGCGTGCAGCCCGGAGACGAAGATGATCCCGGAGACGCCCCGCTCGACGAGCATGTCCGTCAGCTCGTCCTCGGTGGACCCGCCGGGGGTCTGCGTGGCGAGCACCGGGGTGTAGCCCTGGCGGGTCAGGGCCTGCCCGATGACCTGCGCGAGCGCGGGAAAGATCGGGTTGTCCAGTTCGGGGGTTATCAGTCCGACGAGCCCGGCGCTGCGCTGGCGCAGCCGTACCGGACGCTCGTATCCGAGGACGTCGAGTGCGGCAAGCACGGATTCACGGGTGGCCGAGGCCACGCCGGGCTTGCCGTTGAGCACGCGGCTGACTGTGGCTTCACTGACCCCCGCCTGGGCTGCGATGTCGGCAAGCCGCGCGGTCATGGGATTGGACTGTACCGGTCGCACGTCAGATTGCCCACCAAACGCAGGAGTCGGCGGGAACCCGGACGTTGTGCGCATGCGCGGCGCGGGCGGTGAACTCCGGGGCGGGGGAGGGGAGTACGGGAACAGCCGTCCCGTCCCCCGTGACCGGGGCGCTGCTCAGCAGGGGAGAGGCCGTGAGCGGCAGGGGCACCTCCCGCGCCGTCGTGTTGAGGGTGACCAGGACCGAGCCGCCCTCCGAACGGCGCCGGAATGCGAGCACCCCCTCGGGCAGCCCGTCCAGCCACTCCACCGCGTCCCCCGCGCCCAGGGCGGGGTGCTCGCGGCGGAGCCGCAGCGCCCAGCGGTACAGCTCCAGGACCGAGCCGGGGTCGGCGGCCTGGGCGGCGACGCTCAGGCCCGACCACTCCGCGGGCTGCGGGAGCCAGGAGCCGCCGGGACCGAAGCCGTACGACGGTCCCTCCGGCGTCCACGGCAGCGGGACCCGGCAGCCGTCGCGCAGCCCGTCCTGCCCGTCGCCGCGCAGGAACGCCGGGTCCTGCCGCATCTCGTCCGGCAGGTCCACGACCTCGGGCAGGCCCAGCTCCTCGCCCTGGTAGACGTAGGCGGAACCGGGCAGCGCCAGCATCAGCAGCGCCGCCGCCCGGCCGCGCGCCGGGCTGCCGTACCGCGTGGGGTGCCGGACGACGTCGTGGTTGGAGAGCACCCAGGTCGTCGGGGCGCCCACCGAGGCCGTGGCGCGCAGCGACTCGTCGACGACCGAGCGCAGCGCCGCCGCGTCCCACGGGCAGTTCAGGAACTGGAAGTTGAAGGCCTGGTGCAGCTCGTCGGGGCGTACGTACAGGGCGAGCCGCTCCGGCGTCGGCGCCCACGCCTCCGCGACCCCGATGCGGTCGGGGCCGTACGACTCCAGGAGTCGGCGCCAGCCGCGGTGGATCTCGTGCACCCCGTCCTGGTCGAAGAAGGGCAGCCGCTGGGTGCCGATCAGCTTCGCCTGCTGCCCGTGCCCGATGTCCGGCAGGCCCTCCGCCTTGACCATGCCGTGGGCGACGTCGATCCGGAAGCCGTCCACCCCCAGGTCCAGCCAGAACCGGAGCACCGAGTCGAACTCCGCCCGTACCTCCGCGTTCTTCCAGTCCAGGTCCGGCTGCTCGGGCGCGAAGAGGTGGAGGTACCAGGTGCCGTCCTCGACCCGGGTCCAGGCGGGGCCACCGAAGACCGACTCCCAGTCGTTGGGGGGCTGGGCGCCGCCCGGGCCACGGCCCGGCCGGAAGACGTACCGGTCCCGGCCCACCCCGGCGAGCGCCTGCAGGAACCAGGGGTGCCGGTCGGAGGTGTGGTTGGGGACGATGTCCACGATGACCTTCAGGCCGAGCCCGTGCGCCGCGCGCACCAGGTCGTCGGCGTCCGCCAGGTCCCCGAAGACCGGGTCGACCGCGCGGTAGTCCGCCACGTCGTAGCCGCCGTCGGCCTGCGGGGAGGCGTAGAACGGCGTCAGCCAGACCGCGTCCGCGCCCAGCCCCGCGATGTGCGGCAGCCGCTCCCGTACGCCGCGCAGGTCCCCGACCCCGTCGCCGTCGCTGTCCGCGAAGGAGCGGACGTACACCTGGTAGATGACGGCGTCCCGCCACCAGCCGGGGCGGGAGGGGCCCCCGCAAGAACTTGCGGAGTCCGACATCGACGGTGAGGTGAGCTCGTGGGCCATGTGCGGTGTCCCTCTCGCTTGTTACGGGGGCTGGGCTTCGTACTGACAACGAGGTCGGAGCGGCCGTGAAACGGTCCTGCAAGAGATGATGCAAAGACTTGCAGTGCCCGTGAGCGGCCGCAAGAGGGCCTGGAGAGGGACGGAGCCCGCTGTCAAGCGACTCGTCGGCAACCTTCAGGACACGTCGATGTAACGATCGCCGGTCCTTGCAGAAAGTTCTCGCAAGCTCTTTCGGCGCGTTTTCATCCCTGTTACGTTCCTGGCAACCCGGAGCGCCGCGAGGGAGCGGTCGCATGAGGCAGGTTCCAGCCCCTCGTCACCCCGGGATCTTTGAAGGAGTTCACATGCGGCGTGGCATAGCGGCCACCGCGCTGGTCGCTGCCCTGGGCGTGACCCTGGCGGCGTGCGGAAGTGACGACGGTTCGGCGAACGGCGGCGGCTCGAAGGGCTCCGGCGAGCTCTCCGGCACCGTCACCTGGTGGGACACCTCCACGGTCGGCTCCGAGGACAAGGTCTTCAAGAAGATCGCCGAGGACTTCACCAAGAAGCACCCGAAGGTCACCGTCAAGTACGTGAACGTGCCGTTCGGCGAGGCGCAGAACAAGTTCAAGAACGCCGCGCAGTCCGGCTCCGGCGCCCCGGACGTCATCCGCTCCGAGGTCGCCTGGACCCCGGACTTCGCCAGCCTCGGCTACCTCCAGCCGCTCGACGGCACCCCGGCCCTGAAGGACGAGGGCGACTTCCTCAAGCAGGCCGCCGCCTCGACCAAGTTCGACGGCAAGACCTACGCCGTGCCGCAGGTCATCGACTCCATGGGCATCTTCTACAACAAGAAGATCCTCAAGGACGCCGGCGTCGAGGTCCCCAAGACCATCGCCGAACTGAAGACCGCCTCCGCCACCATCAAGCAGAAGACCGGCAAGACCGGCATGTACCTGCGCGGTGACGACCCGTACTGGTTCCTCTCCTTCCTGTACGGCGAGGGCGGCGACCTGGTCAACGCCGAGACCAAGACCGTCACCGTCGACGACGCCAACGGCGTCAAGGCGCTCGCGACCGTGAAGGACCTGGTCGACTCCAAGGCCGCGATCACCGACGCGACCAACGGCTGGGACAACATGCAGGCCGCCTTCAAGGACGGCAAGGTCGCGATGATCATCAACGGCCCGTGGGCCGTCACCGACACCTTCGCGGGCAAGGAGTTCGCCGACAAGGCGAACCTGGGCATCGCCCCGGTCCCGGCCGGCTCGGCCGCCCAGGGCGCCCCGCAGGGCGGCCACAACCTGGCGATCTACGCGGGCTCCAAGAACCTGGACGCCTCCTACGCCTTCACCGAGTACATGACCTCGGTCGAGACCCAGACGCAGATCGCCAAGGAGCTCAGCCTGCTCCCCACCCGCGAGTCCGTCTACGTCAAGCCCGACGTCGCGAGCAACCAGATGATCGGCTTCTTCAAGCCGGTCGTCGACAAGGCCGTCGAGCGCCCCTGGATCCCCGAGGGCGGCAGCCTCTTCGAGCCGGTCAAGGTCGAGTACGCCAAGGTCCTCACCGGCCAGACCACCCCGGACGCCGGAGCCAAGGCCATCGGCGAGTCCTACCGCAAGCTCCTGAAGGACTGGAAGTAGAAGGAAGGCAGGCCGGCTGATGGCTGTGGACACCAGCAGCCAGTCGGTGGCGAAGGCCGCGGGCGACAACGTCGCCCGCGGCCGGCGCCGCGGTACTGGTACGTCCCGGGGCCCGCTGAGGCGCTCCCTCTCCACCCACTGGTACGCCTGGGCGATGATCGCCCCGGTGGTCGTCGTGATCGGCGTGATCATCGGCTACCCGCTGGTGCGCGGCATCTACCTGTCGCTGACCGACGCCAACGAGCGGAACGTCGCGCGCTCCATCGGCGTCAACGAGATCCCCGCGACGTACGAGTTCGTCGGCCTGGACAACTACGTCGACGCGCTCAGCGGCGACCAGTTCCTCTCCACCCTCGGGTGGACGCTGGTGTGGACCGTCGCCTGTGTCTCGGTCACCTTCGGCCTGGGCCTGGTCCTCGCCAACATGCTCAACCGGAAGATCGCGGGCCGCTCGCTCTACCGGCTGCTGCTGATCCTGCCGTGGGCCGTGCCCGGCTTCGTCTCGGTCTTCGCCTGGCGCTTCCTCTACGACGAGCGCCGCGGTCTGCTCAACCAGATCCTCGCCGGCGGCGGCCTCGACGCGCTGCCCTGGCTCAACGACCCCACCTGGGCCAAGTTCTCGGTCATCGCCGTCAACGTCTGGCTCGGCGTCCCGTTCATGATGGTCGCCCTCCTCGGCGGGCTGCAGTCCATCCCCGGTGAGCTGTACGAGGCCGCCGAGATGGACGGCGCGAGCGCCTGGCAGCGCTTCCGGCACATCACGATGCCCGGACTGCGGTCCGTGTCCACCACCGTGATCCTGCTGAGCACCATCTGGACCTTCAACATGTTCCCGGTGATCTTCCTGCTCACCCGGGGCGGTCCCGGCGAGGCCACCCAGATCCTGGTCACCCAGGCGTACAAGTTCTCCTTCGAGATCAGCCCCCGCGACTTCGCCCAGTCGTCCACCTGGGGCGTCCTGATCCTCGTCCTCCTGATGGTCTTCGCCGCGGTCTACCGGCGCGTCCTCCGCAAGCAGGGAGAAGTCTGGTGACCACCACGACCCCTCAGACCGTGACCAACACCCCGATGCGCGACCGCCGTTCGCCGCTCGCCTCGGTCGGGCTGCACGCCACCCTGATCGCGGCCTCCGTGATCGCCGTCTTCCCGGTGCTCTGGGTCTTCCTGACCTCGATCAAGCCGGCCAAGTACGCGAGCACGTCGGACTTCGTCAAGGAGACGACGTTCGAGAACTACACGAACCTGCTGAACGACACCCCGTTCCTCACCTGGTTCGGCAACTCGCTGCTCGTCGCCGGTCTCACCACGGTCCTCGGCGTCTTCATCGCCTCCACCACCGGCTACGCCGTCAGCCGCTTCCGGTTCCCCGGCAAGCGCGGGCTGATGTGGACGCTGCTGATCACCCAGATGTTCCCGGTCGCCGTCCTCATCGTGCCGATCTACAACATCATGTCGTCGATGGGCCTGCTCAACGAGCCCGCCGGCCTGGTCATCACGTACCTCACCATCGCCGTGCCGTTCTGCGCGTGGATGATGAAGGGCTTCTTCGACACCATCCCGCGCGAGATCGACGAGTCGGGCCAGGTCGACGGCCTCACCCCGTTCGGCACCTTCTGGCGGCTGATCCTGCCGCTCGCCAAGCCCGGCATCGCGGTGACGGCGTTCTACTCCTTCATCACCGCCTGGGGCGAGGTCGCCTACGCCTCCGCCTTCATGGTCGGCGACGAGAACCTCACCCTGGCCGGCGGACTGCAGAAGTTCGTCAACCAGTACGGCGCCCAGTGGGGGCCGATGTCCGCGGCCTCGGTCCTCATCGCCCTCCCGGCCGCGCTGGTGTTCCTCTTCGTCCAGCGGCACCTGGTGACCGGCATGTCCGCAGGCGCGGTCAAGGGCTAGCCGCTACGGGCCCCGGCGGCCCGTTCCCGTACTCCTCCGCCATCTCCTTACCGATCAAGGAAGACATGACCCAGCATCTCGCTGCCCCCGCCGCCGCCCCGACCACCGGCACGCACACGGGCTGGTGGAGAGACGCGGTGATCTACCAGGTCTACCCACGTAGCTTCGCCGACGGAAACGGCGACGGCATGGGCGACCTGGAGGGCATCCGCAGCCGGCTGCCGTACCTGAAGGACCTCGGCGTCGACGCCGTCTGGCTCAGCCCCTTCTACGCCTCCCCGCAGGCCGACGCCGGCTACGACGTCGCCGACTACCGGGCCATCGACCCGATGTTCGGCAACCTGCTCGACGCCGACGCGCTCATCCGCGAGGCACACGATCTCGGCCTGCGGATCATCGTCGACCTGGTGCCCAACCACTCCTCCGACCAGCACGAGTGGTTCCAGCGCGCCCTGCGCGAGGGCCCCGGCTCCCCGCTGCGCGAGCGCTACCACTTCCGCCCGGGCAAGGGCGAGAACGGCGAACTGCCGCCCAACGACTGGGAGTCCATCTTCGGCGGCCCGGCGTGGACACGGGTGGAAGACGGTGATTGGTACCTCCACCTCTTCGCGTCCGAGCAGCCCGACTTCAACTGGGAACACCCCGCCGTACGCGACGAGTTCCGCTCGATCCTGCGCTTCTGGCTCGACATGGGCGTCGACGGCTTCCGCGTCGACGTCGCCCACGGCCTGGTCAAGGCCGAGGGGCTGCCCGACATCGGCGCCCACGATCAGCTCAAGCTGCTCGGCAACGACGTCATGCCCTTCTTCGACCAGGACGGCGTCCACGAGATCTACCGCTCCTGGCGCCAGGTGCTGAGCGAGTACGACGGGGAGCGCGTCCTCGTCGCCGAGGCGTGGACCCCGACCGTCGAGCGCACCGCGCACTACGTGCGCCCCGACGAGATGCACCAGGCCTTCAACTTCCAGTACCTGGGCACCCATTGGGACGCCGAGGAGCTGCGCCGGGTGATCGACGCCTCGCTCGCCGCGATGCGCCCGGTCGGCGCGCCCACCACCTGGGTGCTCTCCAACCACGACGTCACCCGGCACGCGACCCGCTTCGCCAACCCGCCCGGCCTCGGCACCCAGCTGCGTGAGCCCGGCGACCGCGCGCTCGGTCTGCGCCGGGCCCGGGCGGCGACGCTGCTGATGCTGGCGCTGCCCGGCTCCGCGTACGTCTACCAGGGCGAGGAGCTCGGCCTGCCGGACGTCACCGACCTGCCCGACGAGGTCCGTCAGGACCCGTCGTTCTTCCGGGCCACCGGCCAGGACGGCTTCCGCGACGGCTGCCGGGTGCCGATCCCGTGGACCGTCGAGGGTTCGTCGTACGGCTTCGGCGGCGGGGGCAGCTGGCTGCCGCAGCCGGCGACCTGGGGCGGACTGAGCGTCGAGGCGCAGGCGGGCGACCCGGGTTCCACCCTGGAGCTGTACCGCAGCGCGCTCGCGGTGCGCCGCGAGCGACCCGAACTCGGTGCGGGCGAAGGCGTCGAGTGGCTGGAGGCACCCGAGGGTGTGCTCTCCTTCCGCCGCGACGGCTTCGTCTGCACCGCCAACACCACCGGCCGGGCCATCTCCGTCCCGCTGCCCGGCCGGTTCCTCCTCTCCAACGAGACCGTCTCCCATGGGGAGGGTGTAGTGGAGCTGCCCGCCGACACCACCGTCTGGTGGGCGGTGTGACCGTTCCCCTGCCGCGGGGGGGCGGGGCCGGCGCCCCCCCGGGCGCGGGCCACGCGGGCCCCGCGGGGGGGCGCGGGGGCCCCGGGGGCCGCGGGCGCCAACGCCAGGCGGGG